>NZ_JAPDFL010000001.1:0-300000 GCF_025949695.1 Pararhodobacter zhoushanensis | reverse complement strand
CCGGGTCGCTTGGGTGGGCCGCAACGGGGAAGCCGAACTTTGACGGCAACCCATCGCTAATCTCATCCCAGCTGCGCCCCTCATCGCGGCTGCGGAACACGCCGGTGTGGTTTTGCATATACAGCGTCTGTCCGTCCGCGCTGCGCGTGATGTTATGCACGCACAGGCCAATATCGGATTCGCATTGGCCGGTGACCGGGTGCGGCGTGGCGGACAGGTTGGTGCGCCGGTTGCGCCGTTCCCAAGTCGCGCCGCCGTCCTCGCTGGCGAAAACCCCGGCGGACGAGATGCCGACCAGCAGCTTCTCGCCCTCGCCCAGAATGGTGTGCAGCACCAACCCCGCGCCGCCCGGCTCCCAGCTGTCGGCCGAGGGGTGATCAGACAGCCCCTGCACCCGCTGCCAGCTGTCGCCGTTGTCATGACTGGCGTACAGCGCCGCCGGTTTTGCCCCGGCATAAAGCGTGTCGCCCACCCGGCCCAAGGCCCAGAGCGCGGTGATCTCGCCCTTGAACGGTGCGTCCGGGCCCGGCCCGCGTCCCAGCATTTTGCGAAAGTCTTCGTTCTGCGCCAGCATCACGTCCATATGGCCATTGGCCAGCATCGCATGCGTCCAGCTGGCCCCGTGATCATGGGATCGGAAAACTGCCGACCCCTGCCACTCGCCGCCCGCCGCGGCCCAGATCGTGCCGGTCTGCGGATCGCCAAGCGCATGGGCGACCGGCCAGCCGTCGCAGAACGGCCCGGACAGCGTCCAGTCCTTGCGCGCTTCGTCCGAGTCGACCAGAAACAATCCCTTGCTGGTGGCTGCAAGCACCGTCACCTGTCCGCCCATCGCTCTCTCCCGTGCAGAATCGGCGAGAGGAAGCGTAGCATGGGTTCTGGCGCGGGCAGGGGAAATTTCTTGACAGTTTCCTGACGGGTCTCAATATGACGAATGATTCATGTTTCAGGAGCGCCCATGCCCGAGGCCAGCCCCAACCGCCCGGCACCTGTCCGCCCGCGCACCCCCAAACCCCGCACACGGCGCGGGCAGGACACGCGCGACTCGCTGATCAAGGCGGCCGAGGCAGTGATCGGCGAGGTCGGCTTTGCAGCCGCCTCGATCGCGGACATCACCCGCCGTGCCGGGATCGCTCAGGGGACGTTCTATATCTACTTTCAGTCCAAGGACGAGGTGTTTCGCGAACTGGTGCTGGAAATGGGCAAGCTGACCCGCGGCTTTCTGGCCGATGCTGTCGCCGATGCCCCCGACCGCCTTACCGCCGAACGCCGGGGGTTGCGCGCGTTTCTCAGCTTCGTGGCGGAACGTCCGGCGCTGTATAACATCGTCATGGAGGCGCGTTTCGTCGCCCCCGACGCCTACCGCGCCTATTACACCACCTTTGCGCGCGGCTATGCCCAGAACCTCGCCGCCGCCGCGCACGAAGGGGAAATCCGCGACGGCGACGCCGAGGTCCGCGCCTGGGCGTTGATGGGCATGGCCGTGACGCTGGGCGAACGCTTCGCGATCTGGGAGAGTGAGGTCGATCCCGATGCGCTGGTGACCGAGGTGTTCGACATGCTGGAACGTGGGCTGAGACCATGAAGCGGGCGACGGTGACGCGATGGGCCTGATCCCCGACCTTGCCGCCCGCCGCGCGCAGCTGACGCCGGATGCATTGGCGTTCCGGGATCATGAGACGGGCGATGCGTGGAGCTTTGCCCGCGTCGATGCCGCCGCCGCCCGGCTGGGGGCTGCACTGCTGGCGCGCGTGCCGCGCGGGGCCCGCGTGGCGATCCTGTGCCACAACCGGCCCGAGTTCTTCGTGGCGCTCTTTGCCTGTCAAAAGGCCGGGCTGATCCTTGCCCCGCTCAACTGGCGTCAGCCGGTGGCCGAGCTGAAGCCGGTGCTGGGTAGCGTCAACTGCACACTTGTGCTGCACGACGAAACCTTTGCCGAACCCGCCGCCGCGCTGGGCGTGCCGGTCATGGCGCTGGAGATCCCGGATGGCCCCGCGCTGGATCCCGTGCAGGTGGATGACGAGCAGCCGTGGTACGTGCTCTTCACCTCGGGCACCACGGGGACGCCCAAGGCGGTGATCCAGACACCGCGCATGGTGGTCGCGAATGCGATGAACATCGCGCAGGCGATGGGGCTGGTGGCCGAGGACCGCACGCTCAATTTCCTGCCGCTGTTCCACACCGGCGGGATCAACCTGTTTACCCTGCCGATCTTCCTGTGGGGCGGATCGTCGCTGGTGCTGCGCAAGTTCGACGCACAGGCGCTGGTGGCGCTGATCTCCCAAGGCGCGGTGACGCAGTTTTTCGGCGTCCCCGCGATTTATCAGGCGCTGATGCACATGGATCTGTCGGGCATCGACCTGTCGCGCCTGCGCGGCTGGGCCTGCGGCGGTGCGGCGCTGCCCGAGGCCACGATCCGCTTCTTTGCTGACCGCGGCGCGGTGATCTGCAACGGCTTCGGCATGACCGAGACCGGGCCGACCGGCTTCCTGATCGACCGCGCGGCGGCGATCACCAGGATCGGATCGGTGGGCAAACCGCAGATGATGACCGAGGCGCGGCTCGACGGCGTGGCCGACGGCCAGCCGGGCGCGGGCGAGTTGTTGCTGCGCGGACCCACGGTGACGCCGGGGTATCTGGACAACCCGGGCGCGACGGCGGCAAGCTTTACGGTGGACGGCTGGCTGAAATCCGGCGATGTGGCCGAGCGCGACAGCGACGGTTATTACCGCATCATCGACCGGATCAAGGATATGTACATCTCGGGCGGCGAGAACGTCTATCCGGCCGAGGTGGAGAAGGTGCTGATCACCCACCCGTCGGTGCTGGACGCCGCCGTGATCGGGGTCAGCGATGCGACATGGGGCGAGAGCGGCGTTGCGTTCCTGATCGCCCGGCCCGGGCATCCGGTAGACCCTTGCGCACTGACCGGCTGGCTGCGCGAAAGGCTGGCGGGGTACAAACTGCCCAAAGCCTTCCATGTCGTGACCGATTTCCCCCGCACGGCTGCGGGCAAGGTGCGCAAGCCCGAGCTGCGGAAGCTGGTGCCATGATCGAAGCACACTGGACACCAACACAGGCCGAATTCGACGCCTTCGCCCGGATCTCGGGTGACGATAACCCGATCCACGTAGACCCTGCTTTCAGCGCGCGGACCCGCTTTGGGCGTACGGTCAGCCACGGGATGCTGGTGTATGCCAAGCTCTGGGCGATGGTGCGCGATGCCCGCCCGGGTGTGGCCTATGTGTCTCAGGACATGATGTTCCCGAACCCGGCCTATGCGGGTGAGGGACTGGTCTTGCGTCTGGACGATGGCGCGGACGGGCTGATCATGACCGCCACGCGCGCGGCTGACCGCGCGGTCTGCTTTCAGGGCACGGCGGTGCTGGCATGAAAGCCGGTGATGTCGCCGAAACCACCCGCCGCTACACCGCGCAAGACATGGCCGATTTCGCCGCCCTCACCGGCAGCGCGCTGCCCGACCACGTCCCCGAACCGCTGATCGCCGCGCTGTTCTCGTTTCTGCTGGGGGTCAGGCTGCCGGGGGCTGGCACGAATTACCTCAAACAAAGCCTCGCCTTCACGGGTCGTGCCGCAATCGACACCACGCTGACCGCGCGCGTGGAAATCACCCGTGTGCGGCCCGAAAAACACCTCGTCGATTTGCGGACGACCTGTCACAGCGCGGATGGAACACTGATCTGCGAAGGCCGCGCGCTGGTACTCGCGCGGGACGTCACTGCCTGAGGGATCTCGCGGAGCGGCTGCGCCGCACGCCTTTTAAGCGCCGCGTGCGCGGCGCGCGTCAGGGGGCTTTCAGCCCCTCTTCGGCCAAGGCCGAATTCACCCCCGAGGATATTTAGAGAGCAAAGAACGGTGGTTAACCTTTTGTTAAGGGCCCTCTTTGCTCGGCAAATATCCTCCAGGGGGGCCGGGGGATGGAAAATCCCCCCGGGGTTTCCGGCTATGCCGCGCTTTGGAAACGGGCGATGGCGGTGGCCGTGGCGGCGGGGTCTTCGAGATTGGGGGCGTGGCCGCAGCCGGGCAGGACAAGGGCGCGGCCCGACGGGGCGTGTTGCGCGATCCAGTGGCCGGTCGCGGGAGGGTAGACGCGGCTTTGCGCGCCGTGGAGGGCGAGCAGGGGCTGGCGGATGGCGGTCAGCGACAGGCGCAGGTCGATCATGGTCAGGGAGGTCCAGAAACGGGTCATCGCGTCGGGGTTCTGGGCGCGGATGCGGGTTTCCGCATGCGCGCGGGACATCAGCGCGCAGCCTTCCGGCCGGGCGAACATGCCCTGAGCGATGGCAGGGGCGGCCGCGGGCCAGTCCCGACGGAAGCGGGTGGCGCCTCGGGCGGCTTTCCCGGCGTTTTGGCCGCGCATGGGAAAGTCCCAGCCGGGCGCGGGCAGCGGGCAGGGCGACATGTCGAGCGAGACCATGCGGGCGATGCCGGTGCCGCCCTGTGCGAGATACGACCAGCCGATCAGCGCGCCCAGTGACCAGCCGACCAGCGTGGCCTCTTGCAGCCCCTGGTCAGCGATCAGGTCGCGCAGTTGCGCCACGCCGCCCTCCACGCTGGGCGCGTATCCCGTCGTTGCCCCGTGGCCGGGCAGGTCGGGGGCGAAGCTTTCGCCCTTCAGCCGCTCGGCCACCGGGGCCCAGACGTCGCCGGTCATTGTCCAGCCGTGCAGCAGGATTACCGGCGCGCCCGCGCCCCAGCGGTGCAGCGCCGTGGCCGGTGTCACCGGGTGCCCCTGAGCCGTCCGACGATGCCGGTGGGGAAGAAATAGACCGAGAGGATGAACAGCACCCCCAGCCACAAGAGCCAGCGGTCGGGGCTGAGCAGGTCGGGGATCAGCGGCAGCGAGGCGGTGGCCTCGGACAGGCCGCCCATCAGCGATTTGAGGTAGTTCTGCGCCAGCACGAAGATCGCCGTGCCGACCACCGCCCCGTACATCGTGCCCATGCCGCCGATCACCACGATCAGCAGGATGTCCATCATGATCTCCATGCCCAGCGTTGTTGCCGGGCCGACATAGCGCAGCCAGAGCGCGAACAGCGATCCCGCGAGCGCGGCGATCATCGCCGACAGGCAGGTGGCCATGGCGCGGTAGAGCACGACGCGGTAGCCGATGGCCTCGGCGCGGAAGGCGTTCTCGCGGATCGCTTGCAGGACGCGGCCGAACGGTGAATTCACGATCCTGAGCATCAAGAGGAACAACGCCAGACAGGCGAAAAACACCACGTAATAGTTGAGGATCTTGCCGGTGATCTGCGTGCCGAAGACCTCGCCCAGCCGGAAGGCCGGGGTCAGTTCGCGCGGGATGCGGATGTTCATGCCATCCTCGCCGCCGGTAAAGCCCGACAGCTGGCTGACCAGCACCGCCACGGCCGATGCAATAGCGAGGGTGATCATCGCAAAGAAAATCGCCCGCACGCGCAGCGACAGCAGCGCCACCAGCAGCGCCACAACGCCCGCCACCGTCATGCCCGCCAGCGCACCCAGCATGAGCGCGCCATAGCCGGTGCCCATCCGGTCGGTGGCGATGGCGACGCCATACGCGCCCATGCCAAAGAACATCGTATGGGCAAAGCTGACGATGCCGCCATAGCCCAGCAGCAGATCATAGCTGGCGACCAGCACGATGAAGATGCAGATCCGCGCTGCCGTCTCCAAGGACCGTGAGCCGGGGAACAGGAAGGGGGCAAAGGCCAGTGCCACCAGCACCGCGAGCAGCAGCACCGAGAGCACGATGCTTTTGGGGGGATCGCCTGAGAGAAGCCGCATGATTTATTTCGCCTTTACCACAGGGACCATGCCCATGGGCCGCCACATCAGGATCGCCACCATCAGCGCGATGTTTGAGATCAGCGCCAGTTTGGGTTCCAGAAAGGCGGCGTAGTTCTGCACCAGACCCACGGTCAGCGCGCCGATAAAGCAGCCTTCGACCGAGCCGAGCCCGCCGATGATCACCACGATGAAGACAAGGATCATGATCTCGTTGCCCATATGGGCGGTGATCACCTCCTGATAGAGCGCCCACATCACCCCGCCGAGGCCAGCCAGCGCCGAGCCGGTGACGAACACGCCGACAAACACGCGGGTGATGTTGTAGCCAAGCGCCTGCACCATCTCGGGGTTTTCGACCCCGGCGCGCACGATCAGCCCCAGCTTGGTGCGGCGCAGTACGGCGCGCAGCGACAGGAACACCACCAGCCCGACGGCCACCGCAACCAGCCGGTATTTCTCCAGCGCCGCGCCTGCAAAGGTGATCGCGCCCTTGAGCGTTTCGGGCCGGGCGATGACGATCTCATGCCCGCCCCAGATCACGTAGATCAGCTGTTCGGCCACGATCAGCCCGCCCATTGTCACCAGAATCTGCTTGAGGTGCGAGCCATAGACCGGGCGCACGATGAAGCGCTCAAACGCAAAGCCGATGCCGCCGGTGACGACCATGGCGGCCATCACGGCACCGGTGATGGCCAGAAGGTTGAGCAATAGCGAGGGTGCGCCGGTCATCGTGCCGAGTGCCAGCAGCACCGAGGTGCCGACGAAAGCGCCGAACGAGATGAACGCGCCGTGGCCGAAGTTGATGACGTCCATCAGCCCGAAGACCAGCGTCATGCCCGAGGCGATGACGAAGATCATCATCCCCATGGCCAGACCCGAGACGGTCAGCGTCAGCCATGAGCTGCTTGAGTCGATGGCGAAATACCCCAGCACCATCAGCACCGGCACCAGCAGATAGGGCAGCCAGGGTTTCATCCGCTCGGACAGCGGCAGGCGGGTGATGGTGGGGGCGTGGCTGGGCGCAGCGCCCGGGGATTGCGCGCTCATGCGTGCTCCATTTTCAGGCCCATCAGGCGTTCTTGCAGGGAGGCGTCGGCTTTGAGATCGGCCATCGCGCCGGTCCAGATGATCTTGCCGTCATCCATGACCACGACGTGATCGCCCAAGGCGCGGGCGAGCGAGAAGTTCTGCTCGACCATCAAGATCGAGGCGCCGCGCGCCTTGAGATCCTTGAGCGCGCGCGCCAGTGTGGCGACGATGGCGGGGGCGAGGCCCTTGGACGGTTCGTCGATCAGATAGAGTTCGCGCTCTTCCACCATCGCGCGGGCGACGGACAGCATCTGCTTTTGCCCGCCCGACAGCGTGCCCGCCGCCGAGTGCCAGAAGGTTTTCAGCGCGGGAAAGGCGCCGAAAATCCAGTGCAGCCGCTCAGGGTTGGGCGCGCCGGTGAGCGCGGCGAGGCGGATGTTTTCCTCGACCGTGAGGTCGGAAAAGATGCCCATATCCTCGGGCACGAAACCGATGCCGCGCCGGGCGATCTGCGACGGGGTCTGGCCGTTGATGGCCGCGCCGTCGAGCAGTATTTCCCCGGCATGGGGCTTCCACAGACCCATGATCGTGCGCAGCGTCGTGGTCTTGCCCGCGCCGTTGCGGCCCAGCAGCATGGTCACCCCGCCGCGCGGCACGTCGAAACTGACGCCGTGCAGGATGTGGTATTGTGCAATGTCGGTCTTGACGTCGCGCAGGGACAGGATCGGGTCAGACATCGGTCAGTTCCTTGCCCAGATAGGCCTCTTGCACGACATCCGAGGCCATCACCTCTGCCGGCGCGCCATCGGCCACCAGCGCGCCGTTGTGCAGAACGATGATCCGGTCGGCCAGCGAGCGGATCACGTCCATCTTGTGTTCGACCAGCAGGATGGTGGTGTCGGCTTGCGCCTTGATCCCGGCGATCAGGTCCAGAATGACCGGCGCTTCTTCGACCGACATGCCGGCAGTGGGTTCATCGAACATGAAGACACGGGGCTTGAGCGCGATCATCGCCGCCACCTCGAGCTTGCGCTGATCGCCGTGGCTGAGCGCGCTGACGGTCTGATGCGCCAGCGCGGTCAGGCGCACGCGGTCGAGCACCGCTTCGGCCTCGGCGATCAGGTCGCGGTGGCCCATCGCCATGGTCCACAGATTGAACCCGCGCCGCTCGCGCGCCTGCACGACCAGACGGACGTTTTCCAGCACCGTCAGGCGCGGGAAGAGGTTGGTCAGCTGGAAGGCGCGGCCCAGTCCCGCCTCGGTCCGGGCGGCGACGGGCAGGCGGGTGATGTCCTGCCCCAGCAGCTCGACACGGCCCGAAGTGGCGCGGATCTGACCGGAGATCAGGTTGAAATACGTGGTCTTGCCCGCGCCGTTCGGCCCGACGATGGCGGTCAGCTGGCCGGGGGTGAAGGCGCAGCTCACATGGTCCACGGCGACATGGCCGCCAAAGCGCACGGTCAGATCCTTGGTGACAAGCGAGGGCTGCATGGGGGCTCCTGGGGTTGACAGATGCACGGGCCGGGCCGGTCGCCTGTGGCGCGCGGCGGATGCCTCCGGCGGGGATATTTAGAGACAGATGATGAGGGGGGCGGCGGCGCGGGCGGCCGCCCCCGGGAGGCGAAATCGGGTCAGATCACTGGTTGCGGATCGGGATATCCATCATGTCCGGCGTGATCTCACGCACCAGATCGGGGATCGCCCATTCCACGTCATCCTCGACCCGGATGCGGAAGTGGTACATCGACTGCATCGCCTGATGGTCCTCGGCCCGGAACCACATCTCGCCTTTGGGGGTCTCGAAATGCATGCCTTCCATGGCCGCGATCAGCTCTTCGGTGTCGGTCGAGCCGCCGGTGGCGCGCAAAGCCTCGACAACCGCGATGCCCGAGGCCATGCCGCCGGCGGTGAAGAAGTCCGGCGGGGTGCCGAAGCGGGCCATGTGCTGTTCGACCAGCCAGTCGTTCACCGGGTTCTGCGGGATTTCATAGTAGTAATAGGTCGCGCCCTCCATGCCCGGGAAGTCGCGGTAGCCGACCATCGCGGGCAGGATGTTGCCGCCGGTGGCCAGCTGGATGCCGAAACGCGACGGGTCCATCGCCTGAATGCGGCCCATCGGGTTGCCGCCCCCGGCCCAGATCACGAACAACCGGCGGTCGCCCTCGTGCTCTTGCAGCGCGTTGAAGATACGCTCGGCAGCGGCGGTGAAATCGGTGGTGTCGGTGGGCACGTATTCCTCGTGCACCAGCTGGGCGGGGGTATCGGCCAGCGCCTCGCGGAAGGCGGCGATGCCGTCACGGCCAAAGGCATAATCCTGCGCCAGCGTGGCGACCACAACGCCCTCTTGCCCCAGCGCGATGGCGTTCGAGATGGCGTCCTGGCTGGAGTTGCGCCCGGTGCGGAAGATGTAGCGGTTCCATTCGGACCCGGTGATCGAGTCCGCCACGGCGGGCTCGACCAGCAGGATGCGCTCGTATTCCTCGGCGACCGGCAGCATGGCCAGTGCCACGCCCGACGAGGTCGGCCCCACGGCGATATGCGCATCATCGTCGCCAAAGGCCTGCGCCAGCAGCGCGCGGCCCAGATCGGGGCGCAGCTGGCTGTCGTATTCGGTCACCACCAGATCATGACCGTCGATCTGCATGGTGCCTTGGGTGGCGTATTCGATCCCCAGCAGCAGCCCGGTCTGACTTTGCGCGGCATAGGCCTCGAGCGCGCCGGTGGAATCGTGGATATGGGCAATGCGGATCTCATCGGCCACGGCGGGTGCGGTGGCGAGCGCGATGAACGCGGCGCTTAACATCAGTCTCATCGTTTCCTCCCTGTCATAAACATGAACGATGATTCATGTTTCATTTAGGGATGCCGGGGGAATCCCCACCTGTCAAGAAATCTTTGGGCGCGGGGGTGCTTTCCCTTGATCTGCGCGGGGCAAGGTTTAGATAACGCGCCACCAAACGGAGACTTCACCATGGACCAACATCGCGCCGTCATCGCCCAACCGATCACGAACCGCGAGCCTGTCCATGTCTGTCACCCTGTCCCGTCTGAGCTGGTCCACCCCTGAGGGGACCGCGCTTTTCACCGATCTTTCCCTGTCCTTCGGCGCTGAACGCACCGGACTTGTCGGCCGCAATGGCACCGGCAAAAGCACGCTGCTGCGGCTGATTGCCGGCGCGCTGGTGCCGGTGTCGGGCACGGTGCAGGTTACGGGCCGCGCCGCGCTGCTGCGCCAGAGCTTTGCGCCCGGAGAAACCCTCGCCGACCTCTTCGGCGCCCGCGACGCCTTGGCCCTGCTGGACCGGGCCGAGGCGGGCGAGGCCAGCGCTGACGAGCTGGCCGAGGCTGACTGGACGCTGCCGTCCCGCATCGACGCTGCCTTGCTGCGCTGCGGGCTGGCTGTCGCGCCGGACATGCCGCTGGACAGTCTCAGCGGCGGGCAGGGGACGCGGGCGGCGCTGGCGGCGGCGGTGTTTGACGCGCCGGCGGTGTTGCTGCTGGACGAGCCGACCAACAACCTTGACGCGGAGGGGCGGCAGGCCGTGCTGGACCTGCTGGCAGGCTGGTCCGGGGCGGCGATCGTGGTCAGCCATGACCGCGCGCTGCTGGACCGGATGGATGCCATCGTCGAACTGACCACGCTGGGCGCGGCGCGGTTTGGCGGGAATTACACCGATTACCGCGCCCGCAAGGACATCGAGCTGAGCGCGGCGGCGCAGGATCTGGCAACTGCGTCGCGCGCGCAGGACGAAGCCGCGCGCCGCGCCCGGCAAGCCGCCGAGCGCAAGGCGCGCAAGGATGGTGCGGGCAAGCGGGGGCGGGCGGCGGGCGGGCAGCCGAAGATCCTGATGGACCGGGCGCAAGAGCGCGCAGAGTCGAGCGGCGGCGCGAATGCCCGCCTGCGCGATGCCCGCGCGTCGGCGGTGGCCGAGGCCAGCGAGGCCGCACGGTCCCGCATCGAAATCCTCCAGCCGCTGCGCATGGACCTGCCGCCGACGGGCCTGCCGCGCGACAAGGTGGTGCTGCAGGTGCAGGGCGTCACCGGCGGGCATGACCCGGCGCGCCCGGTAATCCGCGATGTGTCGTTCCAGCTGACCGGGCCCGAGCGGGTGGCGATCACCGGGGCAAATGGCAGCGGGAAATCGACGTTGCTGGCGCTGATCACGGGGGCACTGCAACCCGCCGCCGGTCAGATCCACCGCCGTGTTCCCCATGCGCTGCTGGATCAGACCGTGAGCCTGCTCAATCCCGATGAAACCCTGCGCGACGGCTTCAAACGCCTCAACCCCACAGCCGATGAAACCCAGATCCGTGCCACGCTCGCGCGGTTTCTGTTCCGCGCGGGCGATGCCTTGCAGCGGGTCGGCACGCTCAGCGGCGGTCAGCGTCTGCGCGCCGGGTTGGCCTGTGCGCTGGGTGGGGAACAGCCGCCCGGGCTGCTGATACTGGACGAGCCGACCAATCATCTGGATCTGGACGCAACCGAGGCGCTTGAGGTCGCGCTGACCAGCTTTGACGGTGCGCTGGTGGTGGTCAGCCATGACCAGCGGTTTCTTGCGTCACTCAATCTGGATCGCCGGATCGCCTTGTCCTGATCGTGGGGGGCCTCATCCCGGGGCCGCATCGGCGCGCGGCTGCGCTCGTTGGCGGCCAGCATCGCCTTGGTCGCCAGGGCGGTGAACTGCACCTGTTCCTCAGGGTTCAGCCCGCACAGGATGTCGGTCTGAATCGCGTCGATCTCGGGCAACAACCGGTCGATCAGCGCGCGCCCCTCAAGGGTCAGCGATACCTGCCGAGCGCGGCGATCCTTGCTGTTCACCATGCGCAGAACCAGCCCCTTGGCCTGCAGCCGATCGATCACGCCGCCCATCGTCACGCGGTCATGCGCAATCAACCCGGCCAGCGTCGCCTGATCAATGCCGGGATTGTCGCGCAGCGACGCCAGCGCGGCAAATTGCACCGGCGTCAAATCCAGCCCCAGCTCGGCGATGCGGGCCTGGAAGATCGACACGGATATTTGGTTCAGGCGCCGGATCAGATGGCCCGGCATGGTTTGGATCACGGACATGAGCGCAGGATAGACAAGCGATGGCGTTTGACAAGTGGACTAATTGTTAGCACACTTCCTTTATCGGGCGTTGAGGAGGGCGAATCGTATGGCACAGTTGGGCGCGCTCATCCGCTTGCCTCTGACCGGGGCATGAGCCGGTGTTTTCTGCCGGATCAGGACATGCCACAACAGGGCACGCCGCCACCGCGGCGCGGGGCCACTGCCACGTGGCCTGCCGCCATGACCGCCCGCGCGACGGGCACCGATAAGGACCCGGCCAGATGACCCAGTATCTGTTTACACCCGCGCCCGTGCGCAGCCTCAAGGTGCTGGGGCAGGCGGCCGAATATCCCGTGTCGCGCATCTTCTGCGTGGGCCGCAACTATGAGGCGCACGCCGCCGAAATGGGCGGCACCGTGGACCGTGAGGCGCCGTGGTATTTCACCAAATCGGCGGTCTCGGCGGTGTGTCTGTCGGGCGAAACACGGCCCTATCCGCCGGGCACCTCGGATTTCCACTATGAGATGGAGCTGGTCGTCGCTGTCGGTGACGCCGTGTTCAAGGCCGATCTGGCGCAGGCCGAGGCCGCGATCTTCGCCTATGGCTGCGGGCTGGACATGACGCGGCGTGACCGCCAGCAAGACGGCAAGGACAACCGCCGCCCGTGGGATCTGGGCAAGGATGTCGAGGGTTCGGCAGTGCTGACCACGCTCACCCCGGCGGCAGGCTTCGCGCTGGCCGGACGGCGCATCCATCTGGAGGTCAACGGCACCACCCGGCAGGACGCCACGCTGGACGATATGGTCTGGTCGCCGGCCGAGGTCATCAGCCACCTGTCGCATTACTATCACCTGCAACCGGGCGACATCATCCTGACCGGCACGCCCGCAGGCGTCGGCCCGGTGGTGGCCGGGGATGCGATCACCGGTGGCATCGACGGGCTCGAGCCGATCAGCCTGACGCTGGGGGCCGCCGAATGATGCGGTTTCACGGCTATTTCCGCAGCTCTTCCAGCTATCGTTGCCGCATTGCCTTCAACCTCAAGGGCCTGACGCCCGCGTTCGTACCGGTGCATCTGGTCAAGGATGGCGGGCAGCAGAAGTCGGCAGCATACCGTGCGCTGAACCCGCAAGGGCTGGTGCCGACGCTTGAGGTGGACGGGCTGGTGCTGACCCAATCACCCGCGATTCTGGAATGGCTGGACGAAACGCATCCCGAGCCGCGCCTGTTGCCGCAGGATGCGGCAGAGCGGGCGGCGGTGCGGGCTTTCTGTGCGGTGATCGCCTGCGAAATCCATCCGCTGCAGAACCTGCGGACCTTGCAGTATCTTGAAACCGCTTATGGCCAGGGGCCAGACGGCAAAGAGGCCTGGTGCCAGCGCTGGATCGGCGAGGGTCTGGCCAGTTGCGAGGCCCTTCTGGCCAAACGCCCGCCCACCCGCTTTGCCTTTGGCGACGCGCCGGGCATGGCCGAGATCTATCTGATTCCTCAGTTTTTTTCGGCCAAACGCTTCAAGGTTGATACCAGCGCCATGCCCCGCCTTACCGAGATTGCCGCCGCCTGCGATACGCATCCTGCCTTTGCGGCGGCGCACCCGTCGCAGCAGCCGGATGCCGAGTAACCAAGTCCCGGGTTTGTGCAGGAAATAGCACAAACTTATGCCCGGGAGCGAAATTAGTATTCGCCTGAAACGGCGACTTGTGCCAACAAGTATTGGCAACAAAATGCTTCTTGTGCAATCTGATGCAAGATAGTGCCATCTGAGACTCTAGGGAGGAGATCACATGACGAAACGTACCACGCTTCTCGGCCTCATGGGGGCGACCGCAATTGCGGCGCTGACCACCGGGGCTGCGACGGCGCAGGAATTCACCCTGCGCATGCACCAGTTCCTGCCGGCGCAGGCCAACGTCCCGCGGGACGTGCTGGATGTCTGGGCTGACAACGTCGAGCGCGACTCGGGCGGCCGGATCGAGATCGAGCGTTACGCCTCGATGGCGCTGGGCGGCACCCCGCCGGAACTGATGGATCAGGCGATGGACGGCATTGCCGACATCATCTGGACGGTGAACGGCTACACGCCGGGCCGCTTCCCGCAGACCGAAGTGTTCGAACTGCCGTTCATGGTGTCGGATGCCCGCGCTGCCTCGTCCGCGCTGTGGACGATGTATGAAGAGCACATGCAGGAAGATTTCGCCGGCGTGCACATGCTGGCCATGTGGGTTCACGGCCCGGGCATGTTCCACACCAACCGCCCGATCGTGCACCCGTCCGATCTGCAAGGGATGAAAATCCGCGGCGGGTCGCGTGGCGTGAACGATCTGCTGGCGCTGGTGGGTGCCGAAGCCGTCGGTCTGCCAGTGTCGGGCGTGCCCGAGGCCCTGTCGCGCGGCGTCATCGACGGCACGACGATCCCGTGGGAAGTGACCTCGGCGCTGCACGTGTCCGAACTGGTGCACAACCACACCGAAATCGAAGGTCCGGCGCTGTATGTGCTGACGTTCTCGTTCGCAATGAACCAGGACACCTACGATTCGCTGCCCGCCGATCTGCAGGAAGTCATCGACAACAACTCGGGGCTCGAGTTCTCGATCTTCGCGGGCGGCACGCAAGCCGATGCTGACGGTCCGGCGCGTCAGGTCGCTGTCGATCTGGGCAACAACATCGTCACCGTGTCCGAAGCCGATGCGCAGGAATGGGTGGAGGTGGTCCAGCCGCTGTATGCAACCTGGGTTGAAGACATGAACGGTCGCGGCATCGACGGTCAGGCCCTGATCGACGAAGCCCGCCAGCTGATGTCTGACTACGAGGCTGCGAACTAAGCGGCATCCATTGCGCAAAGACGATGGGGCGTGGCCGACAGGCCGCGCCCCTCTCACAAACAAGACAACGGTCCGTGGACAGCGCAGTCTGACCCGCGCGCCGGCCCCAAGACGCCGGATCAACCGGTCATCCAGGGAAGAGGGACAATGTTCAAGACGATCCACAAGATCTTTTACGGGCTTGCCTGGACCATGGCAGTTGTCGGCGGTGCCTTGCTGACAGCGCTGGTACTGATGCTCTGCCTGTCCATTCTGGGCCGCGAAGCGTCGGATGTGCTGCATTCTGCCTGGATGCAGGAAACCATGCCCGATGTCGCGCGGTCGCTGCTGGATGCCGGGGTCGGGCCGATCTTCGGCGATTATGAATTCCTTGTCGCAGGGCTGGCTGTCAGCGTGTTCTGCTTTCTGGGCTGGTGTCAGATCACCGCCGGGCACGCCACGGTGGATGTCTTCACCTCGGGCCTGAGCGACAACCAGCGCCGCTGGCTGCAAGTGTTCATCGAAATCCTTTTCGCGGGCGTTCTGGTTCTGATTGCGGTGCAGCTCTACGACGGGATGAACACCCTTGCCCGCCGCCGGTCGACGACGTTCCTGCTGCAATATCCCCTGTGGTGGAACTACGCCGCGGCCCTTGTGCCCGCCGTGATCACCGCCGCCATTGGCGTCTATGTGGCGCTTGTTCGCGTGGCCGAGGCGGTCACCAGACACACCATCCTCTCAGCCGCCGGAGCAGACCATTGAGCAACCTCGCAATCGGTATCCTGTCCTTTCCGGTCCTGCTGGGGCTGATCTTTGTCCGCGTACCCATCGGCTTGTCGATGTTCGTGACCGGCTTCTGCGGTTACTGGATCATTGACGGCTCAAGCCGCATCCCCTTGGCACAACTCAAGAATGCGGCCTATTCGACCTTTGCCAGTGAGGCGCTGGCCGTGGTGCCGATGTTTCTGCTGATGGGGTATTTCGCCACCATCGGCGGCATGTCCTCGGCGCTGTTCAAGGCCGCGGCGGCCTTTGTCGGGCACCGAAAGGGCGGCGTCGGCATTGCTGCCGTGGCGTCCTGCGCGGGCTTCGGCGCGATTTGCGGCTCGTCGCTGGCGACGGCGGCGACCATGGGCCGCGTCGCCCTGCCCGAACTCAAGCGCTTTGGCTATGACGGCGGGATCTCGACCGCCCTGCTGGCCGCAGGCGGCACGCTGGGCATCCTGATCCCGCCCTCGGTCGTGCTGGTGATCTATGCGATCCTTGCCGAGCAGAACATCGCCAAGCTGTTCCTCGCCGCCTTCGCGCCGGGCATTCTGGCCGCGATCGGCTACATGATCGTCATCTCGATCTATGTGCGCCTCTATCCCAACCGCGCCGGCACCGCCGAGCGGATCAACTGGCCCGACCGCTTCCGCCTGCTGCTGGGGGTCTGGCCGGTACTGGTGGTGTTTCTGGCGGTGGTCGGCGGCATCTATGGCGGCGTCTTCACTCCGACCGAAGGCGCGGCTGTCGGCGCGCTGGGCACGGGGTTGATCGCGCTGGCCAACCGGGGGCTGAACTTCAGAACGCTGCTGGAAAGCTTCACCTCGACCGCCCGCTCGACCGCGATGATCTTCTTCATCGTCTTCGGCGCGGCCTTCTATAACGGCTTTCTGGCCCGCACGCGGGTGCCGCAGGCGCTCAGCGAATGGGTGCTCGGCCTTGGGCTGGCCCCGGTGATGGTGCTGGTGCTGATCTTGCTGATCTATCTGGCGCTGGGCTGTGTCATGGACAGCCTGTCGATGATCCTGCTGACCGTGCCGATCTTCTTCCCGATGATGATGGCGCTCGATTTCGGCATGTCGCAGGAACACGTCGCCATCTGGTTCGGCATTCTGGTGCTGATCGTGGTCGAGACCGGGTTGATAACACCGCCCGTGGGGATGAACCTGTTCATCATCAACGCCATGGACCGCGCGACGCCGATGACCTCGACCTACAAGGCGGTCTCGTTCTTTGTGCTGTCGGACATGGTGCGGGTGGCGATTCTGGTGGCCTTCCCGGCGATCACGCTGTTCTTGATACCGTGATGCACCGCAGCGCTGACGGAACTGAATGGGGGCCTTCTGGCCCCCATTTTCGTACCGGCGCACGCCAAGGATTGACAGATTAAACCGTTATGTCATGTAACGAATAAGCAGGTTGATTTCGGGAGGGAACCATCATGCGCCTTGAGGGACAGATCGCACTGGTCACCGGTGGCGGCAGCGGGCTGGGCGAGGCGACAGCCCGCCTTCTGGCCGGGCGCGGCGCCAAGGTCGTGGTGCTTGATTATGATGGCGCCAAGGCCGGCGCGGTCGCCGCCAGCATCGGCGGTCTGGGCGTGCAGGCCGATGTCGGCGACGCCGCTGCGGTCGAGGCTGCCTTTGCCACGGTGCAGGATGCCTGGGGCGGCATGCCCCGCGTCGCCGTCAACTGCGCCGGGATCGGCCTTGCCGCGCGGATCGTCGGGCGCGAGGGCAAGATGTCCATCGACCTGTTCGAGCGCGTGATCCGGGTCAACCTGATCGGCAGCTACATTGTCATGTCGCACGCCGTGAAGGGCATGCAGGCGCAAGAGCCGCTTGAGGGCGGCGAGCGTGGCGTGGTGATCAACACCGCCTCGGCCGCGTGGCAGGACGGGCAGGTGGGTCAGGCGGCCTATGCCGCGTCCAAGGGCGGGATCGCCAGCATGTGCCTGCCCGCCGCGCGCGAACTGGCGCAGTCGGGCATCCGGGTGATGGCCATTGCGCCGGGGCTGTTCAACACGCCGATGATGGAAAGCCTGCCGCCCGAAACCACCGCCAAGATCGTCGCCAATGTGCCCTTTCCTGACCGGCTGGGCGATCCGTCGGAATACGGGCTGATGGTCGCGCAGATTGTCGAGAACCCCTATCTGAACGGCACCACGATCCGTCTGGACGGCGCCACCCGTCTGCCCCCGCGCTAAGATATGGCTTCGTCTGACCGCACCCTGCGCGCCTTCATCGGCTATGACATGAAACGCGCGCTCAATGTGGTGCTGGGCGATCTGGGCATCGTGCTGGCGGGGTTTGGCCTGCGGATGACGACCTATTCGACCCTGGTTGTCATCCGCGACAATCCGGGCCTGCGCCAGACGCGGCTGGCCGAGATTCTGATGATCGAACGGCCCAATCTGGTGCTGATCCTCGATGATCTGGAAGAGGCCGAGCTGGTCACACGCATCCGCGCGCCGGACGACCGGCGCGCCTATGAACTGACCGCCACGCCCAAGGGAAAGCGCCTGTGCGAACAGGCCACTGCGGCGGTCAACGGGCACGACACACGCATGACGCGGGGTTTGAGCGACGAGGAGGTCGCCGCCTTGCACCGCGCCCTGCGGCAGATCGAATTGAACGGGAGGACATCCGATGACCCATCAGAAATACCGCGCCCATGACGCGCGCCGGCAAGACCGCCCGGACGGTTCGATCCTGCTGACCAGCGGGCTGGCGCTGGGCCCGATTGCTTGCCGCACGACCGACTGGCTGGTGGACTGGGCCGCCGCCGCGCCCGACCGGGTGTTTCTGGCCGAACGCTCGGGCGCAGGCTGGCGCGAGGTTACCTATGCGCAGGCGCTGGAGATGGTGCGCGCCATCGCCGCCTCGCTGGCTGAACGCGGGATGGGGGCACAGACGCCGATCCTGATCGTTAGCGGCAACGGCGTGGACCATGGCCTGCTGACGCTGGCCGCGCAGTATATCGGCGTACCGACCGTGCCGGTGGCCGAGCAATACGCGCTGATCCCCGGCGCGCATCCGGTGCTGGAACGCATCGCCAGCGTGATCCAACCGCGCATTGTCTTTGCCGATGATGCCGCGCGCTACGGCACGGCGCTGGCGCTGCCGGTGTTCGAGGGCGTCGAGAAACTGGTGAGCATGGGCGGCGCTGCGGGCGAAACACTCTTCGATCTCGCTGCTCAAAGGGCGCGGCGATGTCTCGGCGCTGAACGCAGCGGTCACGCCCGATACGGTGGCGAAATACCTGATGACCTCGGGCTCGACCTCGCACCCCAAGGGGGTGCTGACCACGCAGCGGATGATGACCACCAATCAGGCGCAGTTGAAAGCCGCGCTGCCCTTTGTGGCCGACAAGCCGCTGGTGCTGCTCGACTGGCTGCCGTGGAACCATGTGTTCGGCGGCTCGCATAACTTCAATCTGGTACTGTCGAACGGCGGCACGTTCTATATCGACAACGGCAAGCCGACACCCGCGCTGGCGCAGCACACGCTGGACAACCTGCGCATGGTCTCGCCCAGTATCGCGTTCAACGTGCCGGTCGGGTTTGCCGTGCTGCGCGACGCGATGCAGCAGGACGAGACGCTCAAGCGGCAGTATTTCCAGAACCTCGACATGCTGTTCTATGCCGGGGCGTCGCTGCCACAGGACATCTGGGCTGATCTGGAAGCCATGGCGCGCGAAGTGCGCGGCGAGATGCCGCTGTTCAACTCCAGCTGGGGCCTGACCGAAACCGCTCCCGCCGCGCTGTTGCAGCACGAGTTCACCCACCAGTCCGGCATCATCGGCGTGCCGCTGCCGGGCGTGACGGTCAAGCTGGTTCCGGCGGAGGATGACACAAGGTTCGAGGTCCGCGTCAAGGGCGACACGATCACGCCGGGCTATCTGCACGACGCCGAAAAGACCGCCGAAGCCTTTGACGACGAAGGCTATTTCATCACCGGCGACGCGATGAAATTCGTCGAGCCGGGGGATATGAACAAGGGCTTGAAATTCGACGGGCGGATTTCCGAGGAGTTCAAGTTGATCACCGGGACATGGGTCCGCGCTGCGGGGCTGCGGCTTGAGGTGCTGGCCAAGCTCAAGGGTCTGGCGCAGGACGTGGTGATCACGGGGGCCGACCGGTCCGAGGTCGGTGTGCTGATCATCCCGTTGCCGGGTCTGGCCAAGGGGGCCGAGGAGGCCGGTGGTGCGCTGATCGTCGCGCAGGCGGCCGAGATCGCGCGGCGGCTGAAACCGGACGCGGCCGAGGGCTCGGCGCAGGCGATCCGCCGGGCGATGGTGATGGCCGAGCCGCCCTCGATGGCCGAGGGCGAGATCACCGCCAAGGGCAACCTCAACTTCCGCAAGCTGTTGCTGCGGCGCGCGGGGCTGGTGGCGCGGCTCTACGATAACGGCGACGCGGCGACGATTGTGGTGTGAACGGAGGGTGCGGTGAAACCGCACCTTACGCCAACGCTGTAGGGTGCGGTTTCACCGCACCGTCCTTGGCCACCCCGCACCCCTCTGTGACCCTAACCCGGGTTTCCTTTGCACCCGCATGGCGCTAAGTCTGCTCAACCCTTACAGCACAGGCCCAAGCCCATGTCCGCAGATCTCGCCCAAGCCCTTCTCGCCGCCGCCCGCAAGGCCGGGGCCGACAGCGCCGATGCGCTGGTGATCGAAGGTACGGCGGTTTCCATCGACGTGCGCGAAGGGCGTCTGGAGCATGCCGAGCGGGCTGAAGGGCTGGACATCGGCCTGCGCGTGTTGATCGGCAAGCGGCAGGCCTGCGTGTCGTCCTCGGATGCCAAGCCCGAGACGCTGGCCACCATGGCCGAGCGCGCCGTCGCCATGGCCCGCGAAGCGCCCGAAGACCCGCACGCCGGGCTGGCCGATCCTGATCAACTGAGCGCCCGCCGCGATGCCGAGGGCTTCGAGCTGCACGACCCCGCGCCCGAGCCCGACCCCGCCGCGCTGGAAGACGACGCCCGCCGGGCCGAGGCCGCCGCGCGCGCCATGCCCGGCATCAGCCAGATCGACCAATCCAGCGCCAGCTATTCGCACCGCACGATCCATCTGGCCGCCTCGAACGGGTTCGCCGGGGGCTATGAGCGGTCCTCGCGCCACACCGCCTGCGTCGCCATCACTGGGACGGGTACGGCGATGGAACGTGACTGGGCCTCGGAGGGCCGCGTCTTTCAGGCCGATCTGCCCAGCCCCGAAAGCATCGGCCAGCTGGCTGGCGCGCGCACCGCCGCCCGTGCGGGCAGCCGCAAACCGCCGTCGGGCGCGTTTCCGGTGCTTTATGACGAGCGGGTCGCCGCGTCGCTGATCGGTCACCTGACCTCGGCCATCAACGGCAGCGCCATCGCGCGCGGGGCCAGCTGGCTGCGCGATTCGATGGGCAAACCTGTGCTGCCCGCTGGCTTTGATCTGACCGAAAACCCCCACCGCCCGCGCATCGGCGGCACCCGCGTCTTCGACGCCGAGGGCCTGCCGACCCAGCGCCGTGTCTGGGTGCAGGACGGCGTGTTGCAGGGCTGGGTGCTGGACCTTGCCACCGCCCGCAAGCTGGGCATGCAGAGCACCGGCAACGCCGCGCGCGGTCCTTCGGCCCCGCCGTCGCCCAGCCTTTCGAACCTCGCGCTGACCCCCGGCACCGCCAGCCGCGAGGATCTGATCCGCGACATGGGCACCGGGTTGCTGATCACCTCGCTGATCGGGTCGACGATCAACGCAACGACCGGGGATTATTCGCGCGGCGCGTCGGGCTTTTGGGTGGAGAACGGCCAGATCGCCTATCCGGTCAATGAATGCACCATCGCGGGCAACCTGCGCGACATGCTGATGCGTCTGACGGCTGCCAATGACGCCCGCGCGCATCTGTCGACGCTGGTGCCGTCGCTGCTGGTCGAGGGCCTGACGATTGCAGGCGCATGACGCTTACAAAGATGATCTGGCGCTGCTGACCGAGGCCGCGCTGGCCGCTGGCAAGATCGCCGAGCGGTACTATCGCAACGACGCCAGGGTCTGGGACAAGGGCGACGGGCAGGGTCCGGTGACCGAGGCTGACCTTGCGGTCAACGCCCAGCTGCACAGCGTGCTCACCGCGGCGCGCCCCGGCTATGGCTGGCTGTCCGAGGAAAGCAACCCGCTGGGCGACCTGTCGCGGCTGGGCCACGAGACCTGCTTTGTCATCGACCCCATCGATGGCACCCGCGCCTTCATCGACGGTCAGCCGGGCTTTGCCCATGCGCTGGCGGTGATCCACAAGGGGCAGCCGGTCGCTGCCGTGGTCTATCTGCCGATGCTTGCGCTGACCTATGCGGCGCGGCGGGGCGGCGGGGCAACGCTGAACGGCGTGCCGATATCAGCCAGCGCGCGCGCCGATGTTGACGGCGCGCATGTGCTGATCACCCGCCCGGCGATGGACCCGGTACACTGGCCCGGTGGCGTGCCCGCGATCAAACGCGAGTTCCGCCCCTCGCCGGCCTGGCGGCTGGCGCTGGTGGGCGAGGGGCGCTTTGACGCGCTGGTGACGATCCGGGACAGCTGGGACTGGGATATCGCCGGGGCCGCGCTGATCGCGACCGAGGCGGGCGCGGTGATCACCGACCGCCACGGCCAGCCGCTGCGCTTCAACCGGGCCGAAGCGCGCAACCCCGGCGTGGTCGCCGCCGGGCCCGCCGTCCATGCCGGGTTGATGGCGGGCCTCACCGCGCCCCAAGGGGCGGCGTGATGCCTGCAGGACGCTCTGGCGGGGTCTGGCTGCACACCACCGATCCCGGACTGGCCCCGGCGCTGCATGTGCTGGCCGAACAACTGGACGATCAACCCGAAGGCCCGCGCCTCTTTGTCAGCGGCGATGCGCTGAACCCCGGACCGGGCGACGATCCGCGGTCGATCGACGCACAGCTTGACCATTTTCCGACCCGCCTGATCGTGCTCGCCGGGACCACGCTTCCGGTGCCGTTGATCGAACGCGCCAGAGCGCGCGGCGTATCGCTGATGCTTGTGGACGCGCAGAGCACGGTAACCTCGGGGCGCTGGCGGATCCTGCCGGGGCATCTGCGCGGCGTTCTGGCGCAGTTCTGCCAGATCCACGCCCGCGACGCGCAAAGCGCGGCGACGATTGCCCGCACGGTGCGCGGCGCGGTGCCGGTGCTGGAGACGGGACGCCTGGCGCGCCATGCAGCCGTGCCGGGCTGCAATGTGCTCGAGCTGGACGCGCTGCGCGACGAGGTCAGCACGCGCCCGGTCTGGTTGGCCCAAGACCTGCCGCTGGCCGAGCTGGACACCGCGCTGCTGGCCCATTCCCACGCCCTGCGCCGGGCGCACCGGTTGTTGATGATCCTGCAACCGCGCGATGTCGCGCAGGGCGCCCATATGGCGCATCGCGCCAATGAGGTCGGCTTTGCGCAGGCGCTGCGCTCGAATGAAGATCAGATCGACGAGACGACGCAGGTCTATGTCGCCGATGCAGGCGACGATCCCGGCCTGTTCCTGCGCCTTGCGCCGGTCGCCTATCTGGGCGGCTCGCTGACCAAGGGCGCCGGTACGCCTTCGCCGGTCACCGCAGCCGCGTTGGGGTCGGCGCTGGTGTTCGGGCCGCATGCCACGGCTTCGACCCGCGCGTTTCTGGACCCGCTGCGCCAGCATGGTGGCGGGCGGCAGATCGAGACCGCCTCGGACCTCGGTCCCGCCGTCAGCGCCTTTCTGTCGCCCGAAGCCGGGGCCGACGCGGCACTGCGCGCCTGGACCCTCGCGACCGATGGCAGCGATGCAACATGGACCGTGACCCGCGCGATCTGCGACTGGCTGACGCTGAACCGGGGGGCGCATGAAGGCACCGGCGTTCTGGACCAACCCGCCCGAGCGGCCCGGCTGGCAGGCCCGGCTTCTGGCCCCTGTGGGCTGGCTCTATGCGCGGGCGACGGCGCGGCGCGTGGCGCAACCCGGTCACAGCGCCGGGGTGCCGGTGATCTGCATCGGCAATCTGAACGCAGGCGGCACCGGCAAGACGCCGACGGTCATCGCGCTGATGCAGGCACTGGCCGCGCGCGGGGTGGCGGCGCAGGTCGTGTCGCGCGGCTATGGCGGGCGGCTGGAGGGGCCTGTGCGGGTCGACGAGCGCCAGCACAAGGCGGCGGATGTCGGCGACGAGCCGCTGCTGATGGCCGCTTTCGGGCCGGTCTGGGTGGCCAAGGACCGCGCGCTGGGCGTGCAGGCGGCCGAAACGGACGGCGCGCAGGTCATCCTGCTGGACGACGGGTTCCAGAACCCCGGCGTGGTGAAAAGTGCCTCGGTTGTGGTGGTCGATGCCGCCGTCGGATTTGGCAACGCGCGCTGCATTCCCGCAGGGCCGTTGCGCGAGCCGGTCGGCGCCGGGCTGGCCCGCGCGCAGGCGGTGCTGGCGATTGGCGATGCGGCGGCACAGGCGCGGTTCGCGGCGCAGTGGGGAAGGGCACTGGGATCGGTGCCGCTGTTCACCGGATCGCTTGAGCCGCTGAACACCGGGATGACGTGGGCTGGCCTGCGGGCGCTGGCCTTCGCCGGGATCGGGCGTCCGGGCAAATTCTTCGACACGTTGCGCGCGACGGGGGCGGATGTGGTGCGCACACAGGCGCTGGACGACCACCAACCCCTGACACCGGCACTTTTCGCAAGGCTCGAGGCCGAGGCCCGCCGCGAACGCGCCCAGCTGGTGACGACCGAGAAAGACGCCGTCCGCCTGCCGCTCGACGCGCGCCGTCAGGTGCTCACGCTGCCCGTGCGGCTGCGGATCGACGATGAAGCGGGGCTGCTGCGGACCTTGCGTCTCTGACATTGGTGGGGTGAAACCCCACCCTACGGGCCCGCAAACCCGCGAGCGCTCGCACCCTATCGCGCGTGTGTAGGGTGGGGTTTCACCCCACCGTCCCCACACATTACCATCCCTACACCCCCGCCCGCGCGATACGCAGCAACCCCGCGCAATCGGCGTATTCCTCCAGATGGTCCGCCAAGGCCTCCAGCGCCGCCTCGACACCTGCGTCATAAGACACGCCGCCCCCCTCGGCCCCAAGACTGCGCAGGAACGCCGCCCGGAACCCGTCAGCGCTGAACATCCCGTGCAGATAGCTGCCCATCACCCGCCCGTCGGCCCGCATCGCGCCCTCAGCAGCCCCGGCCACGGTGAACAGCGGGCGCGCGCGGTCCGGGCCGTCGGTCTGGCCGATGTGGATCTCATACCCCTCGGCCACAGCACCGCTGGCCACATGGGCGGCCCGCGTCAGCGTCACCCGCTTCTCTGCGGTCATCACGGTCTCGACGTCCAGCAACCCCAGCCCGGCTACCGACCCCGGCGTGCCTTCGATCCCTTCGGGGTCAGAGATCAGCCGCCCCAGCATCTGATACCCGCCGCAAAGCCCCAGCACCCGTGCGCCCCGGCGCAGGGCGGCGGCCAGATCAATGTCCCAGCCTTGCGCGCGGAAATAGGCCAGGTCGGCAATGGTGGATTTTGAGCCGGGGATGAGGATCAGATCCGCCTCGACCGGCAGCGGCCGGCCTGGTCCGATGACCTCGACCGTGACGCCCGGCTCGGCCATCAGCGGGTCCAGATCGTCAAAATTCGCGATCCGGCTGAGCTGCGGCACGACGATGCGAAACCCACCCGTCCCGCCGGAGCGCCGCAAGTCGGCAGCGTCCTCGGCGGGCAGGCGGTGGGCTTGCGTGAACCATGGCAACACGCCCAGACCGGCCCAGCCTGTGCGTTCGGCAATCAGCGCATAGCCATCATCGAAAAGACGCGGATCGCCCCGGAACTTGTTGATCAGAAACCCCTTGATCAGCGCGGTATCCGCCGGGTCCAGCACTGCCTGCGTCCCCACCAGCTGCGCGATCACCCCGCCCCGGTCGATATCGCCGGTCAACACCACCGGCACCCGCGCGGCCTGCGCAAACCCCATGTTGGCAATGTCGCCAGCGCGCAGATTGACCTCCGCCGGACTGCCCGCGCCCTCGACGATCACCAGATCGGCCTCAGCCTGCAAGCGCGTAAAGCTCTCCAGCACCGCCGCCATCAACTGCGGCTTCAGCGCCGCATACTCCCGCGCCTTGCAGGTGGCGAACCGCCGGCCCTGCACGATGACTTGCGCGCCGATGTCGGACTCGGGCTTGAGCAGGATCGGGTTCATATCCACCGCGGGCGCCACGCCACAAGCCAGCGCCTGCAACGCCTGCGCCCGGCCGATCTCGAACCCGTCGGGCGTTACGGCGGCGTTGTTGGACATGTTCTGCGGCTTGAACGGCCGAACCCGCAGCCCCTGCCGGGCAAACACCCGCGCGAAGCCTGCGACCAGCAGCGACTTGCCGACATTCGAACCGGCACCCTGGATCATCACTGTCGCTGCCATCGCTTGCCCCCGGTGGTTTCGCCAGTCCTAACGCGGGAGCAAGGAGGGGGCTAGCCCCCCTCTGCGCGTTCCGCGCATTCACCCCCAGGATATTTGAGGACAGATGATAAGGCTTTGTTAACCTTGTTTCATTTTCTGTCTGAAAATATCCACGGGAGGAGTCCAGAGGAGGGGGCGTGCCCCCTCCTCTGGCGGGGGAGCGCGAGGGGCGAGGAGCCCCTCGCCTTGGTGCTACCCCAGCAGCTCGGTGATGGCGTGGTGGAAGATCGCGACGCCCGGGGCGATCAGCGCGTCGGGGAAGTCATAGGTCTGGGTGTGCAGGGCCGGATGATCGGTGCCCGACCCGAGAAACACCATCGCCGATTTCGCCGCTCCGCCGAAGCGACCGAAGTCTTCCGAGCCGCGCATCGGCATGTCGCCGTTGTCATAGCCGATACCCTGTGCGTCCAGCGCGCGGGTGAGGACGGCGGTGGCGTCGGGGTGGTTGGTGCAGGCCTCGAACCGGTCGTGGATCGAGAAGGCAACCACCAGCCCCGCCGCTTCTGCCTCACCCCGCGCGAGGTCTTGGGCCTGCGTCAGCAACGCGTCCAGATCCTCGGTCGAGAGTCCGCGCAGGGTGACCCACAGTTCGGCCTCACCGGGCGCGATGCCGAAGGCCGGTTCGCCCATGCGCAGGTGGGTGATCGTGGCCAGCCGGAACCCTGCGCCCATCGCGCCGCCCGGTCCCATCGCGCGCAGCCCGTCGATCAGTGCGGGCAGGGCCGGGGTCGGGGCGCGCCCCGTCTCGGGCAGCGAGGCATGCGCCGTGCCGCCGGTCAGCGTGATGCGCAACCCCGCCGAGGCGCAATTGGCCGGCCCAGCCGCCAGCCACGCCCGCCCCAGCGCCACGCCCGGCATGTTGTGCAGCGACAGCGCCCAGTCGGGGGCGATCCCGGCAAAGCGCGGGTCGGCCAGCACCGCTGCCGCGCCCGAGCCGTCCTCTTCCGCCGGTTGGAACAGCAGCACCACGCGCCCCGTCGCGGGCCGTTTGCGCGCAAGAAGCCGGGCCAGTCCCAGCAGGATGGTCGAATGCCCGTCATGCCCGCACAGATGCGCCACACCCGGCGTTTCGCTGGCATAGGGCAGATCGCCCAGCTCGACGATCGGCAGCGCGTCCAGTTCGCTGCGGATCATCACCGTGGGGCCGGGCTGGCCGCTGTCATAGACCGCCGCCACACCATGCCCGCCAAGGTCGGTGACCACCAGATCGGCTGCAGGCAGCGCAGCGGTGACGCTGCGGGCGGTTTCGGCTTCAAAGCCAGAGACTTCGGGCCGCCGGTGCAGGGCGCGGCGGAACTCGGTCAGCTCGTGGATATCGGAGTTTGTCAGGGTCATGCGGGCATCCTGCCGCGCGCGGCGCTAAAGGTCCAGTGGCTGCGCGGCGAAGAGCACGCCGCCCGTGTCTGCCGGAAATCCGCAGGCCAGCACCGAGAGCAGGTCTATCACGCCGGGCTCGGCCACCAGCCCTTTTGCCGCTCGCAGCAGCGCTCTGCTCAAACGCGCGGCGATCTCGCTGTCGCTGATCGCGCGCGGGGTCACGCCCGCGAAATGGGCCTCTTCGCGGGCCAGATCCTCGACCAGCGGGTCGATCACCCGCCCGCCGCCGCCCGGGTAACGATACCAGCCGACGCCGCCCTTGCGGCCCAGCCGACCCTCGGGGACCATGCGGTCCACGACCGGCAGGGGGTGGCCGGTCAGTCGGTGGCGTGCATAGGCGCGGTCCAGCCCGCGCAGATCCTGCGCGGCGCAGGGGCCGAGGGCGAAACCAACCGCCTCTGCCGCTGCGTCGATGTCCCAGGGCGTCGAGCCTTCGAACACCAGCGCCTCGGCCTCGTCTTCAAGCGCCGCGACCAGTTCCGCACCGAGGAAGCGTTCCACGCGCACCGGCAGCGCCCCCAGCCGTCGCGCCAGCCCTTCGGCGCGCAGGTCCGAGCCGTTGAGGATCTCGATCACCCCCTCGCCCGGCTGGTCGATCAGCGCAATCGGCGCGGGGAGGTCGGCGCGCAGATCGCCGGGGCCGAGACTGGCCAGCAAGGCCCCCGGTGCCACCCGCGCCATGCCACCCAGCAGGGCCGCGCGCAGGCCCGCATCGCGGCCCGAGGCTTCGATCACGGCTTCGGCCCCGTCCGCCGCAGCCGGGTCGCTGTGCAAGGTGATGCCGGAGCCTTTGCCCGCCCGCGTCAGCGCGTCCTGCGCGCGTTCAACGTCCCAGCGGTCTTCTTCGATCAGGACGACGGCAACGCCGGTTTCCGCCAAGGCGACCGCAAGCGCCAGCGCCTGCGGGCTGCCCCCGGCGACCGCCGCGCGGGTCAGATCCAGCGGCGCGCCAACCGCCAGCCGCTGGCGAACCCGCGCCAGATGCGCCGCACCCGGCGGGATCAATCCAGAAACCCGCGCTCGCGGATCAGGGCCAGCAGATCGGCCTGCGACTGGGCCAGCGTGCGCCCGGTGGTGTCCAGCTTGGCGCGCGCCTGATCATAAAGCGCCTCGCGGCTGGTCAGGATGAATTTCAGCTGGTCCATCGCTTCAGGATTTCCCGCCATCGGCCGCATGTCGCCTTGCCCGCGCACCCGCGCCATATGCTCGGCCGGGCTGGCCTTGACCCAAACGGTGTGAAAATGCGCCAGCAGGGTCTTATACGTCTCGGGCTCGGACACGATGCCGCCCGCGACGGCCAGAATCATCGTGTCATGCGTGGCGACGATGCGGTTCATCGCCTGCGCTTCAAGGCGGCGGTAGCCTTCCTGTCCGTAGAAGGCCATCACCTCGTTGACCGGCATGCCTGCCTGATCCTCGATCTCGCGGTTGAGTTCGACAAAGGGGATGCCCAGCGTCTCGCCGGCCAGCGCGCCCAGCGTGGATTTGCCCGCGCCGCGCAGCCCGATCAGCGCGATGCGGTGGCGGCGGGCGCTGGCTTCGGGCTGGGGGGCGAGCAGGTCGAGCACCTTCGCGCGCACCTCGGACGAGGCACCGCGATAGAGCTCGCTCATCCGCATCGCGTCCGAGGTCCAGGGGTCATCCTCGCCGACCAGCCATTCGATGCGGTGGTCCAGCGCATCGGCGACGCGCTGCAATAGCCCGATGGAGATATTGCCGTCCCCCGCTTCGAGAAGCGCCAGATAACGCGGCGAGACGCCTGAAACCTCGGACAGCACCCGGCGCGGGATGCCCTTGAGCTCGCGCGCCTTGCGCACCCGTTCGCCGACACGCAGGATCAGCCCGCGCACGGCGGCTTCGTCCCGGGTGGCGGAATCGGGGGCAAGGGTTTCACCGCGAAAGTTCGTGATCTCTGACATCAGGGCGTCCGTTCGGGGCGTCCGTTTTGGGAACAATAGTGCACAAGCTTAGGGGATGCCCTGCCGCCGAACAATAGGCATCCTGCGAAACGCGCGGGCGATTGCACTATTCTGCCGGGGGTTCCAGATGCTTGAGCACCAGGGCGCGCACGGCCTCGGGGGCGGGGCTTTGCGGAACTGGTCGGCGATGGTGAACACGCAGACGAAGCTGCCCTCAAAGCACACCGCCCCGTCCTGTCGCCCGATCACCCGCCACGCGACCGAGGTGTCACCCAGCCGGGTCGGTGCGACAGCGCAGATCAGCCGGTGGCGCGGCGTGATCGGATGGCGGAAGTCGAGGCTCATGTGAACGAAGGGCGTGCCGAAATTGTGGTCCATCTCCATCTGGAACCAGCCGCCGCCGAAATGATGCTCCCACCAGCCGTTGATCGCCTCCAGCGCCCATGCCGGAATGCGCGCGGTATAGGCGATCCTGGCCGGGTCGCAGTCACCCCAGCTGACGCGGATCTCATGGCTGTAAGGCATCAGTAGGTCTCGACGTGGTACCGTCCCTCGTCGCGCATGGCGTCGCGGGTCGCCTCCCAGCCCAGGCCGGTGCTTTCGGCGATGTTCTTGAACGCCAGTTCCACGCCCTGCTCCATGCCGCGCAGACCGCAGATGTAGATATGGGTCTTGGGATCGGCCAGCAGATTGGCGACAACCTCCTGTTCGACCATCATGCGGTCTTGCACGTATTCCTTTTCCACGCCGGGAATGCGGCTGAACACCAGATGCTTTTTCAGCAGACGGTCCGGCACTTTGTTGAGCGGGCCGAAATAGGGCAGGCTGTCGGGCGCGCGGGCGCCAAAGAACATGACCATATCGCCACTCGCCCCGGCAGCGGCGCGTTGGCGGCGCATGGTGAAGCCACGGAACGGCGCAGCACCGGTGCCGGTGCAGACCATAAGCAGGCGCGCGGCGGGGTCTTCGGGCATCAGGAAGGTCGCGCCGAAGGGGCCGGTGACCCTGACCTCATCGCCGATCTTCAGATCGCAGACGTAATTCGAGCACAGGCCTTGTTCCTCACGCTTCACGGTCAGCGAGAGGTTGTTGAAATTCGGCCGCTCGCCGTCGCGCGGGCTTGAGACGGAATAGAGCCGGGGCAGGTGGGGCTTGCCGTTGGCGTCCAGCCCAGGCGGGATGATGCCGATCGACTGGCCTTCAAGCACCGGGAAGGGCTGGCCGCCGAACTCAAGGATCAGGTGGCGCACATCCGAGCCGCTCTCGGTGCTGGTCAGACGGTAGTTGCCCTGCACCTTGGCAATGGCGGGTTTGCCGAGGTTATACATGTTGACCGTCGGCTTGGCGGCACTGGCCGGGGCTTTGGATTTGCCGCCTGCGCCCTTGTGGGCCTCGGCCAGCAGGGCCTCCATGGCGTCATCCAGCGCCTCGACGCTGCCGCCTTGGGCGGCAGAGGTGCCGACGTCGCCCTGCGCGGGCAGGTCTTCCCAGCTGAACTGCTCTTCCAGCGAATAGGGCGTGTTGACCACGCGCCACTCATCAATCGAGCCGGTCGGACAGACCGGGATACAATCCATGCAGAAATCGCATTTCTCGGCATCGACGACGACGTTGTTGTCGTCATGGGTGATCGCCTCGACCGGGCAGGTCATCTCGCAGGTGTAGCAGCGGATGCAGATTTCCGGGTCGATCAGGTGCTGTTTGAGGGGCTTGTTCATGCGCGCGGGGTCCGGGGGTGCAGCACCGATTCGGGAAGGAAGGCCAGCTCGAAGCGGCTCCAGCAGGGGCCGGTGCAATCGGGGCAGTCGAGACAGGTCAGGCGCTTGGCCGGCGCGGCGGGGCGGGGCAGAGCGGTGCGGGTGGCGGGCATGGGTCCTCCGGCGGGGCTGGCGGTGGGGTGAAACCCCACCCTACGGGCGGCGCGGGTGTGTAGGGTGGGGTTCAACCCCACCCTGATCGTCTCACGCCATGTAGAGCTTCACATACTCAAAGTCACCGGGCTTGTTGTCGATCCCGACTTTCGGGGCCGAGATCCAGCTGGCGTATTGCCCCGGCTCGGTGACCGGTTTCATCAGCGACTGGATGAAGTCACCATCCGCGCGGGTCGGCAGCCATTCGTTGCGGCGTGCGTCGTACTCCGCGCCGGTCAGCAGCGATCCATCGGGGGCAAAGGGCTTGCCCGCGAAGACGCCGATCTGGCGGTGGAAGGCTTCGTGCGGCAGTTTCAGCTCGAACTGGACGCCGTTCTTCTCGATGATCTTGTTCCAGCGCCCGATGCCGCCCGCCGCGTCGCGGGTGTAATCGTCGCGCAGGCGCATGTTGATCGCGGTCAGGGCCGGCACATCCTTGCGCACCAGCTGACCGTCCTCAAAATTCCACACCGGATAGGTATCGTTGTGTAGCTTGTGGTCATCGGTCAGGCGGTGCTCCATGTAGCGCCCCTTGATGCCCGAGTTGAAGGCGTTGGCGGCGTTGGTCGAGACTTCCTGACCGAACAGATCCAGCGACAGCGTGTAGTGCAAGTTCAGCTTTTTCTGGATCGTCGGCAGGTCGATCACCCCCAGCGCGCGGATTTTCTCGATCTCGTAGGGATCGTCGATACCGTGCTCTTTCATCACCTGACAGGTGCGCTCGATCGTGCGGCCCACGCCGGTCTCGCCGACGAACATGTGGTGCGCTTCTTCGGTCAGCATGAAGCGGCAGGTCCGGCTGAGCGGGTCAAAGCCCGATTGCGCCAGGCTTTCCAGCTGCATCTTGCCGTCGCGGTCGGTGAAATAGGTGAACATGAAGAACGACAGCCAGTCGGGCGTTTCCTCGTTGAAGGCACCCAGCATGCGCGGGGCTTCTTCCGAACCCGACGAACGGATCAGCAGATCGTCGGCCTCTTCGCGGCCATCCTTGCCGAAGTATTTCTGCAAGAGATACACCATCGCCCAGAGGTGACGGCCCTCTTCCACGTTGACCTGAAACAGGTTGCGCAGGTCATAGAGCGACGGCGCGGTCAGGCCGAGGAAGCGCTGCTGCTCGACCGAGCCCGGCTCGGTATCGCCCTGAATGACGATCATCCGCTTGAGCATGTTGCGGTATTCGCCCGGCACTTCCTGCCACGCGGGCTGACCGGCGTGTTCGCCACAGGGGATCACGCGGCCCTCGACCTCGGGGGCCAGCAGAATGCCCCAGCGGTATTCGGGCATCTTCACATAGTCGAACTTGGCCCAACCCTTGGGGTCGACCGACACGGCCGTGCGCAGGTAGACATCCGATTTCTGGAACTGCTGCGGGATCAGGTCATTCCACCAGTTGATGTAACCGGGGTGCCATTTCTCCAGCGCCTTCAGGACGCGCTTGTCGTTGGACAGGCCGACGTTATTGGGGATCTGCGTGTCATAGCTGACATTGATGAGGTCGATCATGGGTTCCTCCACGGAATGCTGGGCACGGGGAAGGTGGGTTGAAAACCCACCCTACAGGGTGACGGGACCGGCAGCGCCGACGCCCGTAGGGTGGGGTTCAACCCCACCGAGGCATCACACGCGTTGCATGTTGTAATCGCCGCGCACGCCCGAGCCATAGCGCTGCAGCGCGCCATCGGGGCCGGTCGCGTTCGGCCGGATGAAGATCCAGTTCTGCCAGGCGGTCAGGCGGCCAAAGATCCGGGTTTCCATCGTTTCCGGCCCGGCAAACCGCAGGTTGGCTTCCATGCCGGTCATCGCGTCGGGGCTGAACGAGGCGCGCTCTTCCATGAAGATGCGGATCTCGTCTTCCCAGTCGATGTCGTCATAGGCCTCGGTCACCAGACCCAGCTCCATCGCCGCGTCGCTTTCCAGCGCCTCGCCGATTTTGCCCTGCAGCGTGTCCACCGTTTCCGGCTCGCCCAGAAAGCGGGTTTGCAGGCGGGTCAGGTCGTTACCCATCGGGAAGGGGCCGAAGTTGGCTTGCGACAGCGTGACCGTCGCCACCGGGCGGTTGTCGCCGTCGAACTCGCCTTCCATCATATAGGCGCGGTCCGAGGCCCAGAGCAGTTCCGCCAGGAACCCGGCAAAGCATGAGCCGTTCTCGACCAGCGCCACCAGCGAGCGCGCGGTCATATCCACGCGCTTGAGCACGCGCTTCCAGTAGGTCAGGATCTCGTTGACCAGCCAGTCGCTCTTGTTGGCCAGCAGGAAGGCCTCATGCGCCAGCACGGCCTGCGCGTCGCCTTGTGTGCGGAACACGACCAGCCCCAGCTCCATCTCGTTGAGACGCAATTGCAGGATCGCATCGTCGAATTCCCGCGCCAGACGCAGCATCCAGCCCTGATCGCCCTGCGCATGCAGCGCCTCGACCGAGGCCGGCACGTCCTGATCCGGGCCGTTCAGCGTGATCGTGGCCTTGCGCCCCTCGGCATCCACCGCAACCTCGACCAGCGAATAGTGGATCGAGCCGTCCTCGGCGAAACTCCGGTTCAGCGGGGTCAGGCTGATGCCCGTGCCCGTCGCCTTGTCCGAGGCCGCCGCGAATTCGCGCGCCCGTTCGGCCACCGTCTCGTCGAATTTGGAATTGGCGATGACCTCATCCACCAGACGCCAGTCTTTAGCCCGCTTGCCCTTCACGCCCTCTTCCAGCGTGCAGAACACATCGGCCAGATCGCGACGCACCTTGCGCTTGTCGGTCACGCGGGTCAGCCCGCCGGTGCCCGGCAGCACGGCCAAGAGCGGCACTTCGGGCAGCGACACAGCCGAGGCACTGTCGTCGGTCAGCATGATATGGTTGCACGCCAGCGCCAGCTCATAGCCGCCGCCCGCGCAGGCCCCCTTGACCGCGGCAATATATTTCTGGCCAGAGTCGGCTTCGGCGGCCTCGAAGGTGTTGCGCGTTTCGTTGGTGAACTTGCAGAAGTTCACCTTATGCGCATGGCTCGCCCCGCCCAGCATGCGGATATTGGCCCCGGCGCAGAACACCTTGTCCTTGGCCGAGCGCATCACCACGACCTTGACCTCGGGGTGTTCGAACCGCATCCGCTGCACCACATCGGCCAGTTCGATATCGACGCCCAGATCGTAGCTGTTCAGCTTGAGCTGATAGCCGTCGAACAGACCGGCGTTTTCGTCCACGTCCATGAACAGGTTCGCCACCGCGCCGTCATACTCCACGCGCCAATGGCGATAGCGCGACGGGTCCGTCTGGAAGTCGATCTCGCTGGGTCACTGGGGGTCCTCCCTGGGGTCCGTCATGCTGCCTGAATGTTGAGATGCACAATAGTGCCTGTATGGTGCTGCGTAAATACCTATTAGGCGGGTGCATGACGCAATCGGCGGCGATTCGCGGGCTTTAGGTGCGGATAAATGCATTATAATGCGCATTCCGTCAGAACCTGCTCTCGCAGAGCCGACACCCGCCCTGCGCTCAGCCCCATCCGCGATTCGCGGCCACCGCTGAAGGCCTCGCGCAGCGCCGCGTCCGCGAGCGCGAGGATGCGCACCGCCGCGCCCGGCCGCCCCATCCGGCGCTTGAGCCCGGCGTTCGCCAGCTGGATCAACCCGCGCAGCAAATGCCGCTCGGCGCTGGCCGGGGGCAGGGCGGCCCAGACGGGTTCCCAGAACTCGTGCGCCTCCCAGTAGTAGCGCCGCGCGAAAGCCTCGAACCCGGCCAGAAACGCCGGGGATTGCGCCAGAGCCTCCGCCGCCAAACCGTCCAGCCCGGCAATCAAGCCTGCGAAAAACGCTTCATCCGGGCGCGCATTGCGGCCCGGATGGTGGGGTTCTGGCGGCAAAGGCGTCACGCGCGTTCGGGCTGTGCCGCCTCATGCGCGATCAGGCGCTGGGTGAAGGCGCTCACGGCACCGAGCACGGCCTCGGGCTGATCGACCTGCGGCGCGTGGCGGCAATCGTCGGGTATCAGCACATCGACCGGCGCGTAGGAGCGGCTGACGATCTCGTCGACCTGCCTGAGCGTGCCGTACTGGTCGTCCTTGCCCTGAATGACCAAAGCCGGGATGCGCAGGAAGTCGATCACCTCGCTGACATCCCAGGCGGCAAAGTCCGGGTTCAGCCATCCGTCGTTCCAGCCCTTGAACGTCGCCACGGGATCGCGGTGATATTTGCCCATCTTCTCGGCCATATCCCCGTCAGCAAAGGCATCCCGCGCCCGCCGGATCTGCGCCAGCCCCATCTCTTCGGTAAAGAAATGCGGTGCCATCAGCACCAGCCCGCGCACGCGGTAGTCCACCACCCGCCCGGCATACTCCGCCGCGATGGTCGCGCCGTCGGAATGGCCCATCAGGATGACATGCGCGGCCCCGATTGCATCCAGCACCTCAGGCAGCACATCGACCGCGTGGCGGGTCATGTAATCGACCGGAAAGGGCAGATCACCGGAATCGGACTGGCCGTAATTCGCCCGCGAATAGGCGAAGACCGGCAGCCCGGTCGCCTGCGACAACCGCTCGGGGAAGTCGCGCCACAGCGCCAGACAGCCCAGCCCCTCGTGCAGCAGCACGATCACCGGGCCTGCACCAAGCGCCCCCCAGGCGGCCCACTCCAACCGTTTGCCGCCTGCGGTTACCCAGCCCTTGCCGTCAGCCCAATTGATCATTCCGCCGCCTCGATATCGCGCAATTTGAACCGCTGGATCTTGCCGGTCGCCGTTTTCGGCAATTCATCCACAACCGTCACCCAGCGCGGGTATTTCCACATGCCGATCTTGCCCTTCACATGCTCTTTCAGCGCCTCGCCATCGACCGAAGCCCCCTCTTTCAGCACGATGAACGCCGCCGGTTTCAGCAGATCCTGCTCATCGGCCCGCGCCACTACGGCGGCTTCCAGAATGCCGGGGAACTCGACCAGCGCCTGCTCCACCTCGAACGGCGACACCCAGATGCCCGAGACCTTGAACATGTCATCCGTGCGCCCGCAGTAGACATAGCGCCCGTCCTTGGTGCGCTCGTATTTGTCGCCGGTGCGGGTCCAGTGGCCCTGAAATGTGCTCAGGCTCTTGTCGCGGCGGTTCCAGTAGCCTTCGGCGCTGGACGGGCCGCGCACCAACAGCTCGCCGACCTCATCTTCGGCGACATCCTCGTCATGCTCATCGACCAGCCGCACCTCATAGCCCGGCACCGCCACGCCCGAGGTGCCATAGACGATGTCGCCGGGCCGGTTGGACAGGAAGATGTGCAGCATCTCGGTCGAGCCGACGCCATCGACGATCTCGGCCCCCCACAGTTTTTCCCAGCGTTGCCCGATGTCGCGCGGCAGCGCCTCGCCAGCCGAGGTACACAGGCGGATGCAGTGATCGGGCTTGGTGCCCTGCTTTTCCTGTGCAGCAACGAGGGCCGCATACAAAGTCGGCACGCCGCAGAAGATCGTCGGCTTTTCCTTGGCCATGATCGCGAAGACCCCGTCGGGTGTGGGCCGTCCGCCGAACAGCACCGCCGTCGCGCCGACGGACATGGGGAAGGACATGCCGTTGCCCAGCCCGTAGGCGAAGAACAGCTTGGCGACCGAAAAGACGGTATCGTCCTCCTGCATCCCCAGAACCTGCGCGCCAAAAGTGTCGGCGGTGGCTTTCAGACTGGAATGGATGTGACGCACGCCCTTGGGCATCCCGGTCGAGCCGGACGAGTACAGCCAGAACGCCAGCTCGTCGCCGCCCGCCTCGACGGTTTGCACCGGCTCGGCCCCCGCCATAAAGGCATCAAAGCTCACGCATTCCGTCCCGTCGCACAGCCGCTCGCCACCGATCACCACCACGGCGCGCAGAAAGCGGTTGCCGTCGATGGCGGGTTTGACCGCGTCCCACATCTGTTCGGACACCACCAGAATCGACGCGCGGCTGTCGTTCAGGATAGCCTCATAGACCGAGGCGCTGAGCAGCGTGTTCAGCGGCACCGGGATCGCGCCTGCCTTGAGCGCGCCCCAGAACACCACCGGAAATTCCAGCTGATCGCGCACGATCATCGCGATGCGTTCCTCACGCCGGACGCCGTGGCGATAGAGCGCGCCTGCGAAACTGGCGCTTTGCGCAGCCAGGTCGCCATAGGTCAGGCTGCGCTGCGCACCGTCTGCTTCGCGAAACGCGGTCCTGGCTGCCCGGCCCTCGTCCAGGTGGCGGTCCACGAAATAGACGGCTGCGTTCTCATTCATCGGTGCTCTCCTCCCGCGCGGGCGCAGCCCTCCTCAAGGCCGGGCGCGGAATCACGCCGCCGCTATGCTTTATAGTGCAACAATGGGGACGCAACGCAAGAAGATAGTTTGGCGGTTGCAGTTTTTTGCACATGCCCCCGCACAAGGCTTTCCGGTGCCGATGCAGCATTGCTCCGCCAGCCGTTTGCAGGTCAGATAGACGGCAATTTCAGCGAACAGGCCCCCTATGTCCCGAGTTCTCCACTACGCCGCGCACCCCGGTCTGAGCACCTCGCGGATCAACAAGGCGATGGTACAGCGGGCGCGTGCCGTGTCGGGGATCACCACGCTGGATCTGTACGAAGAATACCCGCGCTACGACATCGACATCGAGGATGAGCAGCAGCGCCTGCTGGATCATGACGTCATCGTGCTGCAGTTCCCGCTGTTCTGGTATTCCTGCCCGGCGCTGGTCAAGGAATGGCTGGATCTGGCATGGGAGCATGGCTTTGCCTATGGCCATGACGGCGACAAACTGGCGGGCAAGCGGTTGATGCTGGCGATCACCACCGGCAGTCCGCAGGACGCCTATCGCCCGCAGGGCTATCAGCATCACGAAATCCGCCAGTTCCTGCTGCCCTTTGAACAGACCGCCCATCTCTGCCAGATGCGCTTTGTCACGCCCTATGTTCTGCACGGCGCGCTGCATGCCGACCCGGTGGCGCATGCGCAGGGCTTTGCCCGCCTGCTGGAAGCCCTGCGCGATGACCGGCTGGATCTGGACCGCGCGCAAGAACTGGCGATCCTGACCCATGAAACCCTGCCGATAATCGAGGTCTGAGCCATGTCCGATTTCCTGCTGCTCGCCTTTCTGTTTCTGGTCGCCGGGGTTGCCGCCGTTCCCATCGCTTCGCGCCTCGGGCTGGGGTCAGTGCTGGGCTACCTGATCGCCGGGATCATCCTCAGCCCGATGCTGGCGGTGCTGCATGTCGATGTCGTCTCGATCCAGCATTTCGCCGAGTTCGGCGTGGTGATGATGCTGTTTCTGGTCGGCCTGGAACTGGAGCCAAAGATGCTCTGGGCCATGCGCAACCGGCTGCTGGGGCTGGGCGGGTTGCAGGTCGGCGGGACAACCGCGCTGATCGCCGGGGTGGTCTGGTGGTTCGGCGCCGACTGGCGCATTGCGCTGGCCTGCGGGCTTATTCTGGCGATGTCGTCTACCGCTATCGTGCTGCAAACGCTCAATGAAAAGGGGCTGATGAAAGGCGACGGCGGGCAGGCCAGTTTCTCGGTGCTGCTGTTTCAGGACATTGCCGTCATCCCCATTCTGGCGCTGGTGCCGTTGCTGGCGATGCCCGGCGCGCATCATGGCGGGGCCGAGGAAGGGCACGGCGCAAGCCTGTCGCTGGTTGCGGGCCTGAGCGGCTGGCAGACCACGCTGGTCACCGCCGGGGCAATCGCGCTGGTGATCGCGGGCGGGATGTTCCTGACGCGCCCGGTGTTTCGCTACATTGCGCAGGCCCGCCTGCGCGAGATCTTCGTCGCCACGGCGCTGATGTTCGTCGTCGGCATCGCCTTGCTGATGACGCTGGTCGGCCTGTCGCCCGCGCTGGGCACCTTCCTTGCCGGGGTCGTGCTGGCCAACAGCGAATACCGGCACGAGCTGGAATCCGACATCGACCCTTTCCGCGGCCTGCTGCTGGGCCTGTTCTTCATGACCGTCGGCGCGGCCATCGACTTTGACCTGCTGTTTGGCGATTTCGCGGCGATCATCGGCATGACGGTCGGCGTCATGCTGGCCAAGGCCCTTGTTCTGCTGGTCGCCGCCCGCGTCTTTGGCCTGCGCGGGTCGGAAAAATTCCTGTTCGGTCTGGGTCTGGCGCAGGCTGGTGAGTTCGGCTTTGTGCTGACCTCCTTTGCTGTTGCCAACGCGGTCCTGCCCGATGATCTGGCCCCGCGCATCATGCTGGTGATCACCTTGTCGATGATGCTGACGCCCGCGCTGTTCATCCTCTATGACCGCGTGATCCGCCCGCGCTATGACCGCGAAGAACTGCGCGATGCCGATGAGATCACCGAGCCGGGCATCGCCATCGTCGCCGGTCACGGGCGCTTTGGCGGTGTGGTGAACCGCATGCTGCTGGCCGCCGGGTATGAGACCACGGTACTGGATTACTCGGCCACGCAGCTCGACATGCTGCGCTCGTTTGGGGTGCGCGCGTTTTACGGTGATGCCACGCGCCCCGATCTGCTGCACGCCGCCGGGATCGACGCGGCGAAGCTGCTGATCATCGCCATCGACGACAAGGACCAAGCGACCGCTCTGGCGCATTACGTCCACCACAACCACCCGCATGTCCACATCATCGCCCGCGCCCGCGACCGCCGGCATGTGTACCAGCTCTTTGCCGCCGGGTGCCGCGACATCATCCGCGAGACTTTCGACAGCTCGGTCCGCGCCGGGCGCTCGGCCTATGAGGCGCTGGGCATGCATCCGTTCGAGGCCGAGCGCCTCGCGCGGGCCTTCGTCAAAGAGGACCGCCACGCGCTCTATGAACTGGCGCAGCTGTGGGACCCCGCGCTGCCCGATCACATCAACGAGCCGTATCGCCTGAAAGCCCGCGAGCTGATGACCGACGCGGATCTGCGGGACCGGGGCGGGGCGTTCCGCGAACGCTCGGCGCGGGGCTGGGTGCCGCCGACAGGGCAGGATCAGGCGGACTCGGCCGCGCGCGACCAAGCGCTTGAGGGGCGTTGATGGAACAATTTGCACTACTCTGCGTTGTGTTGGTGAACCCCTTGCTCGCGAGGATACGCCATGAATGCCTTTACGAAGATCAATAACGACCCGCGTCAGGCCCTGATCAACGGTGTCGATAACATCCGCGCCGGTATGCTGGGGGTCGAAGGCTCTGAGCATCCGATGCATCCGATGACGCATTATGCCGACTGGACGAACGACCGCCTTTGGTTTCTGACCTCGCGCAGCACCACGCTGGTGCGCGAGTTGATCCCCCGGGCGCGGGCGAATTTCTGTGTCATGGACCAAAAGGCCGGGTTTGACGCCTGCCTGATCGGGATGCTGTCGCAGGATCTGAACCGCGAGTATCTGGACGCGCTCTGGTCCCCCTTGGCTGCTGCCTGGTTCAAAGGTGGCAAATCAGACCCCGACCTGACCATGCTGCGTTTCGATCTGACCGAAGCGGCCTTGTGGTGCAGCAGCACAGGCGTGCTGAATTACGGGTTCGAGATCCTCAAGGCCAATCTGAGCGCGGACACCACGCCGGATCTGGGCGTGCACCACGTCTTGCAGTTCTGAGCGGTCAGTCCGTGGGAATGGACTCTGAGGCACCGTCGGACGCTGCGGTGTCGGACGGCCCGCCAGCGTCCACCGGATGCGTGCTGGCCTCAAGCGCTGCGTTCAGCTCTGCCCCCAAAAGCAGCACATAGGCCGACAGCCACAGCCATGTCAGCAACACAATGACCCCGGCCAGCGCGCCGAAGCTTTCCTGATAGCTGGCGAAATTCTCGGCGTAGATCGAAAACCCCGCCGAGGCGATCACCCACATCAGACAGGCGACCACAGCACCGGGCCAGATCCACTGCCACTGATGATGGCGGCGGCTGGGGCCAAAGCGGTAGATCATCGCTATCCCGCCGGTGCTGAGCGCGAAAAGCGCAACCCAGCGCGCGAAACTGATCGACGCCTGCGTCGCGACGTCCAGCGGCAGCAGTTGCAGCAGCACCGGGATCACCGCAATCGCGCCCAACCCCAGAATGACCCCGGCGACGACAAACACCGACAGGACCACAATGGTGAACCAACGGCGCAGAAAGCTGCGCGTCTCGACCCGGTTGAAGGCCACGTTCAGCCCCTGGATCAGGTGCCGCATGCCGCGCGCGGTGGAATAGAGCGCGACCAGAATGCCGATCCCCGCCGCCAGCCCCAGACTGCTGCTGTCCGAGCCGGTCACACCGTTGGCTTGATTGAGGATGAGTTGCGCGGCTGAGGGTGGCATGGACGCCGTCGCCTCGGCCAGCGGTCCCGTGATTTCGGCCGAATCAAAGAAGATCCCCAGAATCGCCATGATCGAGGCCAGCGCCGGGAAGATCGCCAGCAGCGCGTAAAACGCAATTCCGGCGGCCAGCAGGCCGATCTGATCTTCGCCGATGCCGACATAAAGCCGCATCGCAAAGCCGCGCAGAGACGAGCGGCGGGCCGGTATCGGAGAGTCGGTCATACGCGCTGCCTTCGGTCTTTTCGCCCTGTCGGGCGGGTCAGGGGACAGGCCAGCAGCCGCGCCCCGGTCAACAGCGCCAGACCCGGCCCCACCAGAGACGCCAAGGGCTCGACACCGCAATCGAGACCGCCGGTATACGTGCCAAAGGCCGGAAGGACCAGATGCTCGGCCCCGATCAGGAACGCAGGCCGCGCTTGCCCGGCCAGCCGCGCCTTGGGGTGGTAGTGGCCCGAGATGTCGGGGCCATCGCCCGCGATGTGGCGCAGGGTCAGGCCCTGTTCGGTGATCTCATCGGCAACGGTGCCCAAACCGGGCAGGGCGGCGGCATCGTGGTTGCCGGTGATCCATAGCCAGTCGCGCCCCTGCGCCAGTGCCGCCAGCCGCGCGGTTTCCTCGGCCCGCAGCGCGTCGGGGGCCAGCGCATCCTCGAACGCATCGCCCAGGCTGATCACCCGCGCCGGGTTCAGCGCGCGCACCTCGGCTTCCAGCCGCGACAGCGTGTCCGCCGTCTCGTGCGGGGGCAGCAGCGCACCACCCCGCGCCGCCATCCGCGCCGATTTGCCAAGGTGCAGATCGGCGACGATCAGCGTGTCACGCCCCGGCCAGTACAGCGCCCCCGACGCGCGCGCCTGCAGCGCAACCCCGGCAAAGACCACTGAGCGCATCACGACAACCCCGCCTCGCGCATCAGCCGTTCGGCTTCGCGCGCCATTTCGCGCTCGCGTCCCTCGCCGTCGACCGAGACGCGCCCGATCTCCATCAGCACCGGTGCGGCCAGCGGCGTCACATGCGGCGGGCTGGCGTGGTCGATGAGGGGGTTGGTGCGCAGCATGTCCTCGATCCGGTCGAAATCCACCAGACCCCGCCGCGCCTCGTCCGCCGTGATGCGTAGCAAGAGGTGCCCGGGGTCGTGTCGTCTGAGGGTGTCATGGATGATGTCCGAGGAAAAGGTCGCCTGCCGTCCGCTGCGCCGCTGACCGGGCAGGTTGCGCGGCAACAGCCCTGCAACGGTCGCGACGCTGCGAAATGTCCGTTTTATCAGCGAATTGCCCGCCAGCCAGCCGTCCAGCCCGGCTTTGAGCACCTCTGGCTGCAACAGGGCGGCGGCATCGGTCACCGGGTCGGTGGACCAGATCAGCAGCGCGTAATCGGTGGGGGTAAAGCCCAAGGGGCCCAGTCCCAGCGCCTCCATCTGCCGGGTCAGCAACAGGCCCAGCGTCTGATGCGCGTTGCGCCCGGCGAAACCGTAAAGGCAGAAAAACCACCGGTCGCCGCGCGGAAATGTCTCGCAGGCCAGCACGCCGTCGCGGGGCAACACCGACAGGCGGCGCTGCATGTCGAGCCACCCGGCGATGTCGTCGGGCAGTTGATCCCAGCGCGCCGGATCGCCGATCAGCGCCTGCACCCGGTGCGACAGTTGCAACGAACTGGCCATCTTCACCCCGCTGAACACCGCGATGCGCGGGTTGCGGGTGGGGGTGTGCTGGACCTCGACGATCATGTCGCGCAGCCGCTCGAACCGCACCACCTTGCCGCCGATCAGAAAGGTATCGCCCGCCTCAAGCGTCGCGGCGAAACTTTCCTCAACTTGCCCCAAGGGCGCACCCCCGCGAGAGCGCGCCAGTCGCACCTGCAAGGTCTCGGAGGCGGTGATCGTGCCGATGTTCATCCGTATCAGCCGCGCCGCCCTTGGGTCGCGCAACTGCCACAGCCCGCCGCGCAGCATCAGCCGTTGCCAGCGATCATAGGCTTTCAGCGCATAGCCCCCCGTCGCGCAGAGATCGAGGCAGGCGTCGAAATCCGCCCGGCTGAGCGCCGCATAGGGGCCTGCGCTGCGCATCTCGTCAAACAGCGCCTCGGCATCAAACGGCCCCGCGCAGGCGGTCAGCAGGATCTGCTGGCACAGCACATCCAGCGGCCCCGGCCCGCGCGGAATGCCATCCAGCGCCCCCTCATCCACCGCTTGCAACGCCGCGACACTCTCGATCACCTCGAAACGATTGGCCGGTACCAGCCGCGCGCGCGACGGCTGGTCGTAGCGGTGGTTCGACCGCCCGATGCGCTGCATCAGCCGGGTCACCAGCCGGGGCGCGCCGACCTGCAGCACCAGATCCACATCGCCCCAGTCGATCCCCAGATCCAGCGAGCCGGTGCAGACCACCGCCTGCAACGCCCCCGCCGCCATCGCCTGCTCGACCCTTTGGCGCGCCTCGCGCGACAGCGAGCCGTGGTGCAGCCCGATCGGCAGATTGGCGTCGTTCACCTCCCACAGCGCCTGAAAGAACAGCTCGGCCTGCGCGCGGGTGTTGACGAAAACCAGCGTCAGCCGCGCCTGCACAATCGCCGCCATCACGTCGGGCACCGCGTAATGCGCACCGCCCCCGGACCACGGCGCGGGCGCGCGGGTCGCCAGCATGGCGATGTCGGGCGCGGGGCCGGGATCGGCGCGCAGGATCACCGCGCCGCCCATGAACGCCGCCAACCCCTCAGGGTCGGCCACCGTCGCCGACAGGCCGGTCACGGCCAGCCCCGGCGCAAGGGATTTCAGCCGCGCGATGCCCAACATCACCTGATCGCCGCGCTTGCCCTCGGCCAGCGCGTGGATCTCATCCACGATCACCCGTTTGAGGCCCGCAAAGATCTTCGGCGCTTCGGGATAGGACAGCATCAGCGCCAGACTCTCGGGCGTGGTCAGCAGGATATTCGGCGGATCGACCCGTTGCCGCGCCCGCTTCGCACCTGAGGTATCGCCCGTGCGGTCCTCAATCCGTATCGGCAGGCCCATCTCGCCAACCGGCGCGGCCAGATTGCGCGCGATGTCGGCGGTCAGCGCCTTCAGCGGCGACAGGTAGATCGTGTGCAACCCCTTGCCGCCCGCCGCCAGATCGACCAGCGACGGCAAGAACCCCGCCAGCGTCTTGCCCCCGCCCGTCGGTGCGATCAGCAGCGTGTTCCCGGTCGTCGCCAGCAGCGCCAACTGGTGCGGGTGGGGCGACCAGCCACGGGCGGCGAACCAGTCGGCAAAGCGCGCGGGCAGGGCGGTCATGCGGGGATCAACCTTGTGTGCGCGTCGTTGAGCGCCCATTGTACCCCCAAGCGCCCACAGCCTGCGGAACAACCCGCCTGCTCAACCGTTGTGTGGGGGTGCGTCTTCACCATGTCAGGGGCCTTCATGCGCCGTTTCCGTTGCCCATCGTGCCAGCACGAGGTCTTCTTTCCCAATACCGCTTGTCTCTATTGCGGCTCTGTGCTGGGCTTCGCGCCCGGTGGGGGCTTCTCGCTGATCGGCGACGATAACCCCGCCTGCGCCAACCGCGCCACCATCGACTGCAACTGGATCGCGCCGGAACCGGGCGCGCTGTGCCTGTCGTGCCGTCACACAACCGTGGTGCCGGATCTGACGGTCGAGGGCAATGTCGAGAAATGGGCGCGCATCGAAACCGCCAAGCGCCGCCTGATCCGCCTGCTGTACCGGCTGGAACTGCCGCTCAACGACGCCGAGGGTAACCCGGCCCCGGTGTTCGAGCTGAAAGGCGATCCCATCGACACCGGCAAACCGCGTGTGTTGACCGGGCATGAGAACGGCACCATCACGCTCAACATCGTCGAGGCCGACGATGCCGAGCGCGAAGCCATGCGCAGCGCGATGGGCGAGCCGTATCGCACGCTGTCCGGCCACGTCCGCCACGAGGTCGCGCATCACTATTTCGAAGCGCTGACCGGCAACGACCCGGCCCAACGCGAAGCCCTGCGCGCGGTCTTCGGCGATGACCGCGCCGATTACGGCGAGGCGCTGAAAGCGCATTACGAGAACGGCCCGCCCGCCGACTGGGCGCAAAGCTTCATCTCGTCCTATGCGACGGCGCATCCCTATGAGGATTTCGCCGAGACATGGGCGCATGTGATGCATGTGCTGGACGGTCTGGAAACGGCGCGGGCGTTTTCGCTGGTCGGGGCGGATCTGCCCGAGGATCTGCACGATCTGGCGCTCAGACCGATGGAGCGGCTGGCGGAATCCTGGGTGGCATTGTCGGTGTCGCTGAACGCGGTCAATCAGGCGATGGGGCACGAGACGTTCTATCCGTTCGTCCTGTCCCCCACCGTCATCGCCAAGATGGAGGCGATCCGCGCCCTGATCACCCGCAACTGGCAGCTCTGATCCCCTCAGTCACCGGCTCAGTCACGGGGCGTAAGGCGGAGCAGCTGGCCGGGGGCGTCATCCTCGATCAGCCAGACCGCGCCGTCCGGGGCCATGGCCACATCGCGGATGCGGGCGTCCATGTCCCAGCGCTCGGCCTCGTCGGCCTGATCGCCGTCAACCGTGACCCGCACCAATCCCCGCGCGGCCAGCCCGCCGATCAGCGCCGAGCCTTGCCAGTCGGGGAACAGATCGCCGGTGTAGAACACCATCCCGGCGGGGGCGATCACCGGCGTCCAGCTCAGGCGCGGGGCCTCGAATTCGGGGCGCTCGTCGTGGTCGGGAATGGCCGATCCGCTGTAATTGCTGCCATTCGACACCACCGGCCAGCCATAATTCAGCCCCGGCGCGATCAGGTTCAACTCATCGCCGCCGCGCGGTCCCATCTCGTGCAGCCACAGCTGACCGTCAGGGGCAAAGGCCAGCCCATAGGGGTTGCGGTTGCCCAGCGTCCACAGTTGGGCTGCCACGCCGACCTCATCGGCGAAGGGGTTGTCCGCCGGGGTCGAGCCATCCAGCATCAGCCGCAGCACCTTGCCACGCGCCTGCGCCGGGTCTTGGGCCGTGTCGGACAAGGTGCGCTCGCCCAGGGTCAGGAACAGATGCTCGCCCGCCGGGTCAAAGGCGATGATCGCGCCGGGATGCCCGCCGCCACCGCCTTGCGGCTGACGCCACAGTTCCTCGACATCGCTCAGGCTTGCGCCGTCCAGCCGCGCGCGGGCCAGCACGATCTGGCTGCCGTCCTCGCCGGGCGCGGCATAGGTCAGATAGATCAGCCCGCTTTGCGCGAAATCGGGGGCAGGGGCGACATCGTGCATGCCCAGCTGGCCTTGCTGATGCACCTCGGGCACGCCGGAGATCTCGGTCTTCTCACCCTCGGGCGTCACCACGAACAGGTGCCCGGCGTGTTCGGTCACCAGCATCCGCCCGTCCGGCAGCGCCGCAATCGCCCAGGGCGTGTCGAAATCGGCCACCGCCTGCACCGCGAAGGGTTGGGTCGGGCTATAGTCGCGTGCGCCGACAGTCCGGCCATTGGCCAGAATCGGCAGCACAGCAAGCGCGGTTCCGGCGATCAGGCCAGAAAGGATAAGGACGGAGCGCGGACGCATGGGGGTCTCCTGGTCAAAGGGCAGGCACAGGGGGCCTTTGCCTTAACCTAGCGCGCAAGCGCGACAGAGGCACGTCACCGCCCGCGCACGTTTTTGTCAGGAGCCACCGCGGTTTGCGCCCCCGGCACCCGTCCGCATCGCGCGCCGGGTTGCGCGCAACACAAAGGTGTCGGCAGGATGCGACAGCAGGTCGCAAACGCCGGGCGGCTAAAGCCGGGGCATCCCTTTGGGCCGGGACAACCGCTTTTGTGCCGCCACCCGGAACGGCGCATTCGCCGCGCCATAGCCCTGATAGCCGCCGCGCCGTTCGATCAGTTCGATGAACATCGATCCGGCGAAATTGCGCGAGTAGAGCTGAAAGAACTCGGCCTCGCCATCGCGGTCATAGAGAATGTTATGCGCCTGCAAGCGGGCCAGAAACGCCGGGTCCAGCTCGAACCGGGCGGTCAGATCGGCATAGTAGTTGCCCGGCATCGGCAACGGGTCAAAGCCCAGACCTGCCAGACGCTCGGCGGTGGCAAAGATGTCATCGCAGGCAAAGGCCACATGCTGCACGGCTGCGCCAAAGCTGTCGGCCAGAAAGCCCCCGGCCAGCGTGCGGTGGTTCTCGGCCCCGTTCAGCGTCACGCGCAACCCGCCACCCGGCGCGGACAGCGCCTGACTGCGCACCAGCCCGTCGGGGTCGATGACGTCGACCATCGGCGTCTTGGTCATGCCGAACAGCGAGGAATAGAACAGCGACCATGACAGCATCTCGTCATAGCTCATGGTCAGCGCAAGGTGATCAACCCGCGTCAGACCCGCGCCGGGGGCAGTGTTGCCCGTGCGTGTAAACTCCACCTGCCACACATCGCTGAAACCGTCGTCAACGAAATGCAGAACCGAGCCGCCGACGCCGCGGATGGCAGGGATCGGCAATTCACCGGCCTGACGCGGCTGACTGAATGCCTCGGACCCCAGCGCGATTGCGCGGGCAACCGTGTCGGGGGCCGAGGCCACGCGCAGCCCGATATCGCAGATATTGGTGCGGTGGACGGTAAACGTGCTGCCCGCGTGGCCCTGCGTTTCGGCGTTCAGCAGAACGCGGATCGCGCCCTGTTGCCACAGGGTCAGATCCCTGGCGATGTGGCGGCCCGTCTCGGCAAAACCCAGCGTGCGCAGCAGGGCGGCGATGCTCTCGGCCTCGGGCCCGCGGGTGGCGATCTCGATGAACTCGACCCCCTGCGCGGGCCGGGGTGCCGGGATCGGCGGCAGATCGACCGTCAGCGACGGCTCGGCCCGGCGCACGCTGTCCATCAGATGGATCAGCGAGCGGTGGCCATCGCGGGCAATCGCGCGCGGCAAACCGCCGCGAAACTGGTCGTTGAAGATTTCCAGACTGATCGGCCCGCTGTAACCCGTCGCCATCACCGCGCGCATGAAGCCGGTGACGTCCAGATCGCCCTCGCCGGGCATGTTGCGAAAGTGGCGCGACCAGTAGAGCAGATCCATCGGGATCGCCGGCGCATCGGCCAGCTGGACGAAAAAGATCCGGTCGCCGGGAATGCGGCGGATGGTGTCGGGGTCGATCCCCCGGCCCAGCGTGTGGAAACTGTCCAGGATAAGCCCGACATTCGCATGATCGGCGCGGCGCACGATTTCCCACGCATCGCGGTGGTCATCGACATGCTTGCCCCAGGCCAGCGCCTCGTACCCGACGCGCAGACCGCGCTTTGCCGCGCGCTCGCCCAGCTCGGCGAAATCCGCCGCCGCCCGGTCAATCCCGCCCTGCGCCTGCGGATGCACGGACGAGCACACCAGCATCAGATCGCAGCCCAGTTCGCCCATCAGATCGAACTTGCGTTCGGCGCGTTCAAAGGCCCGGCGACGCAGATCGCCCGGCAGGCCCTCGAAATCGCGGAACGGCTGGAACAGCATCAGCTCAAGCCCCGCGTCCCGGATGCGGGTCGCCAGCGCGCGCGGGCTGCGGGCGTCGGCGATGAAATCCTGCTCGAAGATCTCGATCCCGTCGAATCCCGCCGCCGCGATCGCTTCGATCTTTTCTTCCAGATTTCCGGCGATGGAAACGCTGGCAATCCCGCATCTCAGCATGGCTTACCCCTGATATCCCAGCAAACGTGGCAGATAGAGCACGAAGTCCGGGCAGAAAGTGATCACCATCAAGGCCACGATCAGGATCGCGATGAAGGGCACCAGATCCTTGATGATCGGGATCAGCGGTTGCTTGGTGATCGCCGCGACAATGAACAACAGCAGCCCGTAGGGAGGCGTGATCAGCCCCAGCATCGCATTGACCACCAGCACCACACCGAAATGCACCAGATCAATCCCCAGCGCCTGCGCAGCCGGGATCAGGATCGGCACCACGATCAGCAGCAGCGCTCCGGCTTCCAGCACGCAGCCCAGCACCAGAAACAGGATGTTGACGGCGATCAGGAACCCGACAGGCCCCAGATCCATCGCGCTGAGCATCGCGGCGACTGAATCGGGCACGTTTTCGCGCGTGACCACATAGTTGAAGGCCAGCGCCCCGGCGATCAGGATGCCCACCGAGGCCGTCGAACGGGCCGAACCCAGCAGCGCCTGATACAGCCCCCGCGCGCTGACCGACCGGTACAGCACGACCGAGATCACCAGCGCATAGGCAGCGGCGACGGCGGCGGCCTCGGTCGGGGTCATCACCCCGCCATAGATACCGCCCAGCAGGATCACCGGCAGCATCAGTGCCGGGATCGCCTGCCACGTTGCGCCGGGCAATTCGCGCAGCGGAATGCCGTCATCGACCGGGAAGCCGCGCCGATGGGCGATCACGCCGTTGGTGACGGCCATCAGCAGCGCCATCAGCAGGCCGGGCAGGATACCGGCGGCGAACAGAAAGCCGACCGACTGGCCCGAGACCAGCGCATACAGCACCATCGGGATCGACGGCGGGATGATCGGGCCGACGATGGCCGTGGCCGCGGTGATCGCGGCGGCATAGCTGGGGGTGTATTTGCCGTCCTTGGTCATCATGGTGATGACGATCTTGCCCATGCCCACGGCATCCGCCACGGCCGAGCCGGACATGCCCGAAAAGATCAGCGACGAGACCACGTTGACGTGGCCCAGCCCGCCCCGGAACCGACCCACCAATGCCTGCGCAAAGCGCAAGAGCTTGTCGGCCAGCGAGCCGATGTTCATGATATCGGCGGCCAGAATGAACAGCGGCACCGCCAGCAGCGTATAGCCGTTGAACAGACCCTGCATCATCGTCTCGGCCGCGATGGAGACATCGTAGCCCTTGAGCATCAGGTAGACAAAGCTGCCCACCAGCATCGAGATACCGATGGACTGACCCATCAGCGCCAGCGCCGCGATCAGCACCATGGCCAGGGTGAACGGATCAGTCATAATCATGGCCCTCGGGATGGATCGGCGTCACATAGCGGCTGCCTGTCCCCCGGATCGCACCCCAGACGTTAAGCAGGCTGCGGACGATCACGGCGACGGCAAAGGCGATGTAGATCGCAAAGACATAATTGTAGTGGATGCGCATGGCGGGCGTGCGCTCGATCCGCATGAACTGCACGTAGTCCCAGCACTTGGGCAGCGTATTGGCAAGGATCGCGGCGCAGATCAGGCCGGTGACAGCGTCCAGCACCCGGCGCGCGCCCAGCGGCAGGCCGTTGTACACGATATCCAGCCGGATGATGTCGCTGTCGCGCACGACGAAGGCATAGCCGAACAGGATGCCCCAAAGCCAAGCGATCGAGACAAACTCGACCGTCCAGTTGGTGTAAGTCACCGGCAAGGCAAGGATATAGCGAAACAGGATCTGCAGCAGGAAGGTGAGAAACATCGCCGCCAGCATCAGCGCAATGAAATTCTCGGCGCGTCGCTGCAACCATCCAAGGATCGGCGCAAAGCGGGTCATGGCGTGTCTCCGTCAGGGCGGGCAGAGGCTGCGACGGCGACCGTACCGGGGCCGCCGTCGCGCGCTGGGCTAAGGCTTACTGACCGACGGCGCCGATGGCATCGACCAGCCCGGCAGGCCAGTCCGCCGAATAGGGCGAGTTCATGTAGACCTCGGTCACATGCGCCTGAAACGCGGCGTTGTCAGGGACATAGACGTCAATGCCCTGTGCTTCGAATTCGGCTTGCAGGGTCGCTTCCTGTTCCAGCGTGGTCTGGTCAAGCGCGGCTTCGAACTGGTCGGCACACATCTGCACGCGCTCTTGCTGCTCTGCGGTCATCGAGTTCCACTTGGACATCGACATGGTGAACTCGTTCGCCGCGATCAGATGGTTGGTCAGCGCGATATGGGTCAGCAGCTCGTCGAAACGCATCGAGCGGGTGGCCGGAAAGCCGTTGTCCTGCGCGTCGATGGCATGGGTTTGCAGCGCGGTGTAAACCTCGGTGAAGGCCACCGGCACCGGGCTTGCCCCCATCGCCTGACCGACGAACTGCCAGCCCTCGCCACCGGGCATCCGCAGGCGGACACCAGCCAGATCCGCAGGCGTCATGTAGCGGTGGTCGCCGATATACGACAGGTGGCGCGCGCCGATATAGGGGAAGGACAGGAACTTGACGTTGGTCGCTTCCTCGACCTGCGCCCACAGCTCATCCAGCACGTCGCTGTTATAGACCGCGCGCATGTGCTCATAGTCGCGGAACAGGAACGGCAGACCCAGAACCGAGGTCGCCGGGACCTGATTGTAAAAGTCAAAGATCGCCAGATTGGCCATGTCCAGATTGCCGCGCTGCATGGCGGTCAGCTCGGTGCCCTGCGCGAACAGGGTCGCACCGTGATAGGCCTGAAAGGTGAACTCGTCGCCCAGACAATCGCCGAATTCCGACTGCAGCAGCTGCGAGCGGATATCGGTTTCGGACACCGTGTCCGAATAGATCAGTTCGACCGTCGCCGAGGCGGCGCTGGCACTCAGGGTCACAGCGGCGGTGCCGCAGGTCAGAAGAGTCTTCAGAGTCAAACGCATAATATCCTCCCAGTAGCGTTTGGTGCGCCCCGAAGGGTGCAGGTCAGGTGAAACTGTCGAATGTGGCGCGCATCCGTGCCGGGTCGGGCTTGCGCCCGGTGAACAGCTCGAACGCCAGAACCGCCTGAAAAACGGCCATGCCCGAGCCGTCGATGCCGTGACAGCCCTTGGCGCGGGCCTGTTGCAGGAACGCGGTTTCCAGCGGGAAATAGACGATATCGGCAACCCAGTGGCGCGGCTCGACCAGCGCCATGTCCAGCGGCGTGCCGGGCAGCTTGGCCATGCCCACCGGCGTCGCGTTAACGATGCCGTCGGCCGCAGCGGCGGCAACGCGCAGATCGCCCGCCAGGCGCACCCGCCCGGCCCCCAGCCGCGCGGTGATCGACGTGACCAGCGCCTCGGCGGCGGCGGTGTCGACGTCCTGCACAAACAGCAGCCGGACGCCCGAGTCGAGCAGCGCATTGGCCACCGCGCCCCCGGCACCGCCCGCGCCCAGCAGCAGCGCGCAGCCCTGCGCCTGCGTGCCGATGTCGCGGCGGAAGCCCTCGGCGAAACCGGCGTAATCGGTGTTATGCGCCACGCGTCCGTCCGGCCCGAAAACCACGGTGTTGGTGGCGCCGACCGCCAGCGCCGACGGCGCGATGCTGTCGACGTGATCAAGCGCCGCGCGCTTGAACGGAAAGGTCACGTTCACCCCGGCCAGCCCGTCCGCCTGCGCCTGATCGAGCAGGGCGGCGATATCGCGCGTCATCAGCTGATCGGCGTCGATCAGGTCATAGCCATAGTCCAGCCCCAGCGCACGGCCTTCCTCGACATGCATGCGCGGCGTGCGCGATGCGCCGATCCCGGCCCCGATCAACGCCGCCCGCAAGCCCGGACTGGGCGACGCAAGGGTCACAGGTGATGGCGCTGCGGACATGCGGATCGATTCCTCCCTCGTCTCCTGCGGCTCAAATTGTACCGACAAGTTAATTGTGTCAATTGAAATGTTCCGCTAGGTTCATTTCCAGCGAAAGAGGAGCACCACCCGATGGGCGAGGGCGTGATGGACGGCGGGCAGGGCCGGCAGCGATGGAAGCAAAACCCCGAAGGGGTTCGCCGCGCGATTCTGGATGCGGCGCAGGCTGAATTCGCCCGTCATGGCTATGCCTCGACACGGGTCGAGGATATCGCGGCGCAGACGGCGACCTCCAAGCGTATGATTTATTACTATTTCACCGATAAAGAGGGGCTCTACCTGCAAGCGCTTGAATCAGCCTATGCGCAGGTGCGTCAGGGTGAGGCGGCGCTGCGGCTGGACCACTTGCCGCCGGTGCAGGCGCTCAGGACATTGGTCGAATTCACCTTCGACCACCACCGCGCGCATCCAGATTTCATCCGGCTTGTGATGATCGAAAACGTCCATAACGCCGACAATCTGCGCGCTTCGGGGCTGATCGGGCGGGTCAACAAGGGCGCGATCGAGAAACTGGCCGATCTCTTGGCGCGCGGGCAGGCGCAGGGCCTGTTCCGCCCCGATATACTGCCGCTGGAACTGCACTGGCACATCTCGGCGCTGTCGTTCTTCAACGTTTCCAACCGGCCCAGCTTTACCGAAAGCTTCGGCGGCTCCCTGTTCGCCGAAGCCGGACAGGCCCGGCTCAAGGCGCAGGCGGTCGAGGCCGTCTTGCGCTTGGTTCAGGCCGGTGCCGATACCCTTACACCCACCCCGGAGACCCCGATGCTGAACCCTGAACTCACTGGCTTTCTGACGGCATGGACCGAAAAATGGGCCGCGTTGCCCCCCGGTGCCTCGCCCGCTGACCGGCGCAAACGGTTCGAGGTGATCGCCGCCGAAATGCGCCTGCCGACGCCCGAGGATGTCGATTGCGAGACCGAGCACTGGATCGATTCCAAGGCCGGGCCGGTCCGTGTGCGGGTGTTTCGCCATCGCGCGGGCGGGACGCAGCCCTGCCTGATCTACATGCACGGCGGGGCGTGGATGCAGGGCTCGCCTGAAACACACTGGGACATCACCAGCCGCATCGCCTCGGCCAACAGGCAAACGGTGATCAGCGTCGATTACGCACTGGCACCCGAGCATCCGTTCCCCGCCGCGCTGGATCAATGCGTCGCGGTGGCGCGCTGGGCGCATGCCACGGCGGGCAGTCTGGGCATTGATCCGGCGCGCATCGCCGTGGGCGGTGACAGCGCGGGCGGCAATCTGGCGGCAGCGCTGGCGCTTGATCTGCGCGGTTCCGAGGTGCCGCTGATCGCGCAATTGCTGATCTACCCGGCCTGCGATTTCGACAAATCCCGCCCCAGCTATAGCGAAAACGCCGAGGCGCCGCTGTTGCAGGTCAAGGGCATGGACATGGTCAACGCGATGTATTCGCCCGACACCGCGCAGCTGCACACCAACCCCCGCGTCGCTCCGCTGGTGGCGGCATCGCACGCAGACCTGCCCCCCGCGTTCATCGCCGTCGCGCAAAACGACCCGTTGCGCGATTCCGGGCTGGCCTATGCCGATGCGCTGCGCAGCGCGGGTGTGCCGGTCACGCAGGACAATGGCAGCGGGCTGATCCACGGCTATCTGCGCGCGATGGAATATTGCGCCGCCAGCCGTACCGCGCTTGCGGCGATGACGGACTGGCTGGCACAGCAACAGACCGTCTGAGCCCGCTGTGGTGAACCGGCAGGCCCTTGGCTTGCCGGTCCGCCACGCTCAGTCCGCCACGCTCAGTCCGCCGCGTCGGCCAGCGCAATCCGCCGCGCCGTGCTGTAGCGGTGCCAGAACTCCCACCCCAGCAGCACGACGCCCAGCAGCACCCCGATGACATCGGTGTAATCCGCCCCGGCAAAGGCGTTATAGGGCACCAGCGCAAGGATGCCGGTGACAAAGAACACCAGCCGGTGCAGCGGACCCAGCGGGCGCACCATGAACCCCACCATCCCGACCGAGCACAGGAACACCCCGAACACGGCGGTCGAGGTGGCCAGCACGATCTCAAGCGGCGCACCCTGCATCACCAGCGCGGGCGACGACACGAACAGGAACGGCACGATATACGCCGTCCATCCCAGTCGCATCGAATGCAGCGCCGTGCTCAGCGGATCGGCCTTGGCGATGGTCGCGGCGGCATAGGCGGCCACGGCGACCGGCGGCGTCAGAAAGGACAGCAGGCCGAAATACATCACATAAAGATGGGCCGAAATCGGCAGGACTCCCAGCTCGACAATCGCCGGGGCAACCAGCGCCGCCAGCAGGACATAGACCCCGACCGTCGGCAAACCCATGCCCAGAATGATGCACACCACCGCCGAAATCAGCAGCAGCAGGAACAGATTGCCTTCGCCGACGGAAACCAGCGTCAACGTCAGGCTGAACCCCAGCCCGGTCAGCGACAGCACGCCGATCACCATACCGGCCCCGGCGGTGATCACGATGATATCCAGCGCCCCCAGCCCGGTGCGATAGATCGAGGCGAAGAGATCCGCGATCCTTGGCCGCTTGCCCTTGTAGCCAAAGGCCAGCGCCGTCACCAACAGCGCGCCGATGGCGGCGACAACGGCCATCTGCGGCTGCCAGTTCAGCGAGAACAGCGCGTAGATCATCACCACGAAGGGCAGGAAGTAATGCCAGCCCGCCTTGAGCACCGTGCCCGCCCGGGGCAGCTCGGACGCCGGGATCGCCTTGATCCCGGCCTTGCCCGCGTCCAGATCAATGATGATGAACAGCGCCAGATAATACAGGATCGCCGGCACCAGCGCCGCCAGCAGCACCTGCGAGAACGGGATCTGCAGGAACTCGGCGATCAAAAAGGCCGACGCCCCCATCACCGGCGGCATCAACTGCCCGCCGGTCGAGGCCACGGCCTCGATCCCCGCCGCGCGGGCGGGCGAATAGCCCGAGCGTTTCATCCACGGGATGGTGATCACCCCCGAGGCGACGACATTGGCCACCGCACTGCCCGACACCGAGCCGAACAGCAGCGAGGCCAGCACGGCGATCTTGGCCGGTCCGCCCCGGTAGCGCCCCATCAGCGCCAGCGACAGGTCGGACAGAAACTCGGCCCCGCCGGTGGCCGACAACAGGCTGCCGAACAGCAAGAACGCGATGATCACCGTGCAGGCCACGATGATCGGCAGGCCCAGCATGCCGTTCACATCGATCGCCAGATAGGCGGTCAGCCGTTCGATATCGGTGGCGCGGCCCTGCAGCATGCCGGGTACGAAATCGCCAAACAGCCCGTAGAGCAGGAACAAGACCACGATGATCGGCAGCGCCCAGCCGGTCGAGCGGCGCAGCGCCTCGATGCTCAGCACCAGAAGTGCACCGCCCGCGATCACCCCGTCGCGCGGGCGCATCAGCACCAGATCCACCAGATTGGGGATCTCGACCGCCAGGTAGAGGCCCGCGGCCAGCCCGATTGCCGCCAGGACCCAGTCATGCGGCGGCACCGCGTCGCGCCTCGTCAAGCGCCGGAACGGAAAATGCAGGAAGGTCAGGGCCAGACACAGCCCCAGCATGCCCGCAACGAATTGTTGGGTCAGGATGTTCAGCCCGAAACGGCGGAAAAGATCGGCCCCCCAAAGCAGCGCCGCAATCGTGATCGCCGAGGCGATCACGATCTTTGTATAGCCCACAAAATCACGAGAGACCTGTACGTCACTGTCGCCCATGGTCGGCGTATCCGCCATTTCGTGTCTCTCCTGACTCACCGTGTCGCTCACTCGGCTGCGGGCATGATGCCGACTTCGTTAAAGAAGCGGACGGCGCCGGGATGGTATTCGATGGGCGAAAGCGGTCGCGCCATCATCGCCGGATCAAAGCCGCGGAACGCCGGGAAGGTGGCGATCAGTTCGTCCCGGTGTTCATAAATAGCCTGCGTCACATCATGCACAACATCGTCCGAGGTACTGGCGCTGGCGAACATGATCGCGTCGATGGCCAGAATGGTCGTCGGCTCGGTGATGCCGGGCGCGCCGGGGCGCGGGTCGAACTGGCGGAAATAGGCTTGCGGCAGGAATTCACGGATCGCGGCCAGTTCCTCGTCCGTGCCGCCGAAAGGCAGCACGCGCACACCGCCCACGGCCGCGTCAACTTCGCTGACCTTGGCCGCACCAAGGGCAAAGAAGAACGCATCCACCCGCCCGGCGGCAAAGTCATCCGCCCCGCCGACGGTATTGGCAACCGTGACGCTTTCCACGTCAGCCTCGGTCATGCCGACGCTGGCATAGATCGCCTCCATCATCGTCGCGGCGATCTGCTGGCTGCTGTAGCCGCCCGGCACGGTGTGGCCGCGCAGATCGGCGATAGACTGGATGTCAGAATCGGCCCGTACGAACATGCCGAACTGCAACGGGAACATCACCCCCAGGGCGCGCAGACCTTCTTGCGGACGGCCCTCGAAATGCTCGCGCCCCTCCAGCGCGACGCCCACTTCATGCGCGGTGCCGACGCCAAAGTCGATGTCGCCCTCGCTGATCGCGGGGATATAGACATTGGCGCTGGCGAAGGGCTGCAGAATGGCCCGGATGCCCGCTTCGTCGTTGATGATCTTGGCAACCGCCGTGCCCGCCGAGTGAAACAGCGAGCCGGGTGTTGCGGTCCCGACCGTCACCATTTGTGCAGACACCTGCTGCGCCGGAAGCGCGAGCAGCAGCGCCGACAGCGCAAATACTACCGTTTTCATTGTTCCTCCTTCTCGGGTTTCCCGCGCCAGTGATCCAGCGCCCTCCAAACCCGATTACCCTGAAGTCCCATGACCCCGAAGGGCCACCTCCAACACCCTCAAGCCTAATACAGCCAGTGTCAGGGTGACTAGCGAGGCTGGCTGAACAGGGTGTTCTTATTTTGGAACATGCCGCGCGGCTAGGCCTGGGTCTTGAGATGCTCGGTGATCCGGTCCAGCAAGGCGCGCATCTTGCGCGGCGCATAGCGGCGTTCCAGATACGTCGCCGAGATCAACAGCGGCGGGCTTGTCCAGTCCAGCGGCAGCCGGATCAACCGCCCCGCCGCCACATCCTGCTTGCACATGATGTCGGGCATCAATCCAAGGCCAAGGTCCTGCAACACCAGTTCCTGCACCAGCACCGCGTGGTTCACCACGACCCGGGGCGTCAGCGCCACCGTCGTGCCGTCCGGCAGGTGCATGTCGGGAAACACCCGGTCGCGCTGCTGGTATTGGTGCAAGATGACGTCGTGGTTCACCAGATCGTCCAGCCCGGCCAGCGGTCCGCGCAGCGCAAGATAGCCGGGGCTGGCGTAAAAGCTGCGCGGCAGCTCGGCCAGTCGGCGCATCGGGTTGTGGGTTTCGGCGGGCAGACCAAAGTGTATCGCCACGTCAAAAGGCTCTTCCGCCACATCGACAACGCGGTTCTGGGCTTCGACCTCTAACCGCAGACCGGGGAATTCCTTGGCGAAATCCGCCAGCGGGCGGCTGATCCAGCTGACAAAGAACACCGGCATGCTGATCCGCAGAACGCCGCTCATCTCTTCCTGCATCTTGGTCGTGTGCAGGTCGGCGTTTTCCAGCTCCTGCGCGATGCTTTCACAGCGCAGATACAGCGCGTGGCCGATTTCGGTCAGTCCCAGCGCCCGTTGACCCCGCTTCAACAGGGTCGATCCCAACTCTTGCTCAAGGGCGGTCAATTTGCGGCTGATGGTGGATTTGGGCATGCCCAGCTTGAGCGCTGCCTTGTTGATGCTGCGCGCGTTCACCGTTTCATAAAACAAAAGCAACGCATTGAGATCCAGTCGTCGCGTCATGCCAGATATCCCGCAGTTCCGGCGCTTGGGCCGCATGGTGTTCCAATTCTGGAACTTAGCGTTCGCCCCCGCTGTCTAGTCAAGCGGAGCCGTGTCCTTATTGTTTGCCGGAACGCTCGACTTACCAAGAAGGCCGCCATGACGTTCGGAACTGCGAGACCCCAAACCGCAACGCGCCCCGAAGTGCGCCGGCCGATCCGCAGCCTTGCTGACATCGAAGCGATCGAAGCCCGGCGTTATGACGACGTCGTGCCGGTTCACAACACGTATCAGATGCTGCAACGCTCGACCGCGCTGTTCCCCGACCATACCGCGCTGACCTATCTGCGCGATGGATCGCTCGACAGCGACGTGATCACGCTGACGTTCAGTGACCTGCTGGCCGATGTGAACCGCGCGGCCAACGCCCTGCGCAGGCTGGGTCTGAAGTCTGACGAAACGGTTGCGCTGTTGATGCCCTCGATGCCCGAGGCCTTCGTGTCGCTCTTTGCCGCGCAGGCCGCCGGGCGGGTCTGCCCGATCAACTACATGCTCGCACCCGAGCATATCGCCCATCTGCTCGACAGCGTGAACGCCACGGTTCTGGTGGCGCTGGGACCGGATCCCGAGTTCGACATCTGGGCGAAACTCCCTGCGATCCGGCAGCGGTCAGCGTCCCTGCGTGAGGTGATCTGCATCGGCGACGCGCCCGAGCCCTGGGCGCACAGTTTCGCCGCCCTCATCGCTGCCGAATCCCCGGTGCTGTCCTTTGACGTCACCGCCACCCGCGACAGCATCGCCAGTTTCTTCCACACCGGCGGCACGACCGGGGTGCCCAAACTGGTCACCCATACCCATGGCAACGAGGTCCATGTCAGCTGGTTCGGCGGCATGTTTTACGACATGGGCGACGGTGATGTGATCATCAACGGCTTTCCGCTGTTCCACGTCGCGGGGGCGTTTGTGCTGGGTGGCAGCGCCATCGCCGCCGGGGCGGCAACGCTGATCCCGTCGAAACTGGGCATGCGCAGCAAGGCGTTTGTGCGGGATTTCTGGCCGATCACCCGCCGCTTTGACGTGACCTTCCTGTCCGGTGGGCCGACCTTTGTGTCGACCATCCTCAACCGCCCTGTCGGCGAGATCGACATCAGCGGCGTGAAGGCGCTGTTTGGCGGCGGCTCACCCATGCCGGTGGAAACCGCCGCCCGGTTCGAGGCTGCCTTCAACGTGCCCTTGCGCAGCATCTATGGCATGACCGAAGCCTCCGGCCTTGCCAGCGTCATCCCCCGCGCCGCCCGGCGGGTGCCGGGCGCGTCTGGCTGGCGGCTGCCGTTCTGCGAAGTGGCCGTGTTCGCGCTGAGTGATGACGGCGAGCCCGACCCGCACACCACCCTGCCATCCGGTGTCATGGGCGCGCTTGCCCTGCGCGGCCCCAACATCAGCCCCGGCTATACCGACCCGTCGGTCACCGCCGCCGCCTTTACCGCGCAAGGCTGGCTGCTCACCGGTGACATGGGGCTGGTCGCTTCGGATGGGCAGATCGTCGTGATGGGCCGCTCGAAAGACGTCATCATCCGCAGCGGCCACAACATTGACCCGGCGGTGATCGAGGAAGCCTTGATGCAGCACCCCGATGTGCAGCTGTGTGCCGCCGTCGGCCAGCCCGACGCCTATGCCGGTGAACTGCCCGTTGCGTTTGTTCAGGTCCGTCCGTCCCGCACGATCACTGCGCAGCAGATCCTTGAGGCAACGCGCGGGCACATCCCCGAGCCCGCGGCGGTCCCCAAGGCGCTCTATCTGATCGACGCGCTGCCGCTGACAACGACGGGCAAGATCTTCAAACCGGCCCTGCGCCGCATGGCGGTCGAGCGGGCGTTTTCGCAGCAGTTGACGGCGCTGCTGCCGGATGGCGCGTTGGAAAGCGTGACCTGTCTTGAGGAAAAGGGCGCGCGGCGGGTCGAGATCCGTCTGGCGGGCGATGCCGCGCCGGGCAGCGAAGCCACCGTTGCGCAGCACATGGCCGGATTTGCCGTGCCCTATGCGCTGGTCAGCGGCTGACTACCAGCCGCCTTCGCGCAGCCAGTCTTCCAGCAGCTCCATCTTTTCCAGCCCGAAGAACGGCTCACCATCGACGATGAAATACGGCGAGCCGAACACGCCCTTGGCCAGCGAGGCTTCCACCCCCGCGTTGAGCAGCGCCGAGGCCGCGCCGCTTGCATGGGCCTCGGCCAGCGCGGCGCGGTCGACGCCCTGACCGGCGGCAAGGTCCAGCACCGTGTCCAGCTCACCAATCGCGCGGCCTTCCAGCCAGTACGCGGCCAGAATGGCCTTGGCGACCGGCTTGGCGCGCGTGGGGTCGTGCTCGGTCAGCCAGTGAAACGTCCGCCCGGCGGCCAGAGGGTTGGCCGGTGGATCCGTCAGTTGCCGCCCGAACCGGATGCCATGACGGCGGCAATAGCGCTGCGCATCCAGCCGCATATAGGGGCCTTTGAGCGGTGTCTTGGGAATGGCTTTCAACCCCATGACCTTCATCACGCTGACGCCCAGCAGCATCGAGGTCCATGTCGTCTCGCGCCCATATTTCGCCGCCAGATCATCCACCCGCAGACTGGCCAGAAAGCCGAACGGTGAAATGAAGTCAAAATAGAACTCAACCGGGTGCTGGTCAGAAATGGTCGAACCTCCCACATGGAATCGGGTCAAAACAAGCCTATGGCGGTTTTGCGGCGAACCGTGCTGCATGTCCACGGATAACCGTACCTCAAACACCGTCCGGCGCGACCGCACAGCCGTCTGCGCCTTGGCCGCGAAAAGCCAGACTTCGTGGCAACCTTCGAGACGCCGAAGAGACGGGTGATACCCGCTTGCCAGGTTCCGGGCTGTCAGGGTAACCGTTTGCTGCGGGGTTTTTCAACGCCCGGTGGAACCGGTCTGCCAGACAATCGCCGCGTAATGGGAACCCATAACCGTATGCCAGGCCCTGACAAACTGCCCGCAAAGACCGTCGCGATGCCCGCGCGTCTCGCTTGTGCCCCGCGTGTCACCACTCGCCTGACGTGTCGCATCGCACGCACCCAAGCACAGCGCGAGGTCGCAGGGTGAGCGTGCCGGTCCCCGTCGCGGTGGTCGGCATGGCCTGCCGTTTTCCGGGGGCGGACTCAACCGGGGCGCTGGCAGAGCTGCTGCGCTCGGGCGGCAGCGGGATCGGGCCGGTCCCTGCCGACCGGCGTGCGCTTTGGGGGCCATCCCCGGCCCTGCCGCCCGCCGCCGGGTTGCTGGACGGCATCGACCGTTTTGACCGGCATCCGTTCCGCATCTCTGCCAGCGAGGCCCCGCTGCTGGACCCGCAGCAGCGTCTGGCTCTGGAAATGGCATGGCACGCGCTCGAGGATGCCGGGCTGTCTCCGGCGGCACTCGATGGGATGTTCGCCGGTGTCTATATCGGTGCCGGGTCGTCAGATCACGCGATGCGCATGGCCCGCGCGGGGTTGGTGGCTGGCAATCCCCATCTGCCCAACGCGCTGCAAAATGCGGCGATCACGGGCCGGGTGAGCTATTGTCTGGGCCTGACCGGGCCGTCGCTGACCGTCGATACCGCCTGCTCATCGGCGCTGACCGCCGTGACTCTGGCCGGTGACGCGCTCCGTCTGGGGCATTGCGACATGGCGCTGGCGGGCGGGGTGAGTGTGTTGCTGGCGCCCGAGGGGTTCTCAGCGCTGGAAAGCTCACGCGTGTTGTCCGCACGCGGGCAAACCCGCTCGTTCGACGCGGCGGCAGACGGGTTTGTCCGCTCCGAAGGCTGCGGGATGCTGGTGCTCAAGCGCCTGCCTGACGCGCTTGCCGATGGTGACCGCATCCACGCCGTGCTTGCGGGCTGGGCAACCGGACAGGACGGTCGCAGCAACGGGCTGAGCGCGCCGTCACGTGTCGCGCAGGTGCAGGTGATCACCCGGGCAATGCAGGCAGCCGGGGTCACGCGCGACCAGATCGGCGCAATCGAGGCGCAGGGCTCGGGCACCGTGCTGGGCGACCTGATCGAGACGCGGGCGCTGGGCGATGTCTTCGCCGGGCGGTCCGAGGCTCCGGCGGCGCTGGGGTCGATCAAGGCAGCCATCGGGAATCTTGAGGCCGCGGCGGGTATTGCCGGGCTGATCAAGACGATCCTGATGGTGCGCGACGGGTTCATCCCGGTGCAGCCCTGCTTCACTGACCCGTCGCCGCAGGTGGATTGGGACACCCTGCCGCTTGAGGTGCCACGCGCGACGCGCGATTGGCCAGGGCCGCACCGGGTGGCGGGGGTCAGCGCGTTTGGCATGAGCGGCCTCAACGCCCATGTGATCGTCGCGGGCGCAGACGGCCATTCCGCGCCTGCTGCCGACCCTGCGGGCACGTCGGCGCTGTTCCTGCTGTCGGCGGCCAGCCCCGCCGCCTTGGTCGCGCGGGCTGCCCAGCTTCACGCGGCGCTGGACGCGCCTGAGGCCTCGCTTGCGCGCATTGCCGCCGCTGTCACGCGCCGCTGGTCGGGACTGCCCCTGCGCGCCGGTTTCACCGCGCGGACGGTGGATGAAGCCAAGGCGGCTGCGCGCCGCATCGCCGCCGACCCGCCGGGCCGACCCGCACGCCTGATGGGAAAAATTGCGCTCGAAACGGCGCAGCCGTTGGCACCCGCGACCGTCGCGCAGCTGCGCCGGATCTGCCCGGATCTGGTTGACGGGCCACAGGACATAACGAGGGCCGCGCCCGTGCGGGTGGCCGTGCCAGACGGTACCGCGAGCGGCGACGCGGCCGCATCGGCGCTCCTCGCGCTGCATCTTGCCGGGGCGACGCTGGTAGCACAGCGCCTTGCACCCGCTGACCCGGCGCTGCCAGCGCTTCCGGGCTACCCGTTCGACCGGCAACGCTGCTGGTATGACGACTGGCCTGCGGCAGGAAAGGGATAGATCATGACACTGTACACCCGGATGCGCGCGGCATGAACCTCGCCCTTGGCGGTGGCGCTCGACGATGGGACGACGCACCTGACCTACCATGCGCTGGATGCGGCCACCGACCGGTTCGCGCGATGCCTGCTTGGCCGGGGCCTGCGTACCGGGGACCGGATCGGGCTGGCCCTGCCCAAATCGACCGGGCAGGTGGTGGCGCTTCTGGGCGCGTTGCGGGCCGGGATAGCGGTCGTGCCCCTCGATGCCGCCGCCGCTGTCCCCTATGTCACCGACGTCATCGCCCGTACCCGCCCTGCGTTGATCCTGGGCGATCATCCCGCGCGGCACGCCACACCGGCGGTGACATGGCTGCCCGCGCTTGCCGATGACGCGCCAGAGTCGGGTCTGGCTGCGATGGGCGCGGACCAGCCCGTTCCAGCCGCGACCGAAGCCATCGTTCTGTTCACCTCGGGCAGCACCGGCAGGCCGAAGGCCGTCGCTCATACCCACCGCACCGTCCTTGCCGGGGTGCAGGCCCTGCGTCAGGCCTGGGGCATTACCGCGTCGGACCGTCTGCTGCACATTCTGCCGATGACCCACGCGCATGGCCTGATCATCGCGCTGATGCCGCTTCTGATAGCCGGTGGCCGTTTGGACCTGCGCCCGCGTTTCGATCCTGCCGATGTGGTCCGGCGTCTTCCCATGGCGACCTGTTTCATGGGGGTGCCAATCCATTACGCGCAGCTTCTGGACCATCCCGGTTTCAACGCCGGGGCCGCGTCAGGCATCCGGTTGTTCACCTCGGGCTCTGCCCCGTTGCCCGACGACCTGCGCCGTAGCGTCGAGGCGCGCACACACAAACCGTTGCTGGAACGCTACGGGATGACCGAAACACTGATTACCACGGCCAATGCCCCTGATGCCTTTCGTCCGGGTTCGGTGGGCCGGGTGCTGCCCGGAGCGGATCTGCGGATCCGCGATCTCGAAACCGGAGAGCTGGTGGCCCCCGGCGGCGAGGGCGAAGTCGAGGTCCGGGGGGATTTCGTCTTTGACGGCTATCAGGACGATCCGTCCGAGACCGCGCTGGCCTTCGGCCCCGACGGCTTTTTCCGCACCGGCGATGTCGGGCAGCTTGACGCCGAGAGCTTCCTCACCCTGTCCGGGCGGAGCAAGGATGTCGTTATCTATGCCGGTCTCAAGATCCATCCCGCCGAGGTCGAGGCGGCGCTGCGTCAGGTGGAAGGCGTCGCCGATGCCTGCGCCTTTGGCATTCCCCATCCCCGCACCGGCATGAGCCTGCTCGCCGCCATCGTGCCCAAGCCGGGGGTCGCGCTGGATCCCGCGACGGTGCGTCTGGCCCTTGTCGCGGCCCTTGCGCCAACGAAAATTCCCAAGCGCATTCATCTGGTGGACGCCCTGCCGCGCAACGCCATGGGCAAGCTGCGCCGCGACGTGCTCCGCGCGCGATTCGCGGCAGACTGAACGCCGCTCAACCGGGATTGACCGCGCACACCAGCAGATAGGCAGACAGGGATTCTTCGATCTCGCGGCCATAGGCATGCATGGCGCTGCGGTGCATGACCCCGGCGAAGGGCAGGATGGTATCGGCCCGGATATCGCGGATCTCCACGGGCTCAAGCCCCGCCACCTGCAACGCGCGGGCATAGTCCCCGGGCGTTCTTTCGTCGTTGACCGACGGAATGAAGCTGGTGGGCCGGTCGGCGAGAACGTCGGTCAGGATCAGCCGCCCGCCCGGCACAAGCAGCCGGCGCGCCTCGGCGAAGAAGGCGCTGCGCGGGCGGAAATGCATCGCGGCCTCGACGGCATGGATGCAATCGACGCTCTGATCGGGAAAGTCCAGCGCGGTGGCATCCATCTGGTGAAAGCGGATCTGCGCGCTGGCGTAGGTGTCGTTGGCATAAGCGATCTGGCGCGCGGAATAATTGATGCCGGTGATCGTGGCCGCAGGATAGCCTGCGGCAAACAGCGCCGTGCAGGCCCCCAGCCCGCAGCCGACGTCCAGCACGCTGCGGGCCGTGTCACGGTGGGGGTCCGTGTCGATATGCAGCGACACAAGGCGAGTCGCCGCTTCCGGCAGGGTCGCGATCGGCTCACCGGTGGCGCGGCGCCAATAGCCGTAATTGTACAGATCGGTCGTGCCGAACAGGCGCCGAAACGCCGGGTGAAGGATTGCGAAATCGTAATCGTCGGGGTGCAATCTCAGGCGGTCGTCGCCGGGCATGGGTCTTCCTTGGGCTGCAAGGGAAGAGGGTATGCGCAATCGCAAATTCGGTGCAATCCGATTGTGGAGGGGCCGTGCAAACATTGCGGCCACCAAACGGGCACCTTCCCTGCAACACCGGCCCGATCCCGCGGCGCGAACACCCCGTCCGGCACCGGATCTGTCGCGCGACGGCTCCCGTGGAAGGGGCGCGCTGGGATCGGGATGTTGGGGATTGTGGTGCCGATGAAGGGACTCGAACCCCCGACCCACGCATTACGAATGCGTTGCTCTACCAGCTGAGCTACATCGGCCACGTCGCCCCCTTTACTGTTCACAGGCCTCTTGCGCAAGGCTGAAACTGGCAGGGGGCGTCGTCTTTTGTGGTGGGGCTTACCCTTGGTGCGCCGGGTCCGGCCGCGCCGCCGCTTCGATGATCGCGCGCGCGCGCTCGGGGTCGTTCAGCGCCTGCGCCAGAGCCAGCGCGGCCTTGGCCAGAAACAGGGGCGCGCGCTCAACGCCGACCTGATCGAGCGTGGTGGCCAGCGTGTCAAAGACGTCTTCGATATCGGGCATGTCAGGCGGCCTTTGCGCTCAGGATGGTGGCGATTGCGGCCAGAACGGCCTCTGGCGTCGGCGCGCTCCAGCGCGCGCCGATGTGCAGGTCGGGGCGGATCAGCAGGGCCGCGCCGTCCGCCGCCCCCAGCCGTTTGGCGGCCGCAGCACCCGGGGGCAGGGACAGCACGGTCAGATCGGGATGCGCGACATCCAGTGCCGGGCCAAAGCACAGCAGGGTAAAGCCGGGGCCAAGCCGCTCGGTCAGGAACCCGTCCCCGTCTGCCGCATCCGGCAGCATCGCCCCCAGCGCCGCCGCCGGTCCAAAGCCATCCGCACCGGGCACCACGGCAGGGCTGTCGGCGTAGGTATAGGGCGTCATCTGGCGCGGGTTGGCCAGCTGCCCGGCCCAGTCCTGCGTCAGCGCCAGAGACAGCGCCGCGTCGCGCATCAGCCGCCATCCCGCCGTCGGCGGCGTCATGAAGCGCGTCGATTTCTGCGCGTTGGCGAAGACATCCAGCGTCGCCCCGCGCCGCTCGGGCGTGTAGCTGTCCAAAAGGCCCTCACCCGCCCGGCCCGTCACCACGCGGCCCAGCTTCCAGCCGATGTTCTGCGCATCCGCCAGCCCGTTGTTCAGCCCGCGCACGCCAAAGATCGGCACGATATGCGCGCTGTCGCCGATGAAGAACACCCGCCCGTCGCGGTAATCGTCCAGCGCCAGCGTGTTGGCGGAATAGACGCTCCACCATTCCAGCTCCGACGCCCCGGTATGGCCGATCTCGGCCAGAACGGCGCTCACGGATGCCCGCACCACGTCCTCGCGCACCGCTTCCTCGGCGCTTTCGCCGTCGCCCAGCTGATAGTCGATGCGCCAGATGTCCTTGGGTTGGCGGTGGATCAGCACGGTGCCGCCGGGGCGACAGGCCGGATCGAACAGCGCGCGGCGGATGGTCGGGTAGTCATGCGCCATCCGCACATCGGCGATCACATAGCGGCCCTCATAGTTCTCGCCCTTCAGCCGCAGCCCGCGCATACCCCGGATGGCCGAACGCGCCCCATCCGCCGCCAGCAGCCACGGTGCCGACACCCGGGTGTCGCCATGCGGATCGCTGAGCGTCACGGTCACGCCGTCGCTCTGATCCTCGACCGCCGTCACCCGCGTCTGCCAGCGCGTTTCGATCAGCGGATTGGCGGCGACGGCGTCCCACAGGAACGCCTCGATATACTGCTGTTGCAGGTTGTACATCGGGCGGAAGCGGTCATCCGGCCCGTCGGGCATCTGGAACTCAAGGATCTGCTGACCCCGGTACAGCGTCCGCCCCATCGTCCAGGGCAGCCCCTCGCGCAGGAAGGGGGCGACGGCACCGATCCGCGCCAGAATGTGATAGCTCGACCGCGAGACACAGATCGCCCGGCTGCCATCGTTGAAGGTGCCCTTGGCCTCGACCAGCAGGCAGCGCACGCCCTCGGCCGCCAGCGTCAGCGCGGCGGTCATGCCGACAGGGCCAGCGCCGACGATGATCACCGGTGCATCGGTGCCGCGCGGGGCACCCGCAGCGGGGGCCTTGAACTGCGGATAGGTGAAATAGAGCGAGTCATACTCGCCACGTCCCTCAGGGCGCATGGAATCCTCCGGTGTTGACGGGTATCTAAAGCGGGATTGCGGGGCTGTATGTCCCCCGCAAAAGAGGACAGCCATGCTGGAGCTCATCGACCCCTGCCTTGCCCGACTGGGTCAGGATGATTTCGCGCCCGCGTTTCTGGACGCCGCTCAGGCGGCGGGCGCCGATCAGGTGATGGTCTTTGCCTATCGCGCCGATGCTGTCACCTGCCTGTTGTCGCGCAATTTCATCGAAGGTCGGCTGGGCACCCGTCTGGCCGAGGCCTATGTCCGCAGCGGTTTTCGCGACGATCCGCTGCATGCGCGGGTGTTGGCACTTGAACCGCGAACCGCGGCGCTGGTCGAGCTGGCACATTTGACCGGCGCGATGCCGCCCGCCTATCGCACCCGGTTCTTTGACGCGCCGGGGCTGGGCGACAAGGTGGCCGTGCTGGCGGCGGGCGAGCGGCTGCATCTGGTGCTGAACCTCTACCGCACGCAGCAGGCACGAGGCTGGCCCGAGGATCTGCTGCGCGTTCTGGGCCGTCTTGCCGTGCTGCATTTCGAAGCCCGCAGCGGCACCATGCCCGAAGCCCTGCTCGTGCTGTCAGACCGCGAACGCGCCGTGTGCGAAGGCATTCTGGCCGGCCAGAAGGCCGAGGTTATTGCCCATTCGCTGGGCGTTGCTGCCACCAGCGTGATCACCTACCGCAAGCGCGCCTATGCCAAACTCGGCATATCCTCGCGCGCCGGGCTGTTTGCCATCTGCCGGGGCTGAGGCACGGCTTGACAGTCGCGCGCCCAACGCCCACCCCGTGCTCATGTCCGCCGCTCTCTCTCCCGCTCAGACCGCTTCGGCGCTGCTCACCGCACAACGCGTGCTGGTCATCGGCTGCCCGGGTTCGGGCAAGACGGTGCTGGCGCGGCGGCTTTCTACCCGCTTTGATCTGCCGTTCCAGTCGCTTGACCGTGACGCGCGCTGGTTGCCCGATTGGGTCGCCCGCGACCCCGGGGAGCAACGCGCGATCATCGCCCGGCTGGCAGGGGCCGAGCGTTGGGTGATGGACGGCTCTGATCCGGCCAGTCTGGATCTGCGCCTGCCGCGCGCCGATCTGGTGCTGTGGCTGCGCGTCCCGCGCACCACGGCGGTGGCCCGTGTTCTGTGGCGCGGCCTCGTGCACTTGGGCCGGGTTCGCCCCGGCATGGCGCGCGGCTGCCCCGAGCGTCTGCCCACCGCCAGCGGCCTGTCAGCCCTGTGGCACCATGACCGCGATCAGGCCCCGCTCATCGAGCACGCCCTGACCCGGTATGGTGCCGACGTGCCCGTCGCCCAGCTGCAGTCGCCGGTCGAGATCGCCCAGCTTTTCGCCAGTTGATGCAAAAGGCCGCCCCAAGGGCGGCCTTTTCCGGGCGATCCGTGGGCCTTACAGCCCCATCCGCCGCGTCTGATCCAGATCGATGACCTTCGCGCCTTGCTCGGGTTCGGGTTCCGGCGCTGGTGTGGTTTCGGCGTCGGGTTCTTCGGCGTCCTCGATGGGGTCTTGTGCGACGGGCTCGTCGATCTCGTCCTCGTCGTCGATCACCGGCGCTTCCGGCGCGGGCGAGGGCAGGGCGCCCACGATCAGCGGCAGCATCTCGGTCCCCGTCGCGCTGGGGCCAGCGCTGTTGGGCGTCTGGGTCCAGCTCAACGTGTCGAAGGCCCCGCAGTTGGCACACAGCGCGTGCCAGCCGGCGTGTTCATGGTGGCAGTTCTCGCAGACCCATTGCTGGCCGCGCGGCGCGATCAGCGCCCGTGCCAGCCAGCCGCGCACCACCTGATCCGGCGAGCCTTCGCCGCGCTCGATCGCCGCCATGATGGTCATCACGCGCTGCGTCGGGTGGCTGTCGTGCAGATCGCCCATGGCGCGGCGCGCGCCGGGGAAATCCTCGGCCGCGATGAGCAGCTCGGCGCGGGTCATCTGCGCCTCGGGGCCGGGGGTGAGCGTCAGCAAGGGCTCGAACCGCTTGAGCCGGGTGGTCGCCGCCTCTTGCGGGGCAATCGCCGCGAAGGCCTGCGCCAATTCGGGGTGCGGCTGGGTTTTCCACGTGCGTTTGAGCACCTTCGCCGCCGCTTTCGGCTTGCCGCGCGCCACCATCGCACCCGCCGCCATCACCGCCGCAGGCACCAGTTCGGGCGACGCCTTGTTCGCCTCGATCGCCAGATCCTGCGCCAGCGCGGTGTTGCCCTTCTCGGCCTCGACCTCGGCCTGTTGCAGGGTCAGCACGGCATCGCGGCGCTGATAGACCGGCTTGGGCAGGCGGCCCGAGCGTGACGTCTCCAACAGTGTCCGCCGCGCGCCCTGCCAGTCCGAGGCATCGTTCTGCAGTTTCAACAGGTTATCTTGCGTCGCGGCATGGCCGGGCCGCAGGCTGAGCGCGGTTGCGGCCAGTTTGCGCGCCTTGGTGGAATTGCCTGCTTCGATTTGCTGCGACAACAGGCCTTGCACGCCGACAAAGCGCGAACGGTCCTGTTCCAGCAGCCGCTTGTAATACTCCTCGGCCAGCTGGGTGTTTCCTTTGGCCTGCGCCGATTGCGCGATCAACAAGGTGGTCAGCGTCTGGTCATCCATCAGCTTCTCGGCCTTGCGCGCCTTGGTCAGCGCCTTGTCGCCTTCGCCCGAGGCCAGCGCCAGAAAGCCATCCGTCAGCGCCTCAAGCCCGCGCCGACGGCGGCCACGCTCGAAATAGCGGCTGATCGCGGTGTCATCGCCGTTGATGAACCGCAGCGTCGCCACCAGCAGTCCGGCCAGCTTCATCAGCAGCCACAGCCCGGCCAGCAGCAGGATCGCGGCAATCGCCATCTGCACCGGGCCCAGCGTGAATTCGGTATCGGCCACGGCGATGCGCACGCCCGCGTCTGTCTGCATCAGGGTCTCGGCGCCCATCGTCAGGCCCGCGACCACGGCAAGGAACAGGATGACCTTCAAGACTGTCCAGAACATCGCTTACTCCTCACCATCCATGCGCGTCTGGACTTGTGCCAGCGCGGCCAGCGCCGCAAGCCGCGTTTCGGCCTGCGCGCGCCAGTTTGCCATCGCCTCGGCGGGGGTGCCGGTCAGGCTGTCCACCTCGTCCAGCGTCGCTTGCAGATTGCCCTGTTGCAGCTGCGCCTCGGCGCGCGACAGCACGGCATCGGGATCGTCGCCCTCGCGCGGCGCGAGCGAGCGCGCGCCGGTCTGCGCCCGGACGAACGACGCCACCCGGTCGCCCAGGCTTGCATCAGGCGCAGGCGGCACCGACGCGAGCGCTTCGCGCGCTGCCGGGGCGAAGCTGCTTTGCAACTGCGCCAGCGTCACCAGCCCCTCGCCCAAGGGGGCGAGGGCGGCGGGCGCATCGGTCAAGGTCGCCAGCGCCCCCGGCTGCGGATCGCCCGACTCGGACGCCGCGACCAGTTCGGCCAAGGCGGCGCGTTCGGCGATGCGCTGCTGCGCCGCCGCCACATCCTCTTCGCGGGTCTCCAGCACCTGCTCTTGCGTATCCAGCGCGCTGCGGGCATCCGCCATCGCCGCCGTCACCGCCGTGTCGATCCGCCCGGCGACACCCTCTTCCAGTTCGGCCAGACGGGTCGCCAAAGAGCCGACAGCGGTGTTCAGTGTATCCTCGGTCACGCCGCCCGGCGCGGCTTCCAGCGTGCTCAGCCGCTCCTCGACCGGCGACAGGTCCGGCGTCGCGCTTTCCAGCGCCGCCACGCGATCCGCCAGACCGGCAGTGTCGGCAGGCGTTGCCGCCTCAAGCGCCGCGATGCGGGTTTCCAGGGGCCCCAGCGCCGCTTGCAAGGCCGCCGGGCTGACACTGCTTTGTGCTTCCAGCGCCGCGATCCGGTCGGTCAGTGCTGACGTGTCCGCCGTCGCCCCGCGCCATCCCTCTGGCAGCACGAACAACACCGCCGCCGCACCAATCGCTGCGGCCAGAACGCCGCCCAGCAGAATCGTGCCCGTGCCGCGCGGCGGGGCGGGCGGAGCCGGGGCGACGGGTTCGCTGACCGGGGTTTCGACCGGCTCGATCACTGGTTCGGAAAACGGGGATTGCTCAACCGCGGGCTCATCCGTCGCCATCCCCGACGGGTCAATGACCGGCTCAGGGTCGGGTTCTGGCTCTGGCCCGGGTTCTGGCGCGGACAGGGTCTCTTGCGCGGGCGCGTCCAGAACGGGCGCTTCGACCGGCGTGTCTGACGGGCTGTCCGGCGTTTCGGCGGAAATGTCGGCGGTCGTTTCTTCGACGACCTCGGCCTCGTCGATGGCGGTCGCCTTGTCGCTCGCCTTGTCTGACTTAGCGCGGCTGCGAGTTGTGCGTGCCATCGGAAACTCCCCGTCACTGTGCGCCGCAAATACCGGCGCTTGATTGATACTTAGCCCGCCGCCGACAAGGTCTCAACCCGCCGGGGCGTCCTGCGACAACGCTTCCCTGACCGCGCGCAACATTGCGCCGCCGTCTGGCGCATCCGCGATCACTGCATGGGCACGCAGCGTATCAGGCAAGGCCGCAGCACAGTTCGCACTGATCGCGATCAGCGTCAGATCTGAAACTGCGTCTATGCCAGACTGGTTGGCGAATCGTTTCGCCGCGCGCGGTGAGAACAACGCAACGACAACGCGCCGCCCGGCCAACTGTTCCGCCAGACCCGGCGGAAACTCGCACCCCTGCGCCTCGTAGACCGCGACGCCGTGCAGATCGAGCTGCGGCAGCGCCGCCACCAGATCGCGCGCCAGATGCACGCCGTGAGCATGGACCAACGGCCCCTCGGGCGCGTCACGGGTCAAGGTTTCGATCAGCGCCCCGGCCTCGCCGCCGCCATCGCGCGGCTCGAACCCCGCCGCCCTGGCGGCCTGTGCCGTCGCCGGACCCACGCACCACGCGGGCATCGGCGGCAGTTTAGGCAGAAACGGCACCGCATTGGCCGAGGTCAGCACCAGCCCCCGCGCGCGGTCGAAAACGCGCGCGTCGTACGGCACACCGGCCACCTCGGACAAGGGCGCGATCACCACCTCATGAGGGGGGCACGACTCAGCCGCCTCGGCCGCGAAGCGGTTGGACTGAGGCATCGGGCGGGTCAGGAGCAAAATCGGGGGCATGGGCATTCCGTAGCGCCCATTGTCTGCGGCGCGCCCCGATGCTACCCCCGGTGCCACGCGCTCTGCAACCAGCCAGACCCTTACGGCATCCATGACCCGCACGCTCACCGTCCTTGGCATCGAATCCAGCTGCGACGATACCGGCGCGGCCTTGGTGCGCCATGTGCCGGGCCAGCCGGGCGACGTGCTGGCCAATGTGGTGGCAGGCCAGACCGATCTGCACGCGGCCTTCGGCGGCGTCGTCCCCGAAATCGCCGCCCGCGCCCATGCCGAGAAACTGGATCTGGTGGTGGAAGAGGCGCTTGCGCGTTCAGGCCTGACCCTGCGCGACCTTGACGCCATCGCCGTCACCGCCGGGCCGGGGCTGATCGGCGGTGTGCTGTCGGGCGTGATGCTGGCCAAGGGGCTGTGCGCCGCGACCGGCCTGCCGCTGGTCGGCGTGAACCACCTTGCCGGCCATGCGCTGACCCCGCGCCTGACCGACGGGCTGACGTTCCCCTATCTCATGCTGCTGGTCTCGGGCGGGCATTGCCAGTTCCTGCGGGTGGATGGCCCCGAGGCTTTCACGCGTCTGGGCGGCACCATCGACGACGCGCCCGGCGAGGCGTTCGACAAGACCGCCAAGCTGCTGGGCCTGCCGCAACCGGGTGGCCCCAGCGTCGAGGCTGAGGCCAAACAAGGCGACCCCAAACGCTTCGCCTTCCCGCGCCCTCTGCTGGACCGGCCCGGCTGTGATCTCAGCTTTTCCGGCCTGAAAACCGCGCTGATGCGTGCCCGCGATGCGCTGGTGGCGGACAAGGGCGGGCTGACCCGTCAGGACCGCGCCGATCTGTGCGCCGGGTTTCAGGCCGCCGTCGCCGACACGCTGGCCGAAAAAGCCCGCCGCGCGCTGGCGCTTTGCCCCGACATCACCGCTTTCGCCGTGGCGGGCGGCGTCGCCGCCAACGCCACCCTGCGCAGCCGCCTGACGCAAGTCGCGGGCAACATCCCCTTCATCGCGCCGCCGCTGGCCCTGTGCACCGACAATGCCGCGATGATCGCCTGGGCCGGGATCGAGCGGTTCCGCGCCGGCCACACCGATGACATGACCCTGAGCGCCCGTCCCCGCTGGCCGCTCGACACCGCCGCCCCTGCGCTGATCGGCTCGGGCAAGCGCGGCGCCAAAGCCTGACCCAAAGAGGAAATCCCATGCCCCTGTTCGCCCTGATCTGCACCGACAAACCCGACCACGAACCCCTGCGCAAAGCCACCCGTGATGCGCATCTGGCCTATCTCAACGGGACCGGCACCACCGTCTTTGCCGGGCCGTTTCTGGACAATGGCACGATGACCGGCAGCCTTGTGGTCATCGACGTCGCCGACAAAGCCACAGCCGAATCCTGGGCTGCAAACGACCCCTACGCGCTGGCCGGGCTCTTCGCATCGGTGCGGATCGAGGAATGGAAAAAGGTGATCGGCTGATGGCCTACTGGTTGATGAAATCCGAGCCCAACAAGTTCAGCTGGGACCAGCTGATCGCCAAGGGCGAGGCCGGTGAAGAATGGGACGGCGTGCGCAACTATCTGGCACGCAACAACATGCGCGAGATGGCGCTCGGCGATCAGGTGTTCTTCTACCACTCGAACATCGGGCTTGAGGTTGTGGGTATCGCCGAGGTCTGCGCGCTCTCGCATCCCGACAGCACCACCGATGACCCGCGCTGGGATTGCGTCGATATCCGCGCGGTCAAACCCCTGCCGCAGCCCGTCTCCCTGAAAGAGATCAAGGCCACGCCCGACCTGTCCGACATGTCGCTGGTGACCTCGATGCGTCTGTCCGTGCAGCCGGTCAAACCCGAGGAATGGGCGCTCGTCTGCCGCATGGGCGGGCTGGAGCAGGGCTGAAACCCCTTTCCCGCCGCCAGAGCCCGCGCTAGCCTGACCAAAACCATGGGAGGGACAGCATGGATTATCTCGCAGTGATCGTTACCGCGGCGATTGGCTTTGGCGTCGGCGCGCTTTGGTACGGGGTGCTGTCAAAGCCCTGGGTCGTGGCCTCGGGCGTGCCGACCGACGCCAACGGCGCACCCCGCGGCGGGGCCAATCCGGTGACATTTGCCGGGGCCTATCTCTGCATCCTGCTCGTCGCCGGGATGATGCGCCATGTCTTCGCCATGGGCGGGATCAACACGGTCGGTCTGGGGCTGATGGGCGGGCTGGGGATCGGTCTGTTCTTTATCGCGCCGTGGATCACCCTGAACGTCCTCTTTGCCCAACGCCCCAAGGTTCTGGCGCTGATAGACGGCGGCTACGCCACCATCGCCTGCGCGGTGATGGGCGGCGTGCTCACGCTGTTCTGAGTCGTTGCGCCTGACGGCGGGGCGTTCAGGCCCCCCGCCGCCAGACCAGCAATCCCGCCATCAGCACCACGCCCAACGCCGCCAGCCCAGCCACGGGCGCATTCAGCGGCGCGGCGTTCTGCACCACCACCGCCACCAGCGCCCAGATCACCGTCAGCCCGTATTCCGGCGCGCGGGGCAACCGCGCCTGCACGTTCAGCGCCAGTGCCAGAGCCACCACCAGCGCGACCAGCGCCGCAGGCGTCGCGCCCGTCCAGCCCCACCCGGCCAGCAACAGCCCGATCGACACCGAACTCGCCGCCGTCAGCCAGCCCGCATAGATCGCCACCGGCGCCTGCTGCAACCAGCGGTCCGCCCGCGTCGTGCGCCACAGGGCCACCAGCGCCGCGACCAGCATCGCCCAGATCAGCACGGTTGCGCCAATCGGCGTGCGCTCGGCCATCGCCAGCCAGAACGTGCCCAGCCCAAGGCTGACAAACAGCGCCGGGCGCATCGGCTGCCACGCGGGGTCTTGGGCGCGTTTCCACAACCCGAACCCGGCCCCGATGATCAGCCACGCATAGATCAACCCCCAGATCGAGAACGCATACCCCGCAGGCTGCACCGGCGGGTCGTCCTGCGGCACGGGGAACAGCGCCGGATCGAACCCGGCGAAACTGGTGACAAAGAACGGCGACACCGCAAAGGTCACCGCGACGAGCAGAACGAGAAAGGGCATGACGTGTTTCATGCCGCTTTATCTGGCGCGCTGAACGGGCAAATCCAGCCCTGCTCAGCGGATCCCCAGCGCCGCCATCGTCTCGTCCAGCGAGACCGACCCCGGCTCGATCCCTTCGCGCAGCATCCGCACCGACAGCGCGATCATCGCGTCATTCAGCGGCGTCGGCACCCCGTGCCGCCGTCCCAGCATCGCAATCTCGCCGTTCAGATAGTCGGTTTCGACACTGCCGCCGCGCTGCAGGCTTTGCAGGGTCGAGTTGCTCATGCCGGGCGCATCCGGTATCGGGCCGGTTTTCATATGCACGGCTCGGCGCGGGTCGGTCTGGCTGACATCCTCGACGCGAATGCCCGAAGCGGCCAGAACCGCTTCCGCCTCGGCCCGAAGGGCGGCGCGCAGCGGCTTGTCCGCGGCCTTTGGCCCAAAGGCCGCGCCTGAGATATTGCCAAGATTCATCAGAAGCTTGCCATATTTCGACGCCATCACATCGTCTTTGACATACGCCGCGAACGTCGCCCCGTTCAGGGCCTCGGCCAGCGCGGCATCGGCGTCATCCGACCCGCCGGGGAAACGGCCAATATCGAACATGCCGAACTTGGGGGCGGAATAGGTGATCGCCTCTCCGGGGTTCAGATAGGTCGCGGGCATCATCACCGTGACGCCGTGCACATTGGGGAACAGCCGCAGCGCCATCGCCTCGTTCGCCACGCCGTTCTGAACGCAGAAGATCGGCTGATCGGTCACACCCGCCATCCGCAGCGCGTCCAGCGCGGGCCGGGTATCTTGTGTCTTCATGCACAGCAGGATCGCATCATCGGCGCGAAAGGTAATCTCGCCGGGCGACGCGACGCAGGTGACAGGCACCACCTCGTCCACCTCGGGGCTGCGCAGCCGGATGCCTTTGGCCTGCACGGCTGCCAGCATGCGCCCGCGCGCGATGCCGATAACCTCGGTGCCCGAGCGTTGCAGAGCGGCAGCCAGCACGCCCCCGACAGCGCCAACCCCGTAAATGATGACCCGCATGGCGTTCTCCTTGTCCGGTTTGCCGCGACCCTAAGGGTGATCGTCCGACGGCGCCAGTGGGTGAAACGGCATCGTAGGGCGGGGTTTAACCCCGCCCTGGTCCCGCCGTCACGCGGTATACAACAGTCAGATTCCGGTGTGCTGCTGGCTAAAAGGCGATTGCCGCACGATGATCGAAGGCCCGGGCACCTGCGCGCTGTGCCGCTATCGGCCCGCCGGGACCAGCAACAGCTTGCCGGTCGTCTTGCGGCTCTCGATATCCGCCAGCGCCTGCGCGGCCTCTTTCAGCGGATAGGCTGTGGTCGCCTGCACTTTCAGCTGACCCCGTGCGATCCAGTCGAACAGTTGCGCCGCGTGCTGGCGCAGCAAGGCCGGGGTCGGGATGTGATCCGAAAACACCGCATAGCCAAGCTTGATGCTGCGCGGCAGGCTCATGATCTCGATGGCTTCGGGCGCCCCAAGCACCGGGCCGTACCAGCAAAAGGTGCCGGATGCGCGCAACGCATCGAGCGAGCCTTGAAACGTCACCGGCCCGCTGCCGTCATAGACCACAGCAACCCCGATGCCGCCAGTCAGCGCGCGCACTTGTTGCGCGAACTGGCCTGCGGTGTCGATGATCACATGATCCGCCCCGGCCGCGCGCGCAACGACGGCCTTTTCCGCGGACGACACCCGCCCGATCACCGTGCCGCCCCGCAGTTTGATGATCTGCGTCAGCAGCAGGCCCAGCCCGCCCGCGGCGGCATGGACCAGCGCCACATCACCGGGTTGCACCGGATAGAAATCGGTGGCGAAGTGACTGGCGGTCAGCCCCTGCATCATCACCGAGGCCGCCGTTTCATCGTCAATGCCCGAAGGGACCGGCACCACCGACGCGGCGGGGATGACCACCTGCTCGGCATAGCTGCCCGGCGCATAGACCCAGGCCACGCGGTCGCCGGGCGCGAATTCCGTCACACCCGCGCCGACCGCGCGCACCGTGCCCGCCCCTTCGACGCCCATCACCTTGGGGTCGGGCGTTTCGGTCCACGCCTTGCCCTGCCGGACGCCCAGATCCATGAAATTGACCCCGGCTGCGGCCACGGTGACCAGCACCTCGCCCGGGCCGGGCTGCGGATCGGGCCACGCGACATACGCCATCACGTCACGATCACCGGGACGGTTCATTACCACTGCTTTCATCTGTCTGACTCCATTCTTGACAGAATGGTCCAAAATGGACCAAAAAAATTATCGGCGGATCAGGGCGCGCATCGCCAGCCGTCTGATCGCATCCAGACTTGCGGATGCGGCGCCACCGCGCGCGGACAGCCGCAGGCTGGCAATCGTTGCGACCACAAAGCGCGCTGCTTCCTCGGTTGTTACCCCGTCGGCCAGCGTGCCATCGGTTGCGGCATCCACAAGGCACGCCATCAGGGCTTGTTGCAACACCCGGTCGGCGGCGGCGTTGATCGCGTTCACCGCGGCGTCGCGGCAGCCGAATTCGCTGATCGAGCCGACGCCAAGGCACGGCTCATCCGCCCGAGCGATAACGCCATCCAGCAGGGCCGCAATGGCCTCAAGCCCGCGTCCGCCCGCCTTGAGCGCGTCCAGATGCTTGTGCGCTTCATCACGCGCATAGCGCTCCAGCGCGGCGGCGTAGAGCGTATGCTTGTCGCCGAACGTGTCGTAAAAGCTCTGCCTGCCGATGCCCATCGCGGCAAGCAACATGCCGGTTGAACTGCCCTCGAACCCGTGGTCGCGGAACACCCCGATTGCGGCCTCAAGCGCGCTGTCGCGTTCAAATTCTTTCGGTCTTGCCATGAGGGGGATATAGCGATTCTGGATCGAATAGTCCAGAACTAGATTCAGCGCGCGGCGCTGGCCTCACCGAAACGCAAAACGGGAGCCGATAGGCCCCCGTTCACAACTTTCGCAAAGGTTAACGCCTCTGCCCAAGCTGTTGTTTTCTATAGGATCGGGCCAATGTCCCATCGTGGGACACCCGCCCATCCCCGATCAATAGCGGTAATGCTCGGGCTTGAAGGGCCCCTCGACCGTGACGCCGATATACTCGGCCTGTTCGGATTTCAGCGTGGTCAGCTTGACCCCGATCCGCGCCAGATGCAGGCGGGCGACTTTCTCGTCCAGCGCCTTGGGCAGCAGGTAGACGCCGGGCTGATACTCCTCGCCCTTGGTCCACAGCTCGATCTGCGCCAGCACCTGGTTGGTAAAGCTGGCCGACATCACGAACGACGGATGCCCGGTCGCGTTGCCCAGGTTCAGCAGGCGACCTTGCGAGAGCAGGATCATGCGATTGCCCGAGGGCATCTCGATCATGTCCACCTGATCCTTGATGTTGGTCCATTTATGGTTGCGCAGCTGGGCGACCTGGATCTCGTTGTCGAAATGGCCGATGTTGCCGACGATCGCCATGTCCTTCATCTCGCGCATATGCTCGATGCGGATCACGTCCTTGTTGCCGGTCGTGGTGATGAAGATGTCAGCGCTGGCCGCGACGTCTTCCAGCGTGACCACCTCATAGCCGTCCATCGCTGCCTGCAGCGCGCAGATCGGGTCGATCTCGGTCACTTTCACGCGGGCCCCGGCCCCGCTGAGTGAGGCCGCCGAACCCTTGCCCACATCGCCATACCCGCAGACCACGGCGACCTTGCCGGCCATCATCGTGTCGGTGGCGCGGCGGATGCCGTCGACCAGCGATTCCTTGCAGCCGTATTTGTTGTCGAATTTGGACTTGGTAACGCTGTCGTTCACGTTGATCGCCGGGAAGGGCAGCTGGCCCTTCTTGTGCAGATCATACAGACGATGCACGCCGGTGGTGGTTTCCTCGGACACGCCCTTGATCTGGTCGCGCACTTTGGTGAACCAGCCGGGGCTGGCCGCCATCCGCTTGGCGATCTGCGCCTTGATCACCGCTTCTTCCTCGGATTGCGGGACGGGGATGATGGTCTCACCAGCCTCAGCCCGCGCGCCGAGCAGCACGTAGAGCGTGGCGTCGCCGCCATCGTCGAGGATCATGTTGGGACCGTCGGCGAACTGGAAGGAACGGTCGAGATAATCCCAATGCTCTTCCAGCGTCTGGCCCTTGATCGCGAAGACCGGCGTGCCGCCCGCGGCAATCGCGGCGGCGGCGTGGTCCTGCGTCGAGTAGATGTTGCAGCTTGCCCAGCGGACATCGGCGCCCAGCTCGACCAGCGTTTCGATCAGCACGGCGGTCTGGATCGTCATGTGCAGCGAGCCGACGATACGCGCGCCTTTCAGCGGCTTGGTGGTGCCGAATTCTTCGCGGCAGGCCATCAGGCCGGGCATTTCGGTCTCGGCGATGTCCAGTTCCTTGCGACCGTAATCCGCAAGCGCAATGTCTTTGACGATGTAATCGGCGGCCATCCGAGGCTCCTGTCTGACGCGGTATTTTTGCCCAGATAGCACTGCGACCCCTTTACAGCAATGGCAGCGCCCAAACGCGGTTACGCAAGGGTTTCGACGCCGCTGCGCGACCTCTGCGCCCTTGCGTCCGGTTTCGGTGGTGACCGCCGTATCTCAGCTTACGTCCGCGTGATCGCCGTCAGCAGCGGATCGCGACGCTCGGTACGCAGGCGGCTGCTGCGCTCGATCGCGTCGCGGTCCCGCCAGTCGGCGGGGTGGATCAGCGGCTGATAGGGCTGTGAGGGCGCGTCAGAGCGGGTTGCGACGCGGATGATGGAATTCATGATGCCGAACATGGGGCTCTCCTGCCAGTGTTTCGATCCAGTGTTTCGATGCTCCCGTTATGCCCTGAAACCGTGACAGGACGAAGTTCGGATGGTTTTCAGCCTGTAAGCTGTGCTAACATCGAGCATGGATTGGAAAGACATCCCCTCACTGGCTTCGCTGCGCGCCTTCGACGCGCTGGCGCGGCATGGCAGCCTGTCGGCGGCGGCGCGGGAGCTGAACGTGACCCATGCGGCGGTCTCGCAGCACCTGCGCGCGCTGGAGAGCGATTTCGCCGAGCCGCTCGCGCGGCGTGAAGGGCAGGGGATGGTGCTGACCGAGGCCGGGCACGAACTGGCCGCCGCCCTGGGAGAAGGCTTTGCCCGCATCGCCGAGGGCGTCACCCGGCTGCGCGACCGGCGCGTGGTGCGGCCCGTGGTGGTGGCGCTGACCCCGTCCTTTGCCGAGGCCTGGCTAATGCCGCGCATCGGTGCGTTCTGGGCCGCGCATCCTGAAATCGAGGTGCGGCTGGTGCCCGGCATCACCCTGACCGACCTGCGCCGCGACGGTGTGGATCTGGCGATCCGCTTTGGCGCGGGGCAATGGCCCGGTGTGCAGGCCGAGCCGCTTGCGCTGAGCCGTTTCGCGGTCGTGGCTGCGCCCGGTTATACCAAGGTGCGCTCCCTGGCCGATCTGGACAAGCTGACCGCGCATGACTGGTTCTTCTCGACCGCCTCGTCAGAACAGCGGGTCTGGGGCGCGGCGATCGGTGCCGATTTCGACAAGGTGGGCGCGCGCGAGATGGCCAATAACGGGCTGGTGTTGAGCGCCGTACGCGCCGGTCTGGGTCTGTCCATTCAGGCGATGGCGTTGGTCCAGCCGGATCTGGCAGCGGGCCAGCTGGTGTCGCTGTATGAGGGTGATGCCGAGGGGCTGGGTTATTACATCGTCACCCGCGCCGAGCCGCTGTCACCCGGCGCGCGCGTGTTCCTGTCGTGGCTAAGGCGCGCCGCCCGGACCGACGCTTAAGCCGGGTCGCGGTTCAGGCGCGGCAGGAAGGCGGCGAGGATGCCGAGCGCGGGCAGGAAGCCGCAGATCTTGTAGACGAACTCAATCCCCTTGGCGTCTGCGACCAGCCCCAGCGCGGCGGCAGCAATCCCGCCGATGCCGAAGGACAGGCCAAAGAACACGCCCGCGATCAGGCCCACGCGGCCCGGCACCAGCTCTTGCGCGAAGACAACGATGGCCGGAAACGCCGAGGACAGGATCAATCCGATGAAGATGGTCATGATCCCGGTGCCGACCAGCCCGACATAGGGCAGCGCCAGCGTGAAGGGCAGAACGCCCAGAATCGACACCCAGATCACCGTGCGCGTGCCGATCTTGTCACCGATCACCCCGCCAAAGATCACCCCGCAGGCCGAGGCCGCAAGGAAGATGAACAGCATCATCTGCGAGCCCTGGGTGGTCAGGTCGAAACGCTCGATGAGGAAGAAGGTGTAGTACGAGCTGATCGACGCGATATAGGCGTTCTTGGTGAACACAAGGAAGGCCAGCAAGGCGATGGTGATCACCACCCGGCCGCGCGGCAGCCCGTGGTCGACGATCGCGCGGGTGCGTTTGGCGGCGCGGTTCTGGCGGGCCTGCCAGCGGCCGACCTGACTGAGGATCGCAATCCCGACCAGCGCCAGCGCAGCGAACCACGCCACCGACCCGCGCCCTGAGGGCACGACGATGAAGGCGGCCAGCAATGGCCCTGCCGCATGGCCCATGTTGCCGCCGACCTGAAACATCGACTGCGCGGTGCCGAACCGGCGACCGGCGGCGGTGCGGGCGACGCGACTGGCCTCGGGGTGGAACACCGCCGAGCCGATGCCGATCATCGCCGCACCCGCCAGCAGGTAGGGGTACGAGGGCGCATTGGCCAGCAACAGCAGGCCCAGCATGGTGCTGCCCATGCCCACAGCCAGCGATTGCGGGAAGGGGTAACGGTCGGTCAGCGTGCCCACGATTGGCTGCAGGACCGAGGCCGTGCCCATGAAGGCCAGCGACATCAGGCCGATTTGCGTAAAGCTCAACGCAAATTCGTCATGGAGAAGCGGATAACTGGCCGACAGGACGGACTGCATTACATCATTGATGAAATGACACAGCGCGATGGACAGGATCACCATGTACTGGGTTTGTACGACCGCTTCGGCAGCCGAAGGCGCCGCAGCGCCGGAAGAAACAGTGGTATCCGCCATGATCCGATCCTACACAGGTGTAGCATGGACGTGAACGCGAGGGCGCGTGCTGTCAAGGGTTTCGCTGAACTGCGGCGCATTTGTGCCAGCGCGCGCGGCTTGGCGCCGGTTCACGGCATTCACTGTTGAGCGACGGGGGGCTTTGTGCGACATCTTCCAAAACGGCGGTACAGCGAGGAATGCGCGTGACAAACGCGACGGCAGGACGGCGGGCGAACCCGCGCGCCGCCAGGCATCGGGCTCGACTCGGACAGTTTGGCATGCGCGGCAGACTGATGGCTGCGGCGTTGATGGCTGTGTTGGGACTTGGCGCGACGACGCAGACCGCAACAGCCCTTGAATCCATTGACTTTAACGCTGAGGGTGCCAGCGACTCGCTGATGGAAACCCTGCGCGCAAGCTCGCTTTTGCTGACCGCGCAAGAGGCCGAGCGCACGGCGCCGCTGGACCTGATGGCCGCCGCGCGCGCGGAATACGGGCGGCTGATCGGGCTGCTGTATGAGCAGGCGTATTTCGCCCCCACCATCCATGTGCGCGTCGACGGGCGCGAGGCGGCGGATATCGCGCCGCTGTCGAACCCCACGACCATTGACCGGATCGTCGTGGATATCGTCCTTGGCCCGCAATTCACCTTTGGCGAAGTGTCGGTCGAGCCGCTGATCGCGGGCACTGTCCTGCCCGAAGATTTCGCCACCGGCCAGCCCGCCCGCAGCACCACGGTGCGCGCCGCGCTGAACACCGCGCTGGATGCGTGGCGTGCGCAGGGCTATGCGCTGGCAGCGGCGGCGGATCAGCGTGTTGTGGCGAACCACAATGCCAACCAGCTGAACGTGCGTCTGACGCTGACCCCCGGCCCGCAGTTGCGCATCGGCACGGTGGTGCCGCAGGGGCAAGAACGCACGCGGCCCCAGCGGATCGTCGATATCGCCGGGCTCGAGCGGGGCGAGATCCACAACCCCGAAGACATCACCGATGCCGAAACGCGGCTGCGGCAGACGGGGGCGTTTGCCTCGGTCGTGCTGAACACCGCTGAAACCGCGAACCCGGACGGCACCGTCGATGTGACCGCGCTGGTGCAAGAGGCACCGCCCCGGCGCATCGGGTTCGGTGCCGAGATCGACTCGGAATCCGGCGGGCGGCTCAGTGGTTTCTGGCTGCACCGCAATCTTCTGGGCGGGGCCGAGAGGCTGCGGCTGGAAGCGGCGGTTGACGGCATTGCGGCGCGGGTCGGCGGGCTGGGCTATACGCTGGATGCGCGCTATACGCGGCCAGCCACGCTGAACCGCGACACCGATCTGGAGCTGGGCCTGAACGCCGTCCGCCTGAACGAGCGCGACTACGAGGCGGACGCGTTTCAAGCGGATGCTACGCTGGTCCGCCGCTACAGCGATGCGCTGCGCGCGTCCGCCGGGCTTATCCTGCGGTTTGAAAGCGCGGATTTTGCCGGCACCAGCCGGGATTTCGGCACCTTTGGCATTCCGGTCACGGTCACGCATGACACCCGCGATGTGGCCCTGAACGCAACGGATGGCCATTACGTCTGGGCCGAGGCGATGCCCTATCTCGGCTTTGCCGAGGCGCAAAGCGGGCTGCGCCTGCGCTTTGATGCGCGGACCTATCATGACCTGGGCAGCGAGGGCCGTTTTGTGCTGGCCGGACGCGCGCAACTGGGCGCGGTGATCGGGCCGGATATCGACGCCACGCCGCGCGGCTATCTGTTCTATTCGGGCGGCGGCGGCACCGTGCGCGGCTTGCCGTATCAATCGCTGGGCGTGACCAGCGGCGGCACCGACTCTGGCGGGCGCGGTTTTGCCGGGCTGTCGGCGGAACTGCGGGTGCGGATCAACGATACCTTCTCGGTCGTCGCGTTTGCGGATGCAGGCGCGGTATCGTCCGGTGTGTTTTCCGGCGAGACCGACTGGCAGGCGGGCGGCGGTGCGGGCATTCGCTATGCCACGCCGATCGGCCCGCTGCGGCTGGATCTGGCCGTGCCGATACGGCGCAATGCCGGTGTTACGGGGAATAATGTGCAGCTTTATCTTGGTATCGGGCAGGCGTTTTGATGGGCCAAACCGCAAAGCGTGATGTTGCGGTGACACGGTTCGGGCGCATCAAACACCAAATGCGCGGCTGGGTTGCCGTGCTGATGGCGATGGTGACGTTGGCCGCGACCCCGGCGATGGCCGACACGCAAGAGGATGTCGGCGTTCTGGCCGGGATGCTACAGAACGTGTTGTCCGACGCGGGCCGCAATGTGCGCATCCGGGGCTTTCAGGGCGCGCTGTCATCGCGGGCCACGATCACAGAGATCAGCATCTCGGACGACGAGGGCATCTGGATCACCCTGACCGATGTGGTGCTGGACTGGAACCGCTCGGCCCTGCTGAGCGGGCGGGTCGAGATCAACGAACTCAGTGCCGCGCGGATTGACCTGTTTCGCGTGCCCGGCTCGACCACGCCGGATCCGGCGCTGCCCAGCTCGACCGCGCGCGAGGATTTCTCGCTGCCCGAATTGCCGGTCTCGGTGAATATCGGCACGGTCAGCGCCGGGCTGGTTCATCTGGCCGCGCCGGTCATCGGGCAAGAGGCCGAGTTTACCCTGACCGGTGCGGCCCAATTGGCCGGACGGCAGGGCAACGCCAGTTTCGAGGCGCATCGCACCGACGGACAAGAGGGGGCGTTCCGCTTTAAGGGCAGCTTCGACAACGAAACGCGTGTCCTGACGCTGGATCTGTCGCTGACCGAGGGGGGCGATGGCATCGTCGCCACCCTGCTTGGCATTCCCGACCGTCCGGCGCTGGGCCTGTCGCTGCAAGGCGAAGGGCCGCTCAACACGTTCGAGGCCAACCTTGCGCTGGCGACGGACGGGCAAGAGCGGGTGACGGGGCGCGTGACCGTCGTGGATGCCTCGCCCGATACCAGCGTGATGGATGGCGGCGGCTTCGAGGTGGACATCACCGGCGATCTGCGCCCGTTGCTGGCCGCCGATCTGCACCCGTTCTTTGGCGCACGCTCGGCGCTGCGGGCGACCGGCACGCGCTCGGAAGAAGGGGAACTGGATCTGTCCGAGCTGTCGGTGACCACCGGGGCGATGCAGCTCAACGGCAGCGCCGCGATCAGCCCCGAAGGGCTGCCGCGCCGCGTGCAGCTGACGGCGGGCATCGAGCGCGCCGATGGTCAGCCGGTGCTGTTGCCCGGCAGTTCGGGGTCGGCACATCTTCAGCGCGCCACGCTGGATATTCACTATGACGAAGGCATCTCGCGCGACTGGACCGTGCGGGCCGAGATCGACACGCTGGATCTGCCGACGATGATGCTGGGCGGTGCCACACTGGACGGGCGCGGGCGGCTGAACGCCACCAGCGGCACGCCGCTGCCGGGCAGCGATCCGGTGCCAATGTTCGAGGGTGTGTTTGACTTCGACGCGCGCGGGATCGAAGCTGACGACCCGGCGATGCAACAGGCTGTAGGGAGCGAGGTGTTCGGACTGGTCAGTCTGAACTGGCTCGGCGCAGGGCAGCCGGTCGAGCTGACCGGCCTGTCCTTTGAAGGCAGCACCGTGTCGCTGACTGCCTATGGGGAATTGGACGGGCTGAACTTCACCGGTTACTCAGAGCTGGCAATCCCGGATCTGGCCGCCTTCTCGGCCCTTGCAAATCGCCCCTTGGGCGGCAGCGCACTGGCCACGGTGCAGGGCAGCGCCAACCCGTTGACCGGCGCGCTGGATCTCACGGCGGATCTGACCACCACCGATCTGTCGGTCGATATCGCCGAGGCCGACGCGCTGCTGGCCGGACAATCGGGCATCTCGGTGTCACTGCGCCGCGATACCGAAGGCACCGAATTGCGCGGCTTCTCGGTTGTCGCGGGCACGGCCGAGGTGACGGCACAGGGCCGACTGGACCCGACCGGGACCGATCTGACCGCCTCGCTGATCGTGCGCAATCTGGCGCGGCTGGGTGAAGGATATGGCGGACAACTGGCGCTGGAGTCGCGGTTGAGCACGACGAGCGGCACCGTTCGGGTGCGGCTGGACGGCGCGGTCGAGAACCTCGCGCTGGCGGATCTGCCGGCGGCGGGCGTGCTGGGGGGGATGTTCACCGGCACCAACCAATTGCACGCCGATGCGGTGATGCAGGGCGGCGTCACGCAGATCGTGGATCTCACGCTGATCGGCCCGCGTCTGGACCTGAGCGCCGATGGCCGCTGGTCGGCGGATGCGCCCGATCTGGCCGTGACGCTGAACCGGCTGGACATGGCGGCGCTGAATGCGGCGGGGCGCGGCCAGATATCGGCGCGGGCGCAGCTGGCAGGTGAGGATGGTACAACCCGCTATCTGCTCTCGGTGCTGGGGTCGGGGCCGCTGGCGACCGGCATCGCGCAAGTGGATCTCGCTGATCGGTGACGGTCTGACAGTGCAGGCGCGCGCCACGACGACGGCGGACGGGGGGCTGCGCATCGACGAAGCCGAACTCGCCTCGGACGGTTTGCAGGCGACGATCAGCGGGTTGCAGCAGGCCGATGGCGCCGCGCGGTTTGCGGTCAATGCGGTGATCGACAATATCGGACGGGTGGTGCCCGGCATCGGCGGCCGTGTGACGCTGGACAGCAATGTGACGCGCACGGCGGGCGATACCGGCTATGGCGTCACGGCGCAGCTGGCAGGCCCCTCGGCGCTGAATGTCAGGGCCAATGGCCGCGTGAACGACGATTTCACGGTGCAGCTGGCGATGAACGGCGGGCTGGACAGCGTGCTGTTGAACCCGTCACTGGAACCGGCCTCGGTCTCGGGGCTTGTCCGCTTCGATGGCACCGTCAACGGCCCCATCGGGCTGAATGCCCTGCGGGTCACCGCACGCCTGTCGGACGGGCGCTATTCGCTGCCCGCCGTGGGCGTGGCGTTCCGCAACATCGACGCGACCGCACAGGTCAACGGGCTGTCGGCGCAGATTGACCTGAGCGGGACGTCCCTGTCGGGCGGTGACGCGTCGATTTCGGGGCGTATCCGTCTGGACGGCGCGCGCGAGGCGGATCTGGCCGTGCGCGTCAACGAGCTGATCGTGCAGCAACCGCAACTGTTCGAGGCAAGCATTTCTGGCGCTGTCCGGCTGATCGGGCCGCTGGCCCGCGGCCCGCTGGTCACCGGTGAGGTTAACGTCAATCAGGCCGAGATCAGCATTCCCAACTCGCCGCTGGGCCGCGCGGGCATGGGGCTGCAAGGCTTGGTGCATGTCGGAGAGGACGCTGCCAGCCGCGAGACGCGGATCAACGCGGGCATTGCCACGGGCACCCGGTTGGGCCCGGCACCCGTGCCGATGCGGCTGGATCTGCGGCTGAACGCGCCGGGCCGGGTGTTTGTGCGCGGGCGTGGGCTGGACGCAGAACTGGGCGGCACGCTGGAGCTGGGCGGCACCACCAGACGGGTGGTTCCGGCGGGAACCTTCAACCTGCTCAGGGGCCGTCTGGATCTGCTGGGCAACCGCTTTACCCTGACCGACGGGTCGGCCAGCATGGTGGGCAGCTTCATGCCCTTCATCCGCCTGACCGCCACGACGGAAAGCGACGGGGTGCTGACCTCGGTCACGCTGTCGGGGCAGGCCGATAGCCCCGAGATCACCTTCTCGTCTGTGCCCGAACTGCCGCAGGATGAGGTTCTGGCGCGGCTGATCTTCCGCCGGGCGCTGACCTCGCTGTCACCGTTTCAGGCGGCGCAGCTGGCGATGTCGGTCGCGACGCTGACGGGCCGCTCGGACAATTCCATCATCAGCCGCACGCGGCAGGCGTTGGGGCTGGACGATCTGGACTTTACCGTCAACGACGCAGGCAACACCCAGCTGCGCGCCGGGCGGCATATCGGTGAGCGGCTTTATACGGATGTGAGCGTCGACAGCACCGGTGAGGGCGAAGTGACGATCAACCTTGATCTCACCTCGAACATCACCCTGCGGGGCCGAGCCGACTCGTCGGGCGGCTCGGGCCTTGGGATCTTTTTCGAGCGCGACTATTAACCCTTGGCCATCGCGCGCTTGAACGCGGGACGCTGGGTCATGCGCTCGAAATAGCTGACAAGATAAGGCTCGTTGATCTCGAACTTGGCGGCGCGCGCCCAGACCAGACAATGGGCCAGCAGGATGTCGGTCACGGTGAACGCGTCGCCGGTCGCAAAGGGCGTATCGCCCAAGCGCTGTGCCAGACTGGTCTGGTTGCGGTTGAACTCCCACCGCAGGGATTCCTTGACCCCGGCGACCCGCTGTTCGGCGGGCAGCATGAAGCTGTGGCGCGCGGCGGTCCAGAGCACGCTGTCGAACTCATCAAGCACGCAGTGCGACAGCATATCCTGACGCGCGCGGGCGATGGTGCCCGCGGGGGCGGTGAACTGGCCGTGGGCATCCGCCAGATACTGAATGATCGCCGTCGAATCGGTGATCGGCTCGCCATCGACCAGCAGAACGGGGACTTTGCCGCGCGGGTAATGCTGGGTGACCGAGGCCTCGTGCGGTTTGGCGCTGAGGTGCTCATAGGGCACGCCCAGTTCCTCAAGCATCCACAGGGCGCGACCGGCGCGCGTGCCAGCGGCACCGATCAGGGTGTAGGTCGGGGTGGTCATTGGCGATCCTCCATTCGCTTTGGCGCGCATGAAGACATGGGCCGGGCAGGGCGGCAAGCCCGTCGCAGCGTCATCAACGCCGCCCGGCCATCCGCGCCAGCCGGATCAGTGCGCGTTCGGCCAGCGCCCGCGTCGGCGCGCGGGTGGACGAGCGCAGCATCAGATCGGTGGCGGTCAGATCGCGCAGCGCCTCTTCCACGCGCGACAGCGACCAGTTCTGCGCCTGACGCAGCAGCTTGTCACGGCGCGGCCCGAATACCGGCGGGCGCAGCGACTGGATCGCCTGCGAAGGCCCGCCCGGTGCGCTGACCAGCGCGTGCAGCATGCGGAAATGGCGCGCGGCCCCGATGCAGACGGCGACCGGCTGCACCCCCTGCGCCGCCAGCCGCGACAGAATCGGCGCCAGATCGGCTATGCGCCCCTCGGCCAGCGCGTCGAGGATGTCGTCGATCTCGGCCTCGTTGCTCTGCGGGGCGAGCATGGCGATTTCCGCCGTGGTCAGGGGCTCGTTGTCGCTGAGCTTATACAGTGCGATGCGGGTCAGGGTCTGGCGAAAATCGCCCGGCTCCAGCAACTGCCCCAGCGCGACCAGATCGCGCAGCGCGTCCTGCGGCACGCTCTCCAGACCCTCGGCGCGCAGCATGCCTTCGATCTCGGCCCGGCCCGGCGGGTCATCATAGATCGCCAGCACCCGCGCGCGCTTGTCGCCCTCGAAGAGCTTGCGCAGCTTTGAGCCGGGGGTGAGCTGGCCGGCGGTGATCACCAGCATCGCGTCGCCTTCGGCCCAGTCATCCAGCACGGCCTTCAGGCCGGTGACGGCGTGGTCGTTGGCCTCGTCAATCACGACAGCGCGTGCGCCCGGAAAGAAGCTTTGCGCCTTGGCGGCGTCGACGGCGGCAGAGGGGTCTTTGCGCAGATCGCTGCCGGGCATGCGGGTCAGCCGCATCTCGGCGTCGCCCTTGGGTCCGACAATCGTGGCAACCAGTTTGGCGCGCTTTTCGCTGACGCGCATCGCGTCGGCGCCGTAGATCAGCAGGGCCGGCACGCGCGGGTCGGGACGGGCCAGAAAACCCTCCGCATCGCGGGGCGAAAGTTTCATGCCGGCGGCAGGCCCGGCTCGGTATAGAGCCGCGTGGCAAGCGAATCGGCCAGCATCCGCATCAGACGCAGATCGGCGTCTTCGGCGGCGGTGGTGGTCGCCAGTTGGGTGCCGGTGGTCGAATACACAGCGGTCGCCAAGACCTGATCCTGCGCCAGAATGGTGCCGCTGGTGATGTCCGTCAGGGTGAAATCGACGGTGCCGAACAGCTGGACGCGGGTTGTGCCGAAATCGTCCACCGAGCCGCGGCCAACCGCGCGCACGGCGATGGTATAGGCCAGCGCGAAACGAGGGGCGGTGGGGCGGCCAAGGGTTTCTTCCAGCGCGTGCAGGAACTGATAGTCCCTGCGGCTGACCGGATCGTCGGCCCGTACCGCATTGCGCAGCACGCGGCCCGCGCCACCGTCGCCGTAGACCGGGCGAAAGCCGCAGGCCCCGGTCAGCGCAAGCGCCCCGAGACCTGCCAGTACTTTGCGTCGGTCAGAGTACGACATTCACGATCCGCCCCGGGACAACGATGATTTTCTTCGGCGTGGCACCTGCCAGAGCCTTGATCACAGCTTGGTCGGCCAGCGCGGTTTTTTCAACCTCTTCCTTGCTGGCGTCCTTGGGTACGGTGATCTCGGCCTTGCGCTTGCCGTTGAACTGCACGGGCAGCGTGATCACATCATCGACCAGCAGCGCCGGGTCCGCCTGCGGCCATTGCGCCTGCGTCACCAGCCCGGCACCGCCCAGACGGTGCCACAGCTCTTCGGCCAGATGCGGGGTCATCGGGGCCATCAGCTGCGCCAGAACCCGGCCCGCCTGCTTTTGCGCCTTGGCCGAGGCCTTGGTGCGCGACAGGATGCTGGTCAGTTCATAAAGCTTGGCGATGGCCTTGTTGAAGGCGAAGCCCTCGATGGTCTTGGTCACGTCGTCGATGGCGCGGTGCAACGCGCGCATCAGCTCGTCATCGCCTTCACCGGGCTCATCGGCGGGCAGCGCGGCGATCTTGTCACCCAGCGTCCAGACGCGGTTCAGGTGCTTATAGGTCGCCTCGGCCCCAGAGGCCGTCCATTCCACATCGCGTTCGGGCGGCGAGTCGCTCATCACGAACCACCGCGCGGTATCGGCACCGAACTGGTCGATGATCGCGACGGGGTCCACGACGTTGCGCTTGGACTTGGACATCTTGGCCGAGGGGATGATCTCGACCTCTTTGCCGTCCTTCAGGAAGCCCGCGCCCTCGCGCAGCTCGACCTCTTCGGGATAGTGATAGACCGCGCGACCCTGCGCATCGCGGGTCTGATAGATCGCATGCGTCACCATGCCCTGCGTGAACAGCGCGTTGAACGGCTCGATGGATTTGGCCGACAGGTGGCCGGTCTTGTGCATCGCCCGGGCAAAGAAGCGCGAGTACAGCAGGTGGAGAATCGCGTGCTCGATCCCGCCGATATACTGGTCGACATTCATCCAGTAGTCGGCTTCTTCCCGATCGGTCGGCGTGCTGGCATGCGGCGCGGTGAAACGGGCGAAGTACCACGACGAGATCAACAAACGTGTCCATCGTGTCGGTTTCGCGCTTGGCGAAATCGCCGCAAGCCGGGCAGCGGCAATCGCGCCACGTCGGGTGGCGGTCCAGCGGGTTACCCGGTTTGTCGAAGGTGACATCGTCAGGCAGGCGGACCGGCAGGTTTTCCTTGACCTCGGGGACCAGACCGCAGGTGTCGCATTGCACGAAGGGAATCGGGCAGCCCCAGTAGCGCTGGCGGCTGAAACCCCAGTCGCGCAGGCGGTACATGGTGGTGTCCTTGCCGATGCCGCGCGATTCGCACAGCTTGATCGCCGCATCGACGGCCTGATCGGCGGTTTGCTCGGGCTCACCGGCGATTGGGCGCAGATAGCGCACCGACTCGCTGTCCTCGGGGACATAGGCCTCGGTCAGCGGCGCCTCTTCGGCACCCTGCGCCACGAATACCGGGACGATGGGCAGCGCGTATTTGGTGGCAAAGTCGAAATCGCGCTGGTCATGCGCCGGGCAGCCAAAGACCGCGCCGGTGCCGTAGTCCATCTTGATGAAGTTGGCGATCCAGACCGGCATGTGCCAGTCGGGGTCCAGCGGGTGCTGCACGGTCAGGCCGGTGTCGAAGCCCAGCTTCTCGCCGGTTGCCATGGCTTCCTCGGTCGCCGCACCCTTGCGGGCCTCGGCGCAGAAGGCGGCGACGGCGGGGTTTTGCGCTTCCAGTGCCTTGGCCAGCGGGTGATCCGGTGCGATGCCGACAAAGCTGGCCCCCAGCAGGGTGTCGGGGCGGGTGGTGAAGACCTCGATCTGGGAGAAGCCATCCGCCGGGGCGGTCAGGTCAAAGGCGAATTGCAGGCCGCGGCTGTAACCGATCCAGTTGCGTTGCTGCAGCTTCACCTTGTTGGGCCAGTTCTCCAGCCCGTCCAGCGCCGAAAGCAGCTCGGCCGAATAGTCGGAAATCTTGAAGAACCACTGCTCTTTCTCGCGCCGCTCGACTTCCGCGCCCGAGCGCCAGCCCTTGCCGTCAATGACCTGCTCGTTGGCCAGAACGGTCATGTCGACCGGGTCCCAGTTCACGATGCCGGTTTTGCGGTAGATCAGCCCGGCCTTGTACATGTCCAGAAACAGCGCCTGCTGCTGGCCGTAATATTCAGGATCACAGGTGGCGAATTCGCGACTCCAGTCGATCGACAGGCCCAGGGGCTTCATTTGCCCCTTCATCACCTTGATGTTGTTATAGGTCCAGGTGCCCGGATGCCCGCCCTCGGCCATCGCGGCGTTTTCAGCCGGCATGCCGAAGGCGTCCCAGCCCATCGGATGCAGCACGCTGAACCCCTGCGCGCGCTTGTAGCGCGCCACCACGTCACCCATCGTGTAGTTGCGCACATGCCCGATGTGGATGCGGCCCGACGGATAGGGGAACATTTCCAGCACGTAATACTTCGGACGCGCCGGATCGACCGTGGCGGCAAAGCAGCCGTCCGAATCCCAGGCCTGTTGCCAGCGGGGTTCGATTTCTTTGGGCGAGTAACGGGCGTCGGACTGGGCGGACATCAGGGTTCCCTGCAGGTGAAAGGCCGGGGCTAATGAAAGGGCCGGGGCAAATGAAAAAGCCGGGCCACGGGGCCCGGCGGTGTCATACTCTGCCCGGGCCGGGGATTCCAGCCCGGCGAGATCGGCTCAGAGGCCGAGTTCGCGAATGCGGATCTGACGGGCGCGGGTCAGGATGGCGTTTTCCACAGCGCGCACGGTTTCCGCGCTGGCCGGGCCGTTGCGCGTCACCAGCGCCACGTTGAGCGAGCGGGCATCCAGCGCGGCGTCGGTCACGGCGATGGTGGCACGGTAGGGGCGGCCACCGCCCGGCGGCGTGCCGAACCCGGTCGAGATCACGCCCGAGAACGGGTCGATCTGCTCAACCGGCAGGAAGTCGAGCACTTCCAGCGAGGCGGTCCAGATATAGCGGTTCACGGTGAGAACGGTCGAGGGATCCTCGCGGCTGGCGAACAGATCCCAGATCGACGCGGTCGAGCCGGTTTCGGCCATCCGCTCTTCCAGCGCATACTCGCGGGCTGTCCGTTGGTCGCCCGCGTCGCCGCGCCCGCCCAGTCCACACCCGGCCAGCGCGACCGAAAGGCCCAGTGCCGTCATCGTCAGTGCCGCCGATCTTGCCGCCATCCGTCAGTCCACCCCTTTTGAGGTTCGCGTGTTTGTCCGGCTGCATGATCCTGCGCGCTATCATCCCGCGCAAGGCAGCCCAGTCGCGGCCCTATCTATCCGAGGGGCGGCACGCGAACAAGGCATTTGCGGACGCGGGGGCCGGAACGGGCATGGCATCGGCAAACAAACGCGCCGTCTGTAACCGCCGTGCGCGTACGCGACTCATCTGTGTGGCAGACAGGGGCGTGAGATCACGGCCCGCAGACCGCATTCGTGCCGGGTTCAGACCTGAGGCGCACGGGGTAGGGGCTTGTAGTCACAGGCTTTGCCGGGGTCAAAGCCGTGCGTGGCAAATCTGCATCACAAAGCGGCAGAGTTGGAACGCCGCTGACCGCCGACTTGCAATGAAAGGTCGAAGGCGGGAAACAGGCTGTGACCCAGCTTGCTGACAAGATGGGCACGATTTTGAAAAACGAGGGAAACCATGAACAAGATTCTTCTTGCTTCGACCGCCCTGGTGCTGTCGGCCGGTCTGGCCCACGCTCAGGCTGTGACCATCACCGGCGAAGGCCGTATGGGCATCCAGTACGACGAAGCTGGCTTCGGCACCTCTGAGTGGCGTCAAGAAAACCGCCTGACCCTGAACTTCAACGTTTCGGTTGAAGCTGATCACGGTCTGACCTTCGGCGCCTGGTCGCGTGCTCGTATGCAAGTGCTGAGCGACGGCACCGCTGGTGCAGGCCTGTTCTCGGGTTCGCGCGTTTGGGTTGAATCGAACGGTCTGAAACTGACCTTCGGTAACCAAGACGGCGCTATCCGTGGTGCTGGCGTTGCCATGGGCTACGCTGGCGGTTGCGGCGTTGGCTACGAAGGCGGCTACCTCTGCCTCGACGCTGCTGGTCTGCTGGGTGTGAGCCAAGGTCAGAACTCGACCGGTTCGGACGACGAGCCGATGGTCCGCATCGACTACACCATGGGTTCGACCCGCGTTGCTCTGTCGCATGCTCGTGACGGCGCTACCGAATTCGGTATCCGCTCGACCTTCGACGCGTTCACCGTTGCCGCTGGTTACACCAACGGCGGTGCTGGCGCTTCGTCCTACACCATCTCGGGCCGTTACAACGGCGGTTCGTGGGGCGCTGCCCTGCTGCTGGCCCGTATCGGCGGCGCGACGACCAACTGGTCGCTGCAAGGTAACGTCGCTCTGGGCGGCGGCAACGTTTACGGCTTCGTCGGTGAAGTCTCGAACGCGACCGTTTACGGCCTGAACTACGGCTACGGCCTGGGTGGCGGCGCCACCGTGATGGCTGGTGTCGAGCACACCGAACTGGGTGCTGGCCGCACGACCGCTTCGGTCGGCGTTGCCTTCACGTTCTGATACGGTTTAACACCGAATCGGCAAAGAGCGGGCTTCGGCCCGCTCTTTGTTTTTGTCGCGCCGGTCCTGTTGGATCCGGCGCGATTTTCATGACGAAGGCCGCGCGCGACCACCGGCGGCAAGCGCCGCCTGCTGGCGGTGTCCCCAACCGCCCGTGGCGTTGGTGTGAGTCGTGCAAAATCAGGGATATGGCGGCCTGCCCACACAAGCGGCAGATGGGCAGGTTGACGACGCGCGTTGCGCCTATCGCAGGCAGTTTCAGATCGCGCGGATGCGTGACTATTGCTGCAATGCAACATGTTTTGTCGTTTTTTCCAACCCGACACACAAGCGCTGCCGTTCGAAGGTCAAGAGGCGTAAAACAAAGTTCAGGCAAAGAAACCAACTGTCACGAAACGAGTACATCATGAAAAAGATCCTCCTCGCCTCGACCCTGCTGATCGCGACCGCAACGATCGCGAACGCTCAGGCTGTTACCATCTCCGGCGAAGGTCGCATGGGCATTCAGGCGCTGCGTGCTTTCGGTACCACCATCTGGACCCAAGAAAATCGCCTGACGCTCGATTTCAACGTTGCCGTTGAAGCCGATCACGGCCTGACCTTCGGCGCTTGGTCGCGCGCTCGCATGAGCTCGAGCTGGCCGGGCACGGCTGGTGCCGGCATCTTCTCGGGTTCGCGCGTTTGGGTCGAATCGAACGGCCTGCGCCTGACGTTCGGCAACGCTGATGGTGCTATCGCAACGTCGGGCACGTCGCATGGCTGGCTGGGCGGCTGCGGTGTCGGCTACGAAGGTGGCCAGATCTGCGGTGACACCGGTTTCCTTGACCGCGTTGCGCACGTCGACAACTCCACCGGTGCAAATGCTGCCCCGCAGGCGTTGATCACCTACAGCGCCGGTGACTATGCCGTTGCCCTGTCGAGCCAGCGCGGTGTTTCGACCGAAGTTGCTGGCCGCTACACCTTCGGTGCTATCACTGTCGCCGCAGGCTACAGCGACTCGCGCATCAGCAGCGCCAACGACTTCTGGACGATCTCGGGCCACTATGATGGCGGTTCGTGGGGCGTTGGCGCACTGGTCGCCGACATCAACAACTTCACCAACTGGTCCCTGTCGGGTACCGTCGACGTCTACGGCGGCCACGCCTATGGCTATGTTGGCGAAATCTTCGGCCTGAACACCTACGGCCTGAGCTATGGCTACGACCTGGGTGGCGGCGCGACCCTGACCGCCGGTGCCGAATACATCGACGTCTTCGGCGGTGTGACCTCGGGTTCGGTCGGCGTTGCCTTCACGTTCTGATCGGTCAGTTCTCTGACAGTGCGAAAGAGCGGGCCTTGGCCCGCTCTTTCCATTTTGTGATCGGCGGAACGCCGCGCAGGGGGTGATCTGGTGTTTCATGGCGCAAGACCGCCGTGATAGACTTGATCATCAAGACAGAGAGAGTCCCCTTGATGCGTCGCCTGCTCCCCGTTTTTCTGATCATGACCGCGATGCCCGCCACAGCCGAAGTGACGCACCGGATCGAGGGCAGGTTTGGCGTGGCCTATCAGTCGACGCCGGACGGCGGCGGCACGACGCAGCCGCTCTATGAGGGGCGCTATACCTCGACCTTCAGCCACACGGCCGATAACGGCCTGACCTTCCGCTTCGAGCTGGGTATTGTCGTCGGCAATATCCCCGATCGCGGCGAGCGGGCCGCGCGCGACTCCTACAGCGTCGGCCTGGGCGCGGCGGACTGACGGCTTTCCTTTCGCCTCCGCCTGTGGCTTTCTGCCCGAAAACGGAGACGCCATGACCCTGGAAGCCATCACCACCCGCTTGCGCGCTGCTGAAATCCGCACCGGACGGGCGCCGGGGTCGGTCACGCTGATCGCCGTGTCGAAAGTGCAGCCTTCCGAGCGGATCGACGCCGTGCTTGCCCAGGGGCAACGGGTCTTCGGCGAGAACCGGGTGCAAGAGGCACAGGGCCGCTGGCCCGCGTTTCAGGCGCGGTTCGAGGGGATCTCGCTGCATCTGATCGGCCCGCTGCAAACCAACAAGGCCCGCGCTGCGGTCAGCATGTTTGACGCGATCCATTCGGTGGACCGGCTGAAGCTGGCCGAGACCATCGCCCGGCTTGCCGATGACGAGGGGCGGTGCCCCGATCTGTTCATTCAGGTGAATACCGGCGCTGAACCGCAGAAAGCCGGTGTCCTGCCGGACGAGCTGGAACGGTTGATCGCCTCGGTGCGGGCGCTGTCCTTGCCGCTCAAGGGTTTGATGTGCATCCCGCCGGCGGATCAGGACGCAGCGGTGCATTTCCGCCTGCTGGCCGCGCTGGCCGCGCGGAACGGGCTGGAGGGCCTGTCGATGGGGATGTCGGATGATTTCGAGACCGCCGTTGAGCTGGGCGCAACCCATGTGCGCGTCGGCTCGGCGATCTTTGGTGAGCGGGTGCCGCCCAAAGAGTGAGCGGGTGGCGCGCTTCGGGGCCATCGAGGCCCCTCAGCGCGCGCGGGGGGCGCTGCCCCCCACGGCCTTGCGGCCTCCCCCGGGATATTTTCAGAGCAAAGAAGGGATCAGGGGCGCACGAGGAGGCGGGTGCCGGGCGTCAGGCGTTGGATGATCCACATCAGGTCCGCGCGCGCGACGGCGATGCAGCCGGCGGTGGGGTAGCCGGGACGACGCCAGGTATGCAGAAAGATGGCCGAGCCTTTGCCGGGGAGGGCGGGGTCCATGTTCCAGTCGGTGATCAGGATCAGGTCATAGAGCGGATCGGCGCGGCGCAGGGTTTCGTGGCTGGCCTTTAGCGGTGCGCGGACGGGTTGGTTGTAGGCTGGGTGTTCAGGGTCGTCACACCACAGGGCGCGCGGGCTGATGGGGGTCGCCCAGCGGGGCAGGGTGTGGGCCGGGATACGGTCGGGGCGGTAGAGCAGGCCGGTGATGCGGTGCTCTCCGGCCGGGGTGGCCATGTCGCCCTCGACCTTGTCGCGGGTGATGCCGCTGCGCCCGAGGGTGCAGGGAAGGATGCGCCCGGCAAAGCGCAGGCCGGTGGGGGTGAGGACAAGATCGGTGCTGTTCATCAGGGGGCGGCCGTGAGCGTTGAGAACCAGAGCTGATCGAGCGCGTCGATGGCGGCGGGATCGAAGCGGGATTCTTCTTTCCAGTATTTGCCCGACGGGACGATATAGCCGAGGCGCTTCTCTTGAGCGAGCGCGGCAGCAAAGCTCGGGGGCGTGATCGGGCGTTGACCGGCCAAGCTGTCCAAGGTCGCGCGGGGGAAAACGAGGCGGCTTTCGTCGTCCGAGAGGTTTACGCAGGCGCAGCCCTGCGCGGCGGCGAGGAGCATGAGGCGGGCGGATTTGGCCTCGAGGTTGCGCAGGGAGATGTCGTCGCGCAAGGGGTCGGCGGTGCCGGTGCCGTAGAAATGTGTGGGGCCGGTGTCAGGATACACCATGTCGCAGCCCAAATAGGCCAGCACGCGCGGCTTGAGCGCGCCGAGCGCCCAATAGCCGGCGGTGAAGCTCATGGTGCCGCCAGCGTAGACGAACCCGCCATAGGTGTTCTGGATCGGGACATAGGCGTCGGATCGGATGATGCGCTGGTCCGGCCCCTGCGCCGCCGGTTGCTGGGCCGGCGGGAAATCGTCGGGGTGGATCAGGAAATCCCAATCCGGGCGCACCTGCCAGGCGTTGTTGATCGCCACGATCTGCGTGAAGGGCGCGCGGGGCCAGTCTGCGGCGCGGGTAGCGCGGGGGCCGCTGCCCAGCACCAGCACCACGCCGCCGCTCACAACAGGTGACCGGATTTGGCGGCTTTGGTGGCAAGATAGGCGGCGTTTTCGTCCGTCAGCCCGACCTTGAGCGGCACGCGCTGGGTCACCTCGATGCCGCCCTTTTGCAGCATCGCCACCTTGCGCGGGTTGTTGGTCAGCAGGCGGACCTGTGAGAAGCCCATTTTCTTGAGCAACTCGGCACCCAGACGGAAGTCGCGCTCATCATCCTCGAACCCCAGCCGGTGATTCGCCTCGACCGTATCAAAGCCCTGATCCTGCAGGGAATAGGCGCGCATCTTGTTGGCCAGACCGATCCCGCGCCCCTCCTGATTCAGGTAGAGAAGCACGCCCGAACCCGCCTCTTGCATGGCGATCAAGGCGGCGTGCAACTGCGGGCCGCAGTCGCATTTCAGCGAGCCGAGCACATCGCCGGTGAAACACGCCGAATGCAGCCGGGCCAGCACCGGGGCGTCGCGCATCGGGCGGCCAACCTCGACCGCGTAATGCTCGGTCCCGCCGTCCTGCGGGCGAAAGACATGCAGCCGTCCGGCCCCCGCCAGCCGCATCGGCAGGCGCGCGGCGATGACCGGGGAGAGCCGGGTCTCGGGGGTGTTGGTTTCCTCGGCGCTGAGCGTGGTCAGGCTGTGGCTGCGGGCCAGATCGGCGGCGGCGGGGGCGACGACCATGACGGCGGCGGGCAGCAACTGTGCCGATTTCACCAGCCGGATGGCAGCGCGGTGCAGGGCCGCCGGGCCGTCGCGCTGCGACAAGAGCGGGCCTTTCATCGGATGGGTCAGGTCGTCGGCGGGATCGGCCAACGCCTCGATCCACGCGACACCCACATCCCCCGGCAGCACGATCCGCGCAATATCGCCGTCATAGGCGCGCGCTTTCAGCGTCGCCGCGCGGTGGGCGGTCAGCGCGACAACCGGCTGCCCGATCGCGCGCAGATCGGCGAGGCGGGCAGCGTCGAGCGTCTCGCCAGCGGCAACCAGCGCCGAGGATGCGCCATCAGTCAGCACGACCGGCAAGCCCATGCGCAGGTCGGCGCGGGCACGGTTGAGCCGTTCGAGCGGGCTGGGGGTCAGCGACATGAGGGGCCTTGCTGAAACATTTGCCCTTAGGATGTAAGACAGGACGGGGGAAATTGAAACATTCCCCGGTAAACCGACACGACCGCGTGACAAATCGTGGCTTTGCTTGAACAAACCCGCCCGCGGCCACAGTTTAATCCGTGAGAGACCTGTGAATTTGAGGCCAAAGCAATGTCGAAACTGAACAAGATCCTGCTCGTCGATGACGACGATGACCTGCGCGAGGCGCTGGCAGAACAGCTGGTCGCAACCGAAGACTTCGACACGTTCGAGGCGGGCGATGGTGCCGCCGCAATGGAACGTGTGCGCGACGAGCAGTATGATCTGGTCATTCTGGACGTGGGCCTGCCGGATACCGACGGGCGCGAGCTGTGCAAGCGGATGCGCAAGGCGGGGGTGAAATGCCCGATCCTGATGCTGACCGGGCAGGACTCGGACGCCGACATGATCCTGGGGCTGGACAGCGGCGCCAATGATTACATCACCAAGCCGTTCAAGTTCCCCGTGCTGCTGGCCCGCATCCGTGCGCAGCTGCGTCAGCACGAGCAGTCCGAGAACGCGGTGTTCCAGCTGGGCGACTATCAGTTCAAGCCCGCGCAGAAGATGCTGGTCGATGCCAAGGATCGCAAGATCCGGCTGACCGAGAAAGAGACCAACATCCTGAAGTTCCTCTACCGCGCGCCGGACGGTCTGGCCCCGCGTGAGGTGCTGCTGCATGAGGTCTGGGGTTATAACGCCGGTGTCACCACGCATACGCTGGAGACGCACATCTACCGCCTGCGCCAGAAGATCGAGACCGACCCGTCGAACGCGCGCCTGTTGGTGACCGAACCCGGCGGATATCGGCTGGTGCCATAAAAAAAATCAGGTCGGGCGTCGTTTTGCCGCCCGATTCACCCCAGATTAAGGTCTGTCAGCAAGACTGTATCTCAGGGTGCTCCTCCCTCCCTCCCTCGCGTGTTGGGGTTATGACACGAACCTCCCTGTTGGACTGGCCCGGGCTCCCTCGCCCGGGCCTTCTTTCATTTGGTCGCTTGGGGACCGGGGGTTGGCGCGAAGTCGATATGCGGCAGGGTCAGCGCGAACGCGATGCGCTGGCCGGTCGCGGGATCGGTGACAGACCCGGCAAGATCCAGATCATTGCCCTGAACCCGCGCGCGCTGGACGGCGACCTGCACATCGGACACGGCATCGGCCACGCCTGAGGGTGGGATCATCGTGCCGTCGCGCCCCTCGCCGTTCTCAACCGCCAGCCCGATGATCCAGTCGCCCTCGGGCCCTGACGCCAGGAAATGCACGCTGAGCACGCCGTCATAGGAGTTCCACGACGAGCGGTTGCCCAGCGTGGCAGGGTCGATGGACAGCGAAAACCGCTGGCCGTCGCGGATCAGCGTCACGGTGGCGGGCGTGTCGGCCTGCGCAGGCAGCGCAAGCGCGAGACTGGCGGCGAGCAGAAAACGGCGGGTCACGGGCATGGCGGCCTCTCAAGCGGGTTTCTCAGGGCGTGGCGGACGTGTAGACCGATGGGATCAGCCACGGAGATATCATGACCTTCACCCTCGCCACCTGGAATATAAATTCTGTCCGTCTGCGGGCCGGTCTGGTTCAAAAACTGCTGACCGAAGAAGCCCCCGACGTGCTGTGCCTGCAGGAATGCAAGAGCCCGGTCGACAAGATCCCGGTCGAGCTGTTCGCCGAGCTGGGCTACGGCCATATCGTGGCGCGGGGGCAGAAGGGTTATAACGGCGTGGCGATCCTGTCGCGGATGCCCTTGCGCGATGCGGGGCATATCGACTGGTGCGAAAAGGGCGATGCGCGGCATGTGGCGGCCGAGCTGGAAAACGGCGTGGTCATCCACAACTGCTACGTGCCCGCAGGCGGGGACGAGCCGGACCGGACGATCAACGAGAAATTCGGCCACAAGCTGGATTTCGTCGCCGAGATGCGCGACCGGTTCCGGGAGTCGCTGCCGGCCAGGTCGATCCTTGTCGGCGATCTGAACATCGCCCCGCGGGAGGATGACGTCTGGAGCCACAAGGCGCTGCTGAAAGTGGTCAGCCATACTCCGATCGAGGTTGAGGCCTTCGAGGAAGCCCGCGCCGCCGGGGGCTGGGTGGACATCACGCGGCAGGACGTGCCCGAGGGGCAGCTCTATTCGTGGTGGTCCTACCGGGCCAAGGATTGGGATGCGGCGGACAAGGGGCGGCGGCTGGACCATATCTGGGCCAGCGCGGATATTGCCGCATCGGGGCATTCCTCGCGCGTTTTGCGGGCGGTGCGGGGCTGGACCCAGCCCAGCGACCACGCGCCGGTGCTGGCGACGTTCGATCTGTAAGGGGCGGGGTGTCCCACGATGGGACATTTCTCGGGTCTTTTAAAATCAAGCACTTGGGTGGTGCGATTAACTGGTCCTTAGGGTTTGGGCCGGGGACACCGGGCCGCGCGGGGGCTTGCGGGGCCGGTCTGGCTGCCCCATGCTGTCGGTCGGAGGGCCAGCGATGACCGACGCGGAACGGGCCTATGAACGCGCAAAGGAACGGATCGCCAAGGCGAAGGCCGAGGGGGCGACGAGGCTCTCGTTTGAAAGCGATGATATGCGCGCCTTGGCGGCGCTGCCGCCTGAAATCGCAGAACTTGCGGGGCTGCGATTCCTCGATCTGGACTACACGCACGTCAGCGACCTGACTCCGCTGTCGGGCTTGACCGGGTTGACGGAGTTGTACCTGACCGGCACGCCGGTCGGCGACCTGACCCCGCTGTCGGGCTTGACCGGGTTGACGGTGTTGTCTCTGGAGGACACGCCGGTCAGCGAGTTGACTCCGCTGTCGGGCCTGACAAAACTGTCGGCGTTGCGGCTGAGCGGCACGCCGGTCAGCGACCTGACGCAGCTGTCGGGCCTGACCGGGTTGACGGAGTTGTGGCTGATGGGCACACAGGTCAGCGACCTGACGCCGCTGTCGGACCTGACCGGGTTGACGGCGTTGTATCTGAGCGGCACGCCGGTCAGCGACCTGACACCGCTGTCGGGCCTGACCGGGTTGACGGAGTTGTGGCTGAACGACACGCCGGTCAGCGACCTGGCCGCACTGTCGGTTCTGACCGGTTTGACGGAGTTGTATCTGGCGGACACGCAGGTCAGCGACCTGACCCCGTTGTCCGATCTCCTGACTTTGACCAATCTTTGGTTGGATAGAACCCCGGTACGAGATCTACGGCCAATACGACGGCTGCAAGGGCTGGTAGAGTCGTCAACCGGGCTCGGGCTAACCTTCGACGATTGCATGGCCGCGAAAGATGACCCCAGAATCGCCGAGATTTCCGAGATTGTGGACAGTGCCGAACGGGCGCGGGTGTTGTTTGAGTGTCTGGAAGACTGGGAGCTGCCGGGGGAGGGTGATGCGCCGCAGCCGGACGCGTTGTTTGCGGTTGAGGCAGCGGATGGGCGGTTGGAGGTTGCGGCGTCGGCTCCGTCTGAGGCCGAGCGCGAGGAAAGCCTCAAGCGGGCGCTGCATCGGCGGTTGCAGGACAAGTCCCATGCGCTGGCGGATGCGGCGGGCAACCGGTTTCCGCGCCTTGGGACGCGTGCCCGTTTGCTTGAGAGGGAGGTCGCGCCGGAATTTGAAGACCTTGATATGCTGGGTCTTCATCTGGCGATCGAAGACCTGCAAGACCTCGCCAGACTGGGGCGCGAGGAACAGGGCGGCGAGGATTTTCCCGAAGAGGTGATTGTTCCGCTGGGCGACGCGCTGCGTCTCGGTCCCGGGCTGGTGATCGACAACGCGGATGTCGCCCTGCTGATGGACCGCGCCCGTCGCTATGCCGAGAACCCGGCACCGGAGGCCGACAAGGCGGCACAGGACGCGATGAGTGCGCGTACGGCGAAGGACACGGCGGCCATGGGAGAGCGATTGCGCGCGCTGGAAGACCTTGTGCTGTCGAGCCGTACACCGGATGCCGCCGTGGCGCAGCAGAGCGTAAACAAGAACGTGCTGTGGAAGTTGGCAGCGGGCGCGGCGCTCTGGGTGGGAGAAGCCGCAGGAAATGCCGCTTTTCAAGGCGTTTTTGGTGCCGCCTTGACGCACTACGTTCTCACCAGTTGGGATGTCCTGTGGCCGGTAGCACAGACTTACGGTGTCGGGTTCGCCGACTGGTTCCTGACGGCGATGGCGCAGGTGCGGGAGTTTGCGCCGCTGGCCGAAGAAGCACGGCGCAAGTGGAGACCGTGGCGCTGACGGGTTCTCGCGTTCAGGGGCGTATTTAGGGCAAGATGAAAGCGGGTTCGCTCAGTAGAGGGCGTGGGCCACGGCTTGGGCGAGGGTGGCGTGGGCGTCGGGTGTGAGGTGGACGCCGTCGAGGGGGCTGGTCTCGATATGGGTGCCAGCGTCGAGGAAGAGGGTGTCCCGGGACCGCGCTAGGTCGGCGAGGAGCGGGGCGAGGGCGCGGGATTTGGCGGCGCCGCCCCAGAAGTCGGCGGCGAGGATGCCGGATTCGGCGACCGGGGGCGGGGCGATCAGCAGGACGCGAAAGCCGCCGTGGCGGGTTTGCAGCTCGTCCCCCAGCGCGAGGTCGAGGAGGGCCGCGATGCCGCCGGCGATCTGCTCGGGTGTGGCGCCGAAGCGGGTTTTGACGTCATTGGTGCCCAGCATGATCGTCAGCGCGTCAATCGGCCCGTGGCTGCGCAGCGCCTGATAGAGCGCGGGCCAGCCGTTCATGATCCCGCCCATCACCGGATCGTCGAACTGGGCGGTGCGGCCCGGCAACCCCTCTTCCACCAGCGACCAGCCGAGCGTGGCGGCGGCGCGCTTTGGCCAGCGGATATCGGGTGGATACCGCTCGTACACACCGCGCCGTTGCAGCGGCGGGGTGCCGTGGGTGTTTGAGTCGCCAAAGGTGAGGAGCGTGTGCATAGGCCCGAGATTGCGCGCGAAGCGGGGCTTGTCCAGAACTTGCCCCTTGGATCAGGGGCGCGTCGGTCGCATATAGGGGGCAACGCAGAAACCGCGAGAGGATGCCATGCTGGGCAATTTTGACACCGCCCCCGCCGCGGCGGGTCTGATCAAGGATACCACCGAAGCCAGTTTCATGGCCGATGTCGTCGACGCCAGCCAGGAAGTGCCGGTCATCGTCGACTTCTGGGCGCCGTGGTGCGGGCCGTGCAAGACGCTGGGCCCGCAGCTGGAAGCTGCCGTCACCGCTGCCAAGGGCAAGGTGAAGATGGTCAAGATCAACGTCGACGAGAACCAGCAGATCGCCGCGCAGCTGCGCATTCAGTCGATCCCGACGGTCTATGCGTTCTTTCAGGGCCGCCCCGTCGATGCGTTTCAGGGGGCTGTGCCGCCGTCCGAGTTGAAGACCTTCGTCGACAAGCTGGTTGCGCTGACCGGCGCGGATGAGGGGCTGGAAGCGGCGCTGGACGAGGCCGAGACGATGCTGGGCGCGGGCGAGGCTGCGGATGCGGCCGAGGTCTTCGCGGCGGTGCTGGGCGAAGAGCCCGAGAACGCGCGGGCGCTGGGCGGGCTGGCGCGGGCGCATATCGCGGCGGGGACGCTGGATCAGGCCGAGGCGCTGATCAACAACGCCCCGGCAGCGATTGCGACGGCGAAAGAGGTCGAGGCGGCGCGCGCCCAGCTGGCGCTGGCGCGGCAGGCCGAGACGGCGGGGCCGGTGGATGAGCTGCGCGCGGCGCTGGCGGCGGACCCGGCCAACCATCAGGCGCGCTTCGATCTGGCCGGCGCGTTGCATGCCAGTGGCGATGTGGCCGGGGCCATCGACGAGCTGCTGGAGCTGTTCCGCCGCGACCGCGAGTGGAACGAGGGCGCGGCCAAGGCGCAATTGTTCATCGTGTTCGACGCGCTCAAGCCCAACGATCCGTTGGCGCAGAAGGGCCGTCGCCGTTTGTCGTCGATGATCTTTGCCTAAGGGGCCGCGCGCGCTATGTCAGGATCATGCTGAAAGCCAAAGACCTTCCTGACGCCCTTGCGTTGTTCCCGTTGCCTGGCGCGCTGCTGTTGCCGCGCGCCAAGCTGCCCCTGCATCTGTTCGAGCCGCGCTATCTGTCGATGCTCGAAGACTGCATGGCCACGCCGCATCGGTTGATCGGCATGATCCAGCCGCGCCCGACCCCGGCCGGGGCCGGTGACCGGCTGCATGCGATCGGCTGCGCCGGGCGTCTGACCGCGATGTCCGAGACCGAGGACGGGCGCTATATGATCACCCTCACCGGGATCAGCCGCTTTCGGCTGAGCGCGGAATTGCCAGCCGACGGGTTGCCGTACCGGCGGGGGCGGCCCGCGTGGGGCGGGTTCGAGCGGGATCTGGGGCCGGTCGAGCATGACACGGCGTTTGATCGCGAGCCCTTCCTTGACCTGCTGGCGCGGTATTTCGAGGCCGTGTCGCTGTCGACCGAATGGGACAGTCTGAAGGATGCCGAGGACGAGCTGCTGATCAACGCGCTGTCCATGCTGTGCCCCTTCCCGCCCGAGGAACGGCAGGCGCTGCTGGAAGCGCCGTCTCTCACCACGCGGCGCGAGACGTTGGTAACCTTGATGCAATTTGCCCTGCGCGCGCCGGGCGAGACCGGGGGAACGCTGCAATGAACGATGATGACGACGGGGCGGTGGCCACGCCGCAGGCCGAGCGCCACATGCTGGACTCGCTGGTCTGTCCGGTGACGCAGGGCCAGCTGACCTATGACCGGACTGCGCAAGAGTTGATCTCGGCCACGGCGCATCTGGCCTTTCCGATTCGCAATGGCATCCCCATCATGCTGGCGTCGGAAGCACGCGAGATCGAGTAAACCGCAAGGAGGGCAAGGGAATGGCACGCAAGACAAGTCTGGCACTGGTGACGGTCGGGGTTTTGTTGGCAGGATGCGCGACGCCCTTGCAGCAATGCCTCTATGACGCCGAGCAACCCGCGCGTGAGATCGAGCGCACCCTGAGCGAGGAATACGCCACGCTCAGCCGGGGCTATTCGATCGAGCGCATCCGCGTGCCGACGATGTCGATGGGGGTCTGCGGCGGGCCCGGCGGGGCGGCAGTGCCCTGTGCGCGCCCCGATTACGACATCAACGAGATCCACCACCGCGTCGACCGCGATCTGGTGCGCGAGCGCATCGCGTTGCTGGAGCGGCAACTGGCGCGCGAACGCCCGCGCGCAACCGCAGCAAGCGCGCAATGTCAGGCGACTTATCCGGCAGGATGAGGGCGTCGGGCACAGCGCGGCCCGTTGATCGGGCAGCGCGGCGCGGGCAGGGGGATTGCCGAGCAAACCGCTATGCAGGGTCAAGGCGATGCGCTAACGTCGGATTTTGATCAGATTGCTGCGAAATACATGGCCCTGACTGATACGTCCCCGCTGCGAGATCCGCATAAACTGCCCGAACACGAGGCGACCTATCGACGGTTGCGGGACATGGCGATGTTCGGTGAGCTGGAGCCGGGCCAGAAAGTCACCATTCAGGGGATCACGGCGGTTCTGGGTGCGGGCATGACCCCGGTCCGCGAGGCGATACGGCGTCTGACCGCAGAGGGCGGTTTGATCCTGCATGAAAACCGCCGGGTCTCGGTCCCGCGGCTGACCGCGTCGCAGGCCGATGAGCTGGCCTTCGCCCGTCTGGCGCTGGAGCCTCGGCTGGCCGAGCTGGCGCTGCCGCGGTTGACGGGCGTGGATATCGCCCGGTTGCAGGCGCTGGATGACGAGATCGACGAGGCCATCGAGATCAGCGATGTGCGCGGGTATCTGGCCGGGAACTACCGCTTTCATTTTGCGCTCTATGATCTGGCCGAGGCACCGATCCTGACGTCGCTGACCCAGTCGCTGTGGCTGCGCTTTGCCCCGTCGCTCAGGGTGGTGATGACCTGCGATGGTGAGATCGGGCCGGACCGGCACAAGGATGCCGTGGCCGCGATGCGCGCCGGGGATGCGCAGGCGCTGGCGCGGGCGATCGAGGCGGATATCCGTCAAGGTATCGACCGGGTGCGGGCGGATCTGCACGGGTGAGGGGTTTCGCCCTTTGGCCCTGACGCTTTCAGCGTCATGCCCTCGGGCGACCGGGCAAGGGGGGCGTTGCCCCCCTCTTTGCTGCGCAAATTCACCCCCAGGATATTTGCGGACAGATGAGCGGGCGCGGCGGGCACCGGCCAAGAATTTGATCAAATCGGATTGCGGCGACGGGCGGGGGGCGTATCGTGGCCCGAATCCCCGGTTTTGCGGGTCTGAAGGAGTCTTCGCCATGCGCACGATCACCAATCATTTGCCCACCTCGGAACTGCAGGCGCTGGACGCGGCGCATCATGTTCACCCGTTCACGCAGAATGACGCGCTGGCCAAGAAGGGGGCGCGGATCATCACGCGGGCGAAGGGCGTGTATCTGACCGACAGCGAGGGCGAGACGCTGATCGACGGCATGGCCGGGTTGTGGTGCGTCAATGTCGGTTACGGGCGCAAGGAACTGGCCGATGCGGCGGCACGGCAGATTGAAGAGCTGCCCTATTACAACACCTTCTTCCAGACGAGCCATGTGCCCGCCATCGCCCTGGCCGCCCGCATCGCCGATCTCGCACCGGGGGATCTGAACCATGTGTTCTTTGCCTCGTCAGGGTCGGAAGCCAATGACACCAACATCCGTCTGGTGCGCCACTACTGGGCGCTGAAGGGCAAGCCCGAGAAATCGGTGATCATTTCGCGCAAGAACGGCTATCACGGCTCGAGCATGGGCAGTGCCAGTCTGGGTGGCATGACGTCGATGCACGAGCAGGGCGGGTTGCCGATTCCGGGTATCGTGCATATCGACCAGCCGCATTGGTACGCCGAGGGTGGCGATATGACGCCCGAGGAGTTCGGGCTGCAACGCGCCCGCGCGCTGGAGGAGAAGATCCTTGAGCTGGGCGCCGACCGTGTCGGTGCGTTCATCGCCGAGCCGGTGCAGGGTGCGGGCGGGGTGATCATTCCGCCGTCGACCTACTGGCCCGAGATCCAGCGCATTGTCGATAAGTACGACATCCTGCTGATTGCCGATGAGGTGATCACCGGGTTCGGGCGCACGGGCAACTGGTTCGGCAGTCAGACCTTCGCCATCAAGCCGCATATCATGACGATCGCCAAGGGCCTGTCGTCGGGCTATCAGCCGATCGGGGGCTCGGTGGTCTGTGACGAGGTGGCGGCGGTGATTGCCACCGACGAGTTCAACCACGGCTACACCTATTCCGGCCACCCGGTTGCTGCCGCTGTGGCGCTGGAGAACCTGCGGATCATCGAGGAAGAGGGCATCGTCGAGCATGTGCGCGACGTGGCCCACCCCTATCTGGCCGAACGATGGCATGCGCTGGGCGATCACCCGCTGGTCGAGGATACGCAGCTGGTGGGTCTGATGGGCTCGCTGGCGCTGGTGCCGGTCAAGGGGGAGCGGGCGAAATTCGCCGCTGGTGCCGGGACGGCGGGCTACATCACGCGCGAGCGTTGCTTTGCCAATAACGTGGTCATGCGGCATGTCTATGACCGCATGATCATCTCGCCGCCGCTGGTGATCACGCCGTCCGAGATCGACATTCTGATCGACCGGGCGACGGTGGCGCTGGATGAGGCGTATAAGCAGCTCAAGGACGATGGTTTGCTGAAAAAGGCCCAGTGACATGGATCTGCTGACCGCCAATGACCGGCTGGGCGCGTATCCGTCCAGCTGGTACGCCGCGACGGCCGAGGCGCTGCCGGGGTTTCCGGCAGCCGCCGGGGCGCTGAGCTGCGATGTCTGCGTGGTGGGCGGCGGGTTTACAGGGTTGTCCGCCGCGCTGCATCTGGCCGAGCGGGGCTATGACGTCATCCTGCTGGACGCGCAGCGCGTGGGGTTTGGCGCGTCGGGGCGCAATGGCGGGCAGGTGGGCACCGGGCAACGGCTGGATCAGGACACGCTGGAGGGCATGGTCGGCAAGACCCAGGCGCGGGCGCTGTGGGATCTGTCGCTGGAATCGGTGGTGCTGACGCGGGATCTGGCGGCGCGGCATGCGCCCGAGGCGGGGTTTGCGCCGGGGATCATCCATGCGGCGCACAAGCCGCGCTATGTCGGCGAGGCGCGGGCCTATGCCGAGAAGCTGGCGCGCGACTATCGCTATGACCAGATCGAGCCGCTGGACCGGGCGCAGATGCAGGCGCTGGTGGGTTCGCCCGCGTATCATGGCGGCGATATTGACCATGGTGGCGGGCATCTGCACCCGCTGCGCTATGCCTTGGGGCTGGCGCGGGCCGCGCAGGCGGCGGGGGTGCGGATCTTCGAGCAGTCGCGCGTGACCGCAGTGACCAAGGGTGAGCCGGCGCGGGTGATGACCGAGGCCGCGACGATCACCGCGCGGTTTGTGGCGCTGGGGCTGAATGGCTACATGGGGCGGCTGGAGCCTGAGGTTGCGTCGCGCGTGATGCCGATCAACAACTTCATCGCGGCGACCCGCCCGATGAGCGACGCGGAACGCGCGGCGGTGATCAGCGCCGATCATGCGGTCGCGGATACCAAGTTCGTGGTGAATTACTTCCGTTTCTCGCAGGACAACCGGCTGCTGTTTGGCGGCGGCGAGAGCTATGGCTACCGCTTTCCCGATGACATCGCGGCCAAGGTGCGCCGTCCGATGGAAGAGATTTTCCCGCAATTGCGCGGGATCGAGATCACCCACGCCTGGGGCGGGACGCTGGGCATTGCCTATAACCGCATGCCGCATTTCGCGCGGCTGGCGGGGAATGTGCTGACCGCGTCGGGCTTTTCCGGGCACGGGGTGGCGATGGGCACGCTGGGCGGCAAGCTGATGGCCGAGGCGATCGCCGGGCAGGCCGAGCGGTTCGATGTGATGGCCGCTGTGCCCAACCCGCAGTTTCCGGGCGGCGCCAGCCTGCGCTATCCGCTGATGGTGGCGGCGATGCTGTGGTTTTCGCTGCGCGACAAGCTGTAAAACCTGGGTGATTCGGGGCGGGTGCTGCGCGCCGCAAAGGTGTTTTGAGCGCCTGAGCGGAGCGGCGCCGATCGCGCAAAAGTTGCGTGCGCGGGCGAAAGCCACCGCGAATACGCTGTAAACCCGCTGTTTTGTGGCAATCGAGCCGCAGGGCAGGACGCTCAACAAGCCCTTGACCAGAATCAACTTTTCCGCGTCGAGGGCTGTCATTAGGACTCGGGACAGCTGCTTACACAACTGTCGGGGGACAGTGTGACCATCATACATCGTCGGACCTTGCTGTCCGGCCTCGGTGCGCTGGGCTTTGCCGCCTCGGCGCAGCTGGGGACTGTTACATCTGCCGTTGCGCAGACCGTGCCTGCCGTTCCGACAACGCCGATGCCTCGGCTGCGCCGGACGCATGAACTGGTCTCGCTCACGTCCGTTCACACGGATCGTCCGCGCGTGGCGCTGACGTTCGATGACGGCCCGCATCCGCAGAATACGCCGCATTTGCTGGATATTCTGGCCCGGTATCGCGTCAAGGCGACGTTCTACGTCATTGGCCAGAACGCCCGGCGGTATCCCGAGATCGTGCGCCGGATCGTGGCCGAGGGGCACGAACTGGGTAACCATACCTGGACGCATCCGGTGTTGTCGCGGCAGAGCGACAGCACCATCCTGACCGAGATTGACCGCACCCAGCAGATGATCTGGGACACGGTCGGTGCGGTTCCGGTCACCATGCGCCCGCCGTATGGATCGTTCACCCATCGGCAGATGCAGATGCTGTTTGATCAGCGCAATCTGTCGTCCGTGGTGTGGTCGGTCGATCCTGAGGATTGGCGACGCCCCGGCGTGTCCGTCGTGGCGCAGCGCATGATTCAGGGCGCGCGTCCGGGGGCGGTGATTCTGGCGCATGACATCCACGGACCGACCATCCGCGCGGTGCCCGCTGCCCTGGACGGTATTCTGGCGCGCGGGTTGCAGCCGGTGACCATGTCCGAACTGCTGGCCTGGCCGCATTGGGGGCCGCGCGGGTTGCGCTATGTCGGGCGGGCAACCACGCCGTATCAGGGCTGAAACAGCGATTTTTCTTGTGTATAAAAGGCGCGGCTCCAACGGGGCCGCGCCTTTTGCGTGGGCGGCCAAGCGAATAATGCACGGGCGAAGAAAATTTTCGCCTTTTGACATAAACGCTTCACAAACGAAGATTATCGCATCAAAGTGCTGAAATTCGCGCCCTTCCGGTTTTCCGGAGGGACGCGGTTTCCGCTTTTTTGAGCGCAATCAGAACCAACGTAACCAATGGGGTTCCCGATGTTGAAACACAGTCTCCTGGCCGCGACCGCACTGGCGCTCGTTGCGCCCGCCGCGCAGGCGCAGACCGAAATCCAGTGGTGGCACGCAATGGGCGGCCGTCTGGGCGAGCTGGTCGAAGAGATCGCCGCCAACTTCAACGCCAGCCAGTCCGATTACGTCGTCGTTCCCAGCTTCCGCGGCACCTATGCCGAGACGATGAACGGCGCGATCGCCGCGTTCCGCGCCGGTGAGCAGCCCGCCATCGTGCAGGTCTTCGAAGTCGGCACCGGTACGATGATGGCCGCCGAAGGCGCGATCTATCCGATCTATGAGCTGATGGAAGCCAATGATGTGGTCTTCGATCCGTCGGCCTATCTGCCGGCCGTCGTCGGCTATTATGCCGATCCCGATGGCAACATGCTGTCGTTCCCGTTCAACTCGTCGACGCCGATCCTGTATTACAACCGCGACGTGTTCGAGGCCGCCGGTCTGGACGCCGATACCCCGCCGGCCACCTGGGCTGACATGGAAGCCATGTCGCGCCAGATCGTCGAGTCGGGCGCGGCCACCTGTGGCTTCACCACCCGCTGGCCCAGCTGGGTTCAGCTGGAGAACTTCCTTGCCTATCACAACCTGCCGCTGGGCACCCAGCAAAACGGTTTCGCAGGCTTCGACACCGAGCTGGTGCTGAACCAGCATCCGGCGCTGATCCGGCATTGGGAAAATCTGGCCCGTTGGCAGTCCGAAGGCCTGTTCAGCTGGGCGGGCGGCGGCGCTGGCCCTGACGCGGGTGCCAAGTTCTATTCGGGCGAATGCGCGATGATGATGGAAAGCTCGGCCGGTCGTGCCGGGGTTCTGTCGAACGCCACGTTCAACGTCGGCTATGGCATGCAGCCGTATTACGCCGATGTCGAAGGCGCGCCGCAGAACTCGATCATCGGCGGGGCCACGCTGTGGGCGCTGACGGGTCACACCGACGAGGAATACACCGGCGTTGCCCAGTTCTTCGCCTTCCTGTCGCTGCCCGAGAACCAGGCCTGGTGGCACCAGAACACCGGCTACCTGCCGATCACGCAGGCCGCTTTCGAGCTGACCCAGTCGGAAGGTTACTATGACGCCAACCCCGGCGCCGACATCTCGATCCGTCAGATGAACCTGAACCCGCCGACCGAAAACTCGCGCGGTCTGCGTTTCGGGAATTTCGTTCAGATCCGCGACATCATCTCGGAAGAGATGGAAGCGATGATCATCGGTACGATCGGCGCCCAGCAAGCCGCGGACAACATCGTCGCGCGCGGCAACGATCTGCTGCGCGATTTCGAAGCGGCGACGCAGTAATCCGAACAGACCCTTGCCCGCCCGGTTCCTCAGGATCGGGCGGGTCCCTCTTTTTGCAGGACGACCGGCATGCAGACCAAGCGCATGACCTTCACCAACAGTCGCTGGCTGCCCTATGCGCTGCTGGCCCCGCAGGTGATCATCACGCTGATCTTCTTTGTCTGGCCCGCGAGCCAGGCCTTGTGGCAATCCATGTTGCGTCAGGACCCGTTCGGGCTGCGCACCACCTTCATCTGGTTTCGCAATTTCGAGCGTCTGTTTGCCGACCCGCATTATCTGGTGTCGATGAAAACGACGCTGATCTTTTCGGTGTCGACCACGCTGCTGGCCATGTCGGTGTCACTGCTGTTCGCGGTGATGGTGAACCGGATGATCCGCTCGCGCGATGGCTATGCGACGTTTCTGGTCTGGCCTTACGCTGTGGCCCCGGCGGTTGCCGGTGTGCTGTGGTGGTTCATCTTCAACCCGTCCATCGGCATCCTGCCCTATATGCTGGGCGGCATCGGGATCGAGTGGAACCACCGGCTGGAAAGCAGCCACGCGATGATTCTGGTGGTGATCGCCGCCGCGTGGAAGCAGATCAGCTATAACTTCCTGTTCTTCCTTGCCGGTCTGCAATCCATCCCGCAATCGCTGATCGAGGCGGCGGCGATTGATGGCGCCAGCCGGTCCAAGCGGTTCTGGACCATCGTGTTCCCGCTGCTGTCGCCGGCGACGTTCTTCCTGCTGGTGGTGAACATCGTCTACGCGATGTTCGACACGTTCGGCGTGATCCATGCCACGACCGAAGGCGGCCCTGCGCAGGCGACCAATATTCTGGTCTACAAGGTCTATCGCGACGGGTTCATCGGCAACAATCTCGGCTCGTCCGCAGCGCAATCGGTTGTGCTGATGGGGATCGTCATCGTCCTGACCGTGGTCCAGTTCCGCTGGATCGAGCGTCGGGTGAATTACTAAAGGCGCCGCATCATGGTAGAAAACGACCGCTGGGGCACGCTTCTTGCCCATCTCATCCTGATCATCGGCGTCGCCATCGTGGTGTTCCCGGTCTATGTGGCGCTGATCGCCTCGACCCACGCGCCGGGCACCTTCCTGCAGGGCGTCATGCCGTTGCTGCCCGGCAGCCACGCGATCGAGAACTATTCGACCGTGATCTTCGAGGGGCGCTCGAACGCCGGTGCGCCGCCTATTGGCCTGATGCTGTGGAACAGCTTCGTCATGGCGATGATGATCGCGGTGGGCAAGATTGCGATCTCGCTGCTCTCGGCCTTCGCCATCGTCTATTTCCGCTTCCGGTTCCGCATCTTCTTCTTCTGGATCATCTTCATCACCCTGATGCTGCCGGTCGAGGTGCGCATCGTGCCGACCTATCAGGTTGTCGCCAATCTGGGGATGCTCAACAGCTACTGGGGCCTGTCGATCCCGCTGATCGCCTCGGCCACGGCGACCTTCCTGTTCCGGCAGTTCTTCATGACCGTGCCCGAGGAAATGCTGGAAGCCGCGCGCGTTGATGGTGCCGGGCCGCTCAAGTTCTTCAAGGACATCCTGCTGCCCCTGTCGGTCACCAACATCGCCGCGATGTTTGTGATCATGTTCATCTATGGCTGGAACCAGTACCTCTGGCCGCTTCTGGTGACCAATGACGAGGCTTATTACACCGTCGTCATGGGCATTCAGCGCATGGTGACCGGAGCCGACAGCGAGCCCCTGTGGCATCTGGTGATGGCCACCGTCGTGCTGGCCGCGCTGCCGCCTATCCTGGTGATTTTGTTCATGCAACGGCTCTTTGTGAAGGGCCTGACCGAGACGGAGAAGTAATATGGCCCGCATCGTGCTTGATGGCCTGTCCAAGGTCTATCCCGGCGGCGTCCAGGCGGTGAGCGACGTCAGCCTCGACATCGCCGATGGCGAGATGATCGTGCTCGTCGGCCCCTCGGGCTGCGGCAAGTCCACGCTGCTGCGCATGGTCGCCGGGCTGGAGACGATCACCGGCGGGACTCTGACCATCGGCGACCGTGTGGTGAACGGTCTGGAGCCCGCGCAGCGTGACATCGCCATGGTGTTCCAGAACTACGCGCTCTACCCGCATATGACGGTTTACAACAACCTCGCCTACGGGCTGCGCAATCAGGGCGTGGACAAGGCCGAGATCGAGCGCCGGGTGCAGGAAGCAGCCGCGATGCTGCAGATCGGCGAGTATCTCGACCGCAAGCCGCGCAATCTGTCGGGCGGCCAGCGTCAGCGCGTGGCCATGGGGCGGGCGCTGGTGCGCGAACCGGCGGCGTTCCTGTTCGACGAGCCGCTGTCGAACCTCGACGCCAAGCTGCGCGTGCAGATGCGGGTTGAGATCCGGCAGTTGCAGAAACGGCTCAAGACCACCTCGCTCTATGTGACGCATGACCAGCTGGAAGCGCTGACCATGGCCGACCGGCTGGTGGTGCTGAACGGCGGCAAGATCGAGCAGGTCGGCACGCCGATGGAGCTGTACTCGCGCCCCGCGACGGTGTTTGTCGCCGGGTTCATCGGCTCTCCGGCGATGAACATGATCGACATGGCCTATCTGCGCGATAGCGGCATCGCCCCTCAGGCGCTGCCTTCGGGCACCGACCTGATCGGCGTGCGCCCGGACGAGCTGCTGCTGACCCCGCCCGCAGAGCCGCATCTGGCGCTGAACGGCACGGTGGTACTGCTGGAACCGGCCGGGGCCGAGAGCCACATCTACGTCACACTGGGCGGCAGCGACCAGCCGATCACCGTGCGTCTCTCTGGCCTGCCTGCCGTGACCGAAGGCGCGCCGATCACGCTTTATGCCGCGCTGGACGGGCTGCACCCGTTCAACAGCGCCAGCGGTCGGCGCACAGGGTGAGCGGGCAGGGGGGCCTCGGCCCCCCTCTGGCCGTTCCGGCCATTCACCCCCGAGGATATTTGAAGAGCAAAGAGGGGCGTTAAGCTTTCGTTAACCGCGCCTCATTTTCTGTCTGAAAATATCCTCCGGGAGCGTCCGGGAGGGTGGAAAACCCTCCCGGTTCCACAGCGCCGTTCAGAACACCGCTGCGACCTCGTACATCACCGGCTCGAAATGCGTGCACAGCGCCGCGATCTTGCGGTTGCGCTCGCGCATCTCGGTGGTGCGCAGCATGGCCTGAAAGTCGCCACGCTTTTCCCAGCGCGAATAGGTCGAGATCCGCGTCTGCGCGTCATTCACATGCAGCGCGCCGCCCAGAAATCCGGGCTGGTGGCGGATCACCGCCTCATAGGCGTCATTCAGCGCGTCAAGCACGTCGCTGCAGGTGCCGGGGGTCATCTCGAAGGTGGTGATGACGGTCTGGCCGTCGAAGTCCGGTGTGATGGCGATGGGCATGAAGAGCCTCCCTTTGCTGCGGTCATGGTGCCCCCTTGCGGTCGCTCTGCAAAGCTCTATCTTGCCCGCTACCTCGGGGTGCCGGCGCAATCCGGCTGAGATGTGGGCAACCACGGACCCGTTGAACCTGAACCGGTTAGGACCGGCGGAGGGAAGGTGACAGGATGATCCTCCACCCCGACCCTGCCCGTCGCAATGGAGGAATGATCATGACCCATCCGACCTTTGCCACGGGATTGCTTGCGGCTTGTGCGCTGGCAGTTCCCCTGATGGCAAACGCCCAGACACCCCAACTGCGGGTGCTCACCTATGACAGTTTCATCGCTGACTGGGGCCCCGGCCCGCAGATCGAGGCCGCGTTCGAGGCGACCTGCGGCTGCGATCTGGTGTTCGAGGCCGCCGGTGACGCCGCCGCGATGCTGGCGCGGCTGATGCTGGAGGGCGCGCGCAGCGACACCGACGTGGTTCTGGGGCTGGACACCAACCTGACCGCTGCCGCTGCCGAAGCCGGCCTGATCGCGCCGCATGGTCTGTCGCCGCAGCTGGATCTGCCGGTTGCCTGGGACGATCCCCTGTTCGTGCCCTTCGACTGGAGCTGGTTCGCCTTCGTCTATGACACCACCCGCGTCGCGACCCCGCCGCGCAGCTTTGCCGATCTGATCGACAGCGATCTGAGCGTGGTGATTCAGGACCCGCGTTCCTCGACCCCCGGTCTGGGCCTGCTGATGTGGGTCAAGGCGCTGTACGGCGATCAGGCCGGGGCGATCTGGCAGGGCCTCGCCCCGCGCATCCTGACCGTCACGCCGGGCTGGTCCGAGGCTTACGGCCTGTTCCTTGAGGGCGAGGCCGACATGGTGCTGAGCTATACCACCTCACCCGCCTATCACATCATCGCCGAGGGCGATGACACCAAGGCCGCCGCGCTGTTCGACGAGGGCCATTACATGCAGGTCGAGGTCGGCGGCGTTGTCGCGGGGACCGATCAGCCCGAACTGGCGGCGCAGTTTCTGGACTTCATGACCTCGGACGCCGCGCAGGCGCTGATCCCCGAAACCAACTGGATGTACCCTGCCGTGATGCCCGAGGGCGGTCTGGCCGAGGGGTTCGCGGCACTGCCGCGGCCCGAGGTGTCGATCCTGCTGCCCGCGGACGCGGCGCAGGCCTTGCGGGATCCCGCCCTTGCCGAGTGGCGGGATGCGCTGGCGCAGTGAGCCCTTCTGGTTGATCGGGGCCGCCGCGCTGGTCGCGGCGGTCCTTGTCGTGCTGAACCTTGGCGCTTTGGGTGCCGTGGTCTGGCGGGCCGAGGGCAGCGCCAGCTTGAGCAGCGCCGACTGGTCTGCGCTGCGCTTTACCGTGGTGCAGGCGGCGGTGTCGGCGCTGGTCTCGGTCGCGCTGGCGATCCCGGTGGCGCGCGCGCTGGCGCGGCGGCGCTTTGCCGGGCGCGGGGTGCTGATCGTGCTGATGGGCGCGCCGTTCATTCTGCCGGTGCTGGTGGCGGTGATCGGCCTGCTGGCCGTGCTGGGCCGCAACGGCATCGTCAACGAGGCACTGGTCTGGCTGGGTCTGCCGCGTTTCAGCATCTACGGCTTTCACGGCGTCATTCTGGCGCATGTGTTCTTCAACCTGCCGCTGTCGGTGCGCCTGCTGTTGCAGGGCTGGGCGCGGATCCCGGGAGAGCATCTGCGGCTGTCCTCGGCACTGGGGTTCGGCGCGGTCGCGCGGTGGCGGCATATCGAGGGGCCGATGCTGGCCCGCGTGGTGCCCGGCGCGCTGGCGGTGGTGTTTCTGATCTGCCTGACCTCGTTCGCGGTGGCGTTGACGCTGGGCGGCGGCCCGCGCGCGACGACGCTGGAGCTGGCGATTTACCAGGCCTTCCGTTTCGATTTCGATCTGGGGCGCGCGGCGCTGTTGGCGGCGGTGCAGGCGGGCGTCGGGTTGGCCGCGCTGCTGGCGCTGGCGCGGTTCACGCTGCCTGAGGGGGCGAGCACCGGCATGGACCGGGTGGCACCTGCGCCGCCCGGCGGGCTGGCCAAGGGGCTGGACGCGCTGGCGATTGCGCTGGCGGCGGCGTTCCTGCTCGCGCCGCTGGCGATGGTGGTGATCAAGGGGCTGCCTGCGGTGGTCGGTCTGCCTGCGGTGGTCTGGTGGGCCACGCTGCGGTCGCTGTTGGTGGCGGGGCTGTCGGTGGTGCTGCTGGCGGTGTTTGCGGCGACATTGACGGCGGCGTCGCTGTATCGCAAAGCGCCTGAGGCGTTGGGGATGGCGGCGCTGATCTCATCGCCGCTGGTCATCGGCACCGGGCTGTTCGTGTTGGCGAACCCGTGGATCGACCCGGCGCGGCTGGCGCTGCCGGTGACGGCACTGGTCAATGCGGCGATGGCGCTGCCCTTTGCCCTGCGCGCGCTGGTGCCTGCCGCGCGGCGGGCCGAGGCGGATTTCGCGCGGCTCTCGGCGGCGCTGGGGCTGAGCACGGCGGCACATTGGCGGCTGGTGCTGTGGCCGCGCCTGCGCCGCCCGGCGGGCTTTGCGCTGGGGCTGGGGGCGGCGCTGTCGCTGGGGGATCTGGGGGTGATCGTGCTGTTCGCGCAGACCGGGTCCGAGACCCTGCCCATGCAGATGCACCGGCTGATGGGGGCGTATCGCAGCGGCGAGTCGGCGGGGGCGGCGGTGCTGCTGCTGGCGCTGTCGCTGGGGGCCTTTGTGGCCGTGGAACGGATTGTCGGAGGGCGCGATGCTGGGGCTTGACGGGGTAGAGATCGTGCTGGGCAGCTTCCGCTTGGCGGCGGACCTGAGCGTGCCGCAGGGCGCGCGGATCGCCGTGATGGGGCCGTCGGGAGCGGGAAAATCGACGCTGATCGGCGCGGTAGCGGGGTTTGTGCCGCTGGCTGCCGGGGCGATCAGCTGGCAGGGCGCGCGGATTGACGGGCTGGCCCCGGCGCTGCGACCGCTGAGCATTCTGTTTCAGGACAACAACCTGCTGCCGCATCTGAGCGTCTTTGACAATGTGGCGCTGGGGGTGAACCCCAACCTGCGCCTGAGCACGGCGCAAAAGGCGGCGGTGGGGCAGGCGCTGGTCGAGACGGGGCTAAGCGGCCTTGAGGCCCGCAAACCCGCGCAGCTGTCAGGCGGGCAGGTCAGCCGGGCCGGGCTGGCGCGGGTGCTGTTGCGGGCGCGGCCGATGATCCTGCTGGACGAGCCGTTCTCGGCACTGGGGCCGGCGCTGAAACGCCAGATGCTGGATCTGGTGGCGCGGATCGCGGATGAGACGGGGGCGACGCTGCTGATGATCACCCATGACCCCGAGGATGCGCTGCGCCTGTGCGATCAGACCATCGTGGTGGCGGAGGGTCGGGCCGCGCCGCCTGCGGCCACGGGGGCGCTGCTGGCTGATCCACCGCCCGCGTTGAAGGCTTATCTGGGTTAGATCCCGCAGGTCCGGTGCAGGGCGGCACGGGCGGCGTCGCTGCCGTTGAGGCGATAGGCGGTGATGCGCTCGCCCGCGGCGTTGAGCAATTCCAGCCGGGTGCCCCAGGCGAAGGCGTCGAGCAACGCGGGATCCAGCACGTCCAACGCCACCCAAGCGCGGTCGGCGGGGCGGTAGTGTAGCGCGCGCTCGAAGCTCTGGCCGTCGATGGCGAAGCGCACGGGTTCGCTGTCCGACAGCCCCAGCCCGTCACCGTAATAGCGCGACAGGCGCAGCTGCCCGGCGGGGGCGTCGCGGGTGCACGACAGTTCGATCCTGCCCGCGTGGTTGTCGCCCTCGGCGGTGATCTGCACGCTGTCGCCCTGTTGCAGCACCAGCCACGTACCGGGCGCGACAAAGCGGAAGCTTTGTTCGCTGCCCCAGCGGCCCACGCCCTGCCATTGTGCGAGGGCGGGCAGGGGGGCGGCGAGGGCGAGAAACAGCGTAAGAACCGGGCGCAGCATCGGCAATCTCCAAAGATGACAAAAGCCTAACGGCCGCGCCAGCGCGTTTCCAGACCCGCAAAATGCAAAACGCGCCCCGGGGGGCGCATTTCACGGTTCTGTGACGGATCAGCCGATCAGCTGTTCTTGGCCGCGTCCTTGACCGGTGCCCAGAGGCGCTTGTTGGTCAGGTAGAGCAGCGAGGCCAGCAGCGCCAGGAAGATGACGCCGATAAAGCCCCACATCTTGCGCTCGACCAGTTTGGGTTCGGCGGCCCACATCAGGAAGGCAGCGACGTCTTGCGCCATTTGCTCTTCGGTGGCTTCGGTGCCGTCCGCGTATTCCAGCAGACCGTCTTCCAGCTGCGGCGGCATGGCGACGTTGCCGCCAAAGGCCGTGTTTTCATAGAAGATGGCGCCGCCCTGCTCGGTCTCTTCCCCGGTGAACCCGGTCAGGAACGAGGCGATATACTCAGGACCACCGATCCCGTGCAGCAGCTGGTTGATCCCCAGGCCATAGGGGCCGTGGAAACCGGCGCGGGCCTTGGCCATCATGCTGAGGTCCGGGGCGTTTTCCATGCTGGAGCCGGGGAAGTGGTCAGGACCGCTGGCGGCGCGGTAGCCGCCGTCGCCGTCAGGCACTTCCATCGTCGCCGCATAGGCGCGCATCACGTCGTCTTCCAGACCGAGGCCGGTCTCGTCGCTGAGCGAGCGGAAGGTGACCAGGTCCAGACCGTGGCAGGCTGCGCAGACCTCGGTATAGACCTGCAGACCGCGCTGCAGCTGCGCCCGGTCGTAGGAGCCGAAGGGCCCCTCGAACGAGAACGCAAAGTCGTGGACGTGACCCGATTCTGCGGCCAGCACGGGGGTGGACCCCAGTGCCAGCACGGTCATCGCCGAAAGGGCAAGTTTCTTGATCATGATCTTCACTCTCTTCCTTTCGCTCACTCGGCCGGGATCTGCTCAGGGGCCGGGCCGCTCTTCTTGGCCTTTGCCTTCACTTGGGCCTTGAAGTCCTGCTCGATGGTCGCCGGCGGAGTCGTCGGACGCTCAAGGACACCCAGCAGCGGCAGGATGATCAGGAAATAGCCGAACCAGTAGGCGGAACCGATCAGGGAAATATTGGTATAGATCCCTTCCGCAGGCATCGCACCGACCCACATCAGCACCACGAAGTCGACCGCCAGCAGCCAGAAGAACGACTTGAACATCGGACGGTGGCGACCCGAGCGGACCGACGAGGTGTCGAGCCACGGGGTCAGCGCCATCACCGCAATCGCCCCGAACATCGCCAGCACACCAAAGAACTTGGCGTCGATGATGCCGAAGGACAGCCAGTTCGCCGCGATCACCACCCAGACATCGGCGGTAAAGGCACGCAGGATCGCGTAGAACGGCAGGTAATACCATTCCGGCACGATATGCGCAGGCGTCGAAAGCGGGTTGGCCATGATGTAGTTGTCAGGGTGGCCCAGGAAGTTCGGCATGAAGGCGACGATCGCCCAGAACACCAGCAGCACCACGACCAGCGCGAACAGATCCTTGATCACGAAATAGGGCCAGAAGGGCAGCGTGTCCTTCTCGGCTTCTTCCTTGGACCCGCGACGGACCTCAACACCCGAGGGGTTGTTGTTGCCGGTGTTGTGGAAAGCCCAGACGTGCAGGATCACCAGGCCGGCGATGACGAAGGGCAGCAGGTAGTGCAGCGAGAAGAAGCGGTTCAGCGTCGCATTGCCAACCGCCGGTCCGCCCAGCAGCCAGGTCTGGATCGGCTCGCCGATGCCGGGGATCGCGCCGAACAGGCCGGTGATCACCGTAGCGCCCCAGAACGACATCTGACCCCAGGGCAGAACGTAGCCCATGAAACCGGTTGCCATCATCAGCAGGTAGATCAGCATGCCGATGATCCAGGTCACTTCGCGCGGCGCTTTGTACGAGCCGTAGTACAGACCGCGGAAAATGTGGATGTAGACGGCAAAGAAGAACAGCGACGCGCCATTGGCGTGCAGGTAGCGCAGCATATAGCCGCCGTTCACGTCGCGCATGATATGCTCGACCGAATTGAACGCCATGTCGGCATGCGGCGTGTAATGCATCACCAGCACAATGCCGGTGACGATTTGCAGCACCAGGCAGAAGGCCAGCACGATGCCCCAGATCCACCACCAGTTCAGGTTTTTGGGGGTGGGGATCATCAGCGTGTTGTAAATCAGCCCGACAATCGGCAGGCGGCGGTCAAGCCATTTCTCCGGGCCGGTCTTGGGCTCGTAATGGTCGTGGGGAATCCCGGACATACCTTCAGTCTCCCTTAGCCGAGCTGGATGGTGGTCTCGTCCACGAACTGGACGAGAGGAATATGCAGGTTCTGCGGCGCAGGACCTTTGCGGATACGGCCAGCCGTATCGTAGTGCGAACCGTGGCAGGGGCAGAACCAGCCGCCAAAGTCGCCGGCACCGTTGCCCAGCGGCACGCAGCCCAGGTGGGTGCACACGCCGGTCATGATCAGCCACTCGCCGGTTTCGTCGGCAGCGCGGTTGTCATCGGTCGCTTCAGCGTTGGGTTTGTTGGCGTTCTCGGCGCTCGTGTCGATCAGATCGGTCATCGGCACGGCACGGGCCGCTTCGATTTCTTCGGGCGTACGACGACGGATAAACACCGGCTTGCCCAGGAAGCTGACGGTCAGCTGCGTGCCAACCGAGACACCGCTGATATCGACAAAGATCGAGGACAGGGCCGCAACATCAGCCGAAGGATTCATCTGGTTGACCAGTGGCCAGACCACCGCGCCAGTCGCGACGACACCGGCGCCGGCTGTCGCGTAATACAGGAAATCCCGGCGAGTGCCTGCGTTGTCATCTGCGTGGGACACGAGCATTCTCCATTTCAAGGTCATGGGTCCGGCAGATATGCCGAAACGAGCCGCAGGTCTTGCAGCTTCCAAGGCGGCTGTTTAACGGCGATTTGAACATCAGTCCAGCCGCGAAAATGGGGAATGATGCCGCACCCCGGCCCTTGAGGGCAGCGGTTGCGGCAGTGCTTGCGGTATGGTCGCGCCCGCCTCAGATATGCCGCAGAAGCGTTCCTGCAAGGGTCGCGGCGAAGCCGGCAAAAAACAGGCCGACCCCCAGATTGATCCAGGGTGCGGCGCGCATGAAGGCGCGCCCGGCGGCGGGCGTGGAAAACGCCACGGCATAAGCTGCGTGAATCGCCCCGGCGACCACACAGGCCCCGACGCAGAGAATCGCCACATCCCAAGGCCCGGCGCGGTCCACCGGAAAGACCGCGGTCATCGTCAGCCAGGTGGTCAGCGCCTTGGGGTTCATCAGCATGATCGACATTGCGCGCAGCATCCCGGCCCGGGCGGACAGGCCACGCTTGGCCTCGGGCGCGGGGGCTTCACCGCGCCGCCGTGCCGCCAGCCCGCTGGCCGCGCGGCGCAGGTAGCGGCTGGCGAACCAGATCAGCAGACCGGTGGCGACCAGCGTCATCACCAGCCGGGTCGCGGGCACCGTCACCAGCAAGGCCGCGACGCCCAGCACCATGCCGAGGCACCACAGCGTGATCGACAGCCCGGTCCCCAGCGCCGCGCCCAGCGCCGCGCGCCGCCCCGAGCCGATGGCCAGCGCGATGGTGTTGAGCACATTGGGCCCCGGCGTGAGCACATTCATCGCCAGAAAGGCCCAGGCCGCCAGAAACGCGGCCGGGGGCAGTAAAGTCGCGGGCATTTTTGCGATCAGGCCGCCGGGGGAACCGTGGCCCTGGCCGAATCGCGGGCGGCGAATTTGGCCTCCCACGCGGCAAGGGTCGGGTGGGACGCGCGCCAGTCACGGTCGGCGTGGCGGAAGTCGAGATAGGTCAGCGCGCATCCAACGGCGATGGACCCCATCGTCAGCGGCCCCTCGAGATGCGCCATCCAGCGGGTTTCCAGCGCCGTCAGGCTGCGCGCGATCTTTTGCCACTGGCCCTCGATCCACGGGGCGAATTGCTGCTCGGGCGCGCGCAGCGCGGTCTCGTAGCGCATCAGGATCGCGGCATCGAGGATGCCGTCGCCGGTGGCCTCAAGCGTCAGGGTTTCCCAAAGGGCCGGGGCCGCGGGATAGAGCGCCGGACCCTTGGTCGCCTGTGCGGCGAGGTATTGGCAGATCACCCGGCTGTCATAAAGCGTGCAGCCGTCGTCACGTTCCAGCGCCGGGATCTTGCCCAGCGGGTTCGCCCCGACCGGCATCGTGCCGGGATCGACCGGCGTGCCCATCGAGGGCGCAAGGGTCACGCTGTCGAGCATGCCGGTCTCGTGCAGCAGGATCATTGCTTTGCGCACATAAGGCGAGGTCGCAGAGTAGTGCAGGGTCATCATCGGCGGGGATCCATTCGCTGGCGCAAGGGTAGGGTGCGGCGAAATGTATCATGCGGGGCCCAAACGTCCATCGCTGGCGGTGGCGAATTCTCTCTGACGGGCGGCTGAGCGCCACAGGGGTGCTTGAAGCGACCGGCGACAACCCGTTTACTGCGCGCATGGCACGCGCGAGCAGGACGAAGAAAAAGACCAAGGCGCCGTTAAGGCTGCTGGACCGGACCGCGCAGGCGATCCGCCGCGCGCTGCGCTGGCTGTTGCTGGGGCTGGCGGCGGGCTTTGTGCTGTTGGTGGCCTGGGTCGGGCTGTACCGTTTCGTCGATCCGCCGGGTGGCTTCTACCAGTGGAGCGAATCGCGCAAGCTGGGCGGCGTGACCCGCGACTGGGTCGATTTCGACCAGATCGCGCCGGTCATGGCGCGCTCGGTCGTGGCGGCCGAGGATGTGAATTTCTGCCGCCACTGGGGCTTTGACATGGGCGCGATCCGCGACGCGCTGGCCGAGGGCGGGGCGCGCGGGGCCTCGACCATCACCCAGCAGGTGGTGAAGAACACCTTCCTGTGGCACGGCCGCACCATGGTGCGCAAACTGCTGGAAGCGGTGCTGACGCCGGTGGTCGAACTGCTCTGGCCCAAGGAACGCATCCTTGAGGTGTACCTCAATATCGCCGAGTTCGATCAGGGCGTGTTCGGCGTGCAGGCCGCCGCGCAGCGCTATTACGGCGTCGATGCCGCCGATCTGAGCGCGCGGCAGGCTGCCTTGCTGGCCGCCGTGCTGCCCGCGCCGCAGGATCGCGACGCCGCGCGGCCCAGCGAGTTCATGCGCCGCCGGGCGACCTCGATCGCGGACGGGGCGGCGACGATCGCCCGCGATGACCGCTCGGCCTGTTTCGGCGGTTGAATTTCCGGGGCTGCGGGTGCAAAGACAGGGAAATCCCTGAACCCCGGCACCATGCACTCACCCGTCGTCCATCTTCACCACGTCCCGCTGTCCCCGTTCTGCCGCAAGGTTCGCCTGACGCTGGCCGAAAAGCGCATACCCTTCACCACGAAGGAAGAGCGCTACTGGGAGGGCGGCACAGAGTTCCTGCGCCTGAACGCGGCGGGCAAGGTGCCGATCGTGCGCTATGACGGGCGGTTGTTGTCGGAAAGTCAGGCGATCTGCGAGTTCATCGACGAGGTCCATGTCGACCCGCCGCTGATGCCCGACGATCCTGCCGGGCGCTACGAAGTGCGCAGGCTCTGCGCGTGGTTCGACGACAAGTTCCACGCCGAGGTCACGGCGAACCTGCTGTACGAGCGGGTGAACAAGAAGATCACCGGGCAGGGCTATCCCGACAGCCAGAAGATCAAGACCGGCTCGACCCGGATCAAGTTTCATCTGGACTACATGAGTTGGCTGCTGGAACACCGCCGCTGGCTGGCGGGCAGCGCGCTGTCGCTGGCCGATTTCGCGGCGGCGGCGCATCTGAGCTGTCTGGATTATATCTCGGATGTGGACTGGGACCGCGCCCCGGCGGTCAAGGCCTGGTATGCGACGATCAAGTCGCGCCCGGCGTTCCGGCCTTTGCTGACCGATCAGGTTCCGGGCTTTCCGCCACCGCGTCGCTATGCCGATCTGGATTTCTGAGGCGGCGAGCGGCGGCGCTCGGGGGCATCGAGCCCCCTCGCGCCGCGCAGGGGGCGCTGCCCCCTACGGCCTGCGGCCTACCCCCGGGATATTTGGTGAGCAAAGATGGGCCTGACCGCCGCCTTGCGCGCACAGGCGCTGGCGGAGGGGTTTTCGGCGATGGGCGTGACGCGCCCGGATGCGGTGCCCGAGATCGCCGGGCGGCTGGCGGCGTTTGTCGCCGAGGGGCGGCACGGGCAGATGGGCTGGATGGCCGAGCGCATGGCGTGGCGTGGCGATCCGGCGGCGCTGTGGCCGCAGGCGCGTTCGGTGGTGATGCTGGCCGAGGTCTACACGCCCGACGACGACCCTTTGGCGGCGGTCGCGCGGCGTGAGGCCGGGGCGATCAGCGTCTATGCGCGCAACCGTGACTATCATGATGTGGTGAAGAAGCGGCTCAAGCGGCTGGGGCGGTGGCTGATCGAGGAGGCCGTTCGCGCGCAGAGCCTGCAGCGGGGGCCGCTCGCATCGCCTCCGGGGGAGGCGACTGCTGCGCCCTCGGCGGTACAGCCGCCCGAGATCAAGGTGTTCGTCGATACTGCGCCGGTGATGGAGAAGCCTTTGGCCGCAGCGGCCGGGTTGGGCTGGCAGGGCAAGCACACCAATCTCTTGAGCCGCGAGTTGGGCAACTGGTTCTTTCTGGGGGCGATCTTTACCACGCTGGAGCTGGAGGTGGATGCGCCGGGGCGCGAGTCCTGCGGGTCCTGCACTGCCTGTCTGGACGCCTGCCCGACCAAGGCCTTCCCCGCGCCGTTCCAGCTGGATGCGCGGCGGTGCATCTCTTACCTGACGATCGAACACCACGGCCCGGTTGACCCCGAACTGCGGCCCTTGCTGGGCAACCGCATCTATGGCTGCGACGATTGTCTGGCCGTCTGCCCGTGGAACAAGTTCGCGGCCACCGCCAGCGAGGCGAAATACGCCGCGCGCGCAGATCTCGTTGCGCCGCCCTTGGCCGAGCTGGCGGCGCTGGATGATGCGGCGTTCCGGGCGAAATTCTCGGGCTCGCCGATCAAGCGGATCGGGCGGGACCGTTTTGTGCGCAACGTGCTTTATGCCATCGGCAACAGTGGCGCGCCGTCTCTGGCCGGGGCGGCGCGCGCACTGGTGGGGGATCCCGATCCGACGGTCAGGGATGCCGCCGTCTGGGCGCTGTCACGGCTGCAGTAGCGCCATCGCCTGTGGCCATGCCTGCGGGTCGGCCACCGTCTTGTCACGGCAGAACGGGTTGCAGAAGCCGATGACCTGCCCATTGATGCGCGCGAAATCGGTGACGGGTTTGCCGGAATAGGGGCAGGCGTCGTTGATCGACGGGCCGTCGCAGGCCTCGGCCTCCAGCGGCGCAGGGCCGGGCCAGGGGCGGCGCGGGTAATCGCGGTCGTAGAACGGCTGATCCGCGCCATCGACCAGCCCCATCGCCCGCCAGCGCCGGAACGGCCCATGCGCGAGATGCGCGTCGACATAGGCCTGCGATGCGTCGCTCACCGGCAGCCCATAGCCCGCGACGCGCCCCGCGACCGGTGCAAAGAACGCATCCGCCGCGCTGTAGTCACCGCAAAGCCACGGCCCCTGCGCCCCGGTTTCGCGCCGCGCCCAGGCCCAGAGCACCTCCAGCCGCGCCAGATCGTCCAGCACCGCCTGCGGTGGGGCGCAGTCGCTATAGCTGACGCGCAGGTTCATCGGGCAATGGCTGCGCAGGGCGGTGAAGCCTGCGTGCATCTCGGCCACCAACGCGCGGGCGATGGCGCGCGCCTTGGGGTCGGCGGGCCAGTGCCCGGCCTCAGGGTGGCGGGTCGCCAGTTCCTCGGCAATCGCCACACTCTCGGCGATCACCAGGCCTTCGGGCAGGCGCAGGGCCGGGACGGTGCGTGCCGGGAAGAACCCGTCGAGCGTCTGCGCAAAGCCCGGCTCATAAAGCCGGGTCACGGTCAGGCGGGGCGTCAGGCCGAAGGCGGCAAACAGCAGCCAGCCGCGCAGGGACCAGCTGGAATAGCCGCGGTCGGCGATGCACAGATCATAACTCATTCGGGGGCACTCTCGCTTGGGAACCCGCAGCATGCCCTGAACCGCTTTCCGGCTCAAATCAGCATTTGTGCGGCAAATCATGCGTTTTTTCGATGAAGCACTGAACCAAACCGGGGGTCTGCGCGTAGTCCTTACGCAACAGGAGGCGATGATGGCACTCGACAGCACGGGAACCGACCGGATGGCGCGTCAGGCAATGCGCGCCGAACTGCTGGACGCCGAGACCGAGGCCGCGTTGGCCCGGGCGTGGCGCGACGACCGTGATGAGCGGGCGCTGCACCGGCTGGTGACGGCCTATATGCGGCTCGCGATTTCGATGGCCTCACGCTATCGCCGCTATGGGGCGCCGATGGGCGATCTGATTCAGGAGGCCGGTCTGGGCCTGATGAAGGCGGCCGAGCGGTTCGACCCGGATCGGGGCGTCCGGTTCTCGACCTATGCGGTGTGGTGGATCAAGGCCTCGGTGCAGGATTTCGTCATGCGCAACTGGTCGATGGTGCGCACCGGATCGACCACCAGCCAGAAGTCGCTGTTCTTCAACCTGCGCCGCGTGCAGGCCGAACTGGCCCGCGAAGCGCGGCAGCTGGGGGAAGATCCGCGGCCCGAAGAGCTGTTGCAACGTGCCGCTCAGCGGATCGGTGTGCCGATGCATGACGTGCTGATGATGGATGGCCGGCTGTCGGGCGGGGATTTTTCGCTCAACGCCAAGCCGTCGGGTGACGATGACGGGCAGGAGTGGATCGATACGATCGAGGATGACAGCACGCTGCCCGGCGAAAGCGTCGCGCATCGCCATGACACGCTTGTATTGCGCGATTGGCTGGCCGAGTCGCTCGCCGCGCTGAATCCGCGCGAACGGGCGATCGTGGCGGCGCGCAAGCTGGAAGACGAGCCGCGCACGCTGGAGGCGCTGGGGCAAGAGCTGGGCTTGTCGAAAGAGCGTGTCCGTCAGATCGAAGCGGCGGCGCTGGCCAAGATGAAGCACGATCTTGTCAGCCGCGCACCGGGGGTCTACGCCTTCTTGGCATGAGACATGCCCTATACCTGATTCTTTTAGTCGCCATGCCCGCCGGGGCGCAGCCGATCCCTGAAACCGCTCTTGATGCCCTGCCGCCCGCGCAGATTACCGTGCTGGGCGAAGTGCATGACAACCCCCAGCACCATCTCAATCAGGCGCGCGCGATCACCGCGATCCGCCCTGCCGCTGTTGTCTGGGAGATGCTGACGCCTGACCAGGCGGCAAAGATGCCCGCTGACCGCAGCAACCGGGCTTTTGTTGACGCAGCACTGGGCTGGGACGGCTCTGGCTGGCCCGATTTTGCCCTCTACTTCCCCATCGTTCAGGCGGCGGGTGACGCCCGCCATTACGGCGCGGCCGTACCGCGCCCGCAAGCGCAGCGCGCATTTGCTGAAGGGGCAGCGGCGGTCTTTGGTCCCGATGCCGCGCGCTTTGCGCTCGATCAACCCCTCCCTGAAGCCGAGCAGAACCAGCGCGAAGCCGAGCAGTTCGACGCCCATTGCGAGGCGATGCCGCGCGACCTGATGTCCGGCATGGTCGAGGCCCAACGCCTGCGCGACGCGTCGCTGGCCCGCGCCGCGCTGCAGGCGCTTGACCAGACCGGCGGCCCCGTCGTCGTCATCGCCGGGACCGGCCACAGCCGCACCGACTGGGGCGCACCGGCGGCCATCGCCGCCGCCGCGCCCGACCTCAGCGTCTTCGCGCTGGGCCAGATGGAAGCCGATCCCGACGCAAACGCCCCGTGGGACGCCTGGATCGTCACGCCACCGACCGAGCGCCCGGACCCCTGCGACGCGTTTCGCTAACCACATCTCGCGGCGCGCGCATCATCTGTCCCTAAATATCCACGGGGGGTGTCCCGAGGGGGAGCGTGCTCCCCCTCGGGCGCAGGGGTGCGGGGGGCGCGCAGCCCCCGCCTCTGCCAGCCGCAAGCGGCGAAAAAGCCACAGACCCCTGTTGCAACCTCTCGAAATGGCACCGTTTTTCTGGACCTGAGCGCAAACGCGCGTTATCCTCGCTCGAAAGCGGGGCGACACGATCCCGTCGATATGAGGCAGTCCATGGCATTTCCTGAGCGGTTTTCGAACCTGCCAGAGTACGCATTTCCGCGTTTGCGCGCGTTACTCGATCCCTATGAACCGGGGGGCGAGCCTATTGCGATGACCATCGGCGAGCCGCGTCACGCGATGCCGCCGTTTCTGGCCGAGGTGCTCACCGCCAATATCGCGGGATTCGCGAAGTACCCGTCCAACGACGGCACGCCCGCTTTGCTGGGGGCGATTTCCGCGTGGCTCAAGCGGCGCTACCGCGTCGAGATCGGCACCGACCGGCTGATGGTGCTCAACGGCACGCGTGAGGGGTTGTTCAACGCCGCCCTTGCGCTGTCGCCCGAGCGCAAGAAGGGCGGCCAGCCCGTCATTCTGACGCCCAATCCCTTTTATCAGGTCTATGCCATCGCCGCGCTGACCGCCGGGGCCGAGCCGGTCTATGTGCCCGCCACCGCCGCCACCGGGCATTTGCCCGATTACACCAGCCTGCCGCCCGCGCTTCTGGACCGGGTGACCATCGCCTATCTGTGCTCGCCCGCGAACCCGCAGGGCGCGGTGGCCAGCCGCGACTACTGGGCGGCGCTGCTGGCGCTGGCCGAAAAGCACGATTTCCGCATTTTCGCGGATGAGTGTTATTCCGAAATTTACCGCGACACGCCGCCGCCGGGCATTCTGGAGGTCGCGCAGCAGATCGGTGCCGACCCCGAGCGCGTGGTGTCGTTCCATTCGCTGTCGAAGCGCTCGAACCTGCCGGGCCTGCGCTCGGGCTTTGTGGCGGGCGGGCCTGCCTCGATCAAGGCGATCCGCCAGCTGCGCGCCTATGCCGGTGCGCCCCTGCCTGAACCCTTGCAAGCCGTTGCCGCCGCCGCCTGGGCCGATGAGGCCCATGTCGATGTCAGCCGCGCGCTCTATCAGCGCAAATACGCGGTGGCCGACGAAATCTTTGGCGGTCTGAACGCCTATCTGCCACCCGAGGCAGGCTTTTTCCTGTGGCTGCCCGTCGCCGATGGCGAAGCGGCAACCGTGAAACTCTGGCGCGAAACCGGTCTGCGTGTGCTGCCGGGCGCCTATCTGTCACGAGACGTTGCGGGTGAGAACCCCGGCGCGGGATACATCCGCGTGGCCCTTGTCGGCCCCGAGGACGAAACCCGTCGCGGCCTGAACAGGCTGCGTACCTGCCTTTATGCGTGAGGACCCGATGGCCAGCTATCCCAGCCCCCAACGCGAACCCCTGCTCGACCGCCGCCTGCAAGCGGTGCTGAACCAACGTGGCAAGGAATTGCTCGGCCTGTGCCTGATCGGGCTGGGGCTGATCCTTGCGCTGGTGCTTGGCTCTTACTCGCCCGAGGATCCCTCGTGGATGGCCGCCACCGATGCCCCGGTGCACAACGCGCTGGGCCGTGCCGGTGCCGCGCTGGCCGCGCCTTTGGTGACGATTACCGGCAAGGGGGCCTGGGGACTTGCGCTGGCGCTGGGGGTCTGGGGCCTGCGTCTGGTGATCCATCAGGGCGAAGAAAACATCATGGGCCGCTCGCTGTTCGTGCCGGTTGCCATTGCGATGGGGTCGGTCTGGCTGGCCTCGCTGGTGGTGGGGCCGGGCTGGTCGCAGAACTTCGGTCTGGGCGGCATGTTCGGCGATACCGTGCTGGCAGCGGTGATGACCACGCTGCCGATGACCACCACGGTGGCCAATATCGTCACGCTGCTGAGTTTTGCAGCGGCGGTGGCCCTGTATCTCTATGTGCTGGGCTCGTCGGTGCCCGAGCTGATCCGCATCGCTCAGTTCCTGCTGTCGGGTCTGATCCTGACCTATGCCGGGCTTTTGTCGGTGCTTGGCCTGTCGGCCCGGGGTGTCGGCGGTCTGGCTGCGCGCGGTCACGACCAGTGGCAGACCCGCCGCGAGACGCGGGCGCAGGCCCGCGCTGCAGCCGAGCACGCGCTGACGCAATATCAGCCGTGGGAAGAGCCGGCCGCCCCGGGCTGGCACGCCCCCGAACCACAGCGCGAACCACAGCGCGCGCCGCTGCGCGCCCAGCGTCACGCGACGCCGGACCCGCGCGGCTATGGTCATCCGGCCGAGCCTCAGGTCAGTGCGCGCCGTGCGGCCCCGCCGTCGGATTGGCAGCCTGACCCCTACGCCGTCTATGACGACGCGCCCGACTATACCCCCGATTACGCGCCCTACGACGACCGGCCTGCCCGGGCCGCGCACCGCGCCGCACCGCGCCGCGGCGAGGCGCCTGCCTATAGCGCCGAACCGCCGCAATCCTGGGCGCAGCCGGACCGTCAGGGCGTTCTGGGCCGCGTCGCCAGCCTTGGCCGCCGTCCCGAGGCCCCGCAGCACCAGCCGCCCGCCCGCCAGACCCGTACGGACTGGGCGATGCCGGAAGGCGAGCTGATCGAGCCGCATTTGTCCGATCCGGCCCAGCAGGCCGAGCGTCCCAGCCCCGAAGGTCTGCGCGCGCGCATCGCCGAGCTGATGACCTCGCGCACAAGGGCCAAGCCGGTGCTGCGCTTCGACCCCGAGGCCTATCCGAGCAAGCGCGTGAAGCCCGGCGCGCAGGATCCGGCGCAACAGGCTGAACCGCCGCTGACCGGGGGGCGGCGCGAACCTGTGCTGACCGGTCCGGCCGAGCCTGCGCCGATGGGCTATGCGTTCAGCCACGCGTTCGGCTACCAGCCGGCGCCAGCGCCTGCGGCCTATCCCGGCGCGTTTGCACCCGAGATCGCCCGGGCTCCGGTCCGCGCTGCCCCGCCGGTGGCGTCGCAGGATGTTCTGATCGACGACGAGCAGGACGACTACGACGATTATGACGACCGCTATGACGCGCCACCGCCGCGTGCCGGGCTTGACCCGGAAACCCGGCCTGCGCCCAGTGCCAGCATGGCGCGTCGCACGCCGGTCCCCTCGCGCCGCGCGCAGGCCGAAGCGCAACCGGTTCTGCCGTTCGAGCCGCCCAGCGACGGGTTCGAGCTGCCACCGCTGGCGCTGCTGCGCGACCCGCGGCTTGAGCAGCGCATGGTGGTGTCGCAGGACGCGCTGGACCAGAACTCGCGGATGCTGGAAAGCGTGCTGGAGGATTACGGCGTGCGCGGCGATATCGTCGATGCGCGCCCCGGTCCGGTGGTCACGCAGTACGAGCTGGAACCCGCGCCGGGCCTCAAGGCCAGCCGGGTGATCGGTCTGTCCGACGATATCGCCCGCTCGATGTCGGCGCTGTCGGCGCGGGTGTCGACGGTGCCGGGCCGCTCGGTCATCGGGATCGAGCTGCCCAACGCCCACCGCGAAACCGTGGTGCTGCGCGAGATCCTCGCCACCCGCGACTTCGGCGACAGCACGATGCGGCTGCCGCTGGCGCTGGGCAAGGATATCGCCGGGGATCCGGTGGTCGCCAACCTCGCCAAGATGCCCCACCTGCTGATCGCGGGGACCACGGGCTCGGGTAAATCGGTGGCGATCAACACGATGATCCTGTCGCTGCTCTACAAGCTGACGCCGGCTGAATGCCGGTTGATCATGATCGACCCCAAGATGCTGGAACTCAGCATCTATGACGGTATCCCGCATCTGCTCTCGCCCGTGGTGACCGATCCCAAGAAAGCCGTCGTGGCGCTGAAATGGGTCGTCGGCGAGATGGAAGAGCGCTATCGCAAGATGTCGAAGACCGGCGTGCGCAACATCGAGGGTTATAACGGCCGCGTGCGCGAGGCGCTGGCCAAGGGCGAGATGTTCAAGCGCACCGTGCAGACCGGGTTCGACGACGAAACCGGCGATCCGGTGTTCGAGACCGAAGAATTCGCACCCGAAGTGCTGCCGTTCATCGTGGTCATCGTGGACGAGATGGCCGACCTGATGATGGTCGCGGGCAAAGAGATCGAAGCCTGCATCCAGCGGCTGGCACAGATGGCGCGGGCCTCGGGCATCCACCTGATCATGGCGACGCAGCGCCCGTCTGTGGACGTGATCACCGGCACGATCAAGGCCAACTTCCCCACCCGGATCTCGTTCCAGGTGACGTCGAAAATCGACAGCCGGACGATCCTGGGCGAACAAGGGGCCGAGCAACTGCTGGGTCAGGGCGATATGCTCTACATGGCGGGAGGATCGAAGATCACCCGCGTGCACGGGCCGTTTGTGTCCGATGCCGAGGTCGAGGAGATCGTCGCGCATCTGAAGAGCTATGGCGAGCCGGCTTACGTCAACAGCGTCCTCGACGGCCCGGATTCCGAGCGTGAGGCGGATATCGACGCGGTGCTGGGGCTGGGCGATTCCGGCGGCGAAGACGCGCTCTACGATCAGGCCGTGGCCATCGTCGCGCGGGATCGCAAATGCTCGACCTCGTATATCCAGCGCAAACTGGGCATCGGCTATAACAAGGCGGCGCGTCTGGTCGAGCAGATGGAAGACGAGGGTGTGGTGTCGACGGCCAACCACGTCGGCAAACGCGAAATCCTGGTGCCCGAGGCGCATTGAGCGCGGCGGGTGCGGCGCTCGGGGGCATCGAGCCCCTCGCGCCGCGTAGGTTGCCACCCACGCCCGCTTCAAGGGGGACGCACGCGCCCCCTTGAAAATCCCCCGTGGATATTTTCAGACAGATGATGGGACGTGGTTAACGAAACCTTATCATCTGTCCTTAAATATCCTGGGGGGTGAATTGGCCGTCAGGCCAAGAGGGGGCGACGCCCCCCTGCCTGGGTCGCCCGAGGGCGCGGCGGCGACAGCCGTCTCGGCCAAGGGCGAAACGCCTCACCCGTGAAGCAAAACCCCCGCCGCGCGCATCTGGTCCAGCGCGGCTGCCAGCGACCCCTCCAGATCAATGCCGCGGCAGGCATCGAGGCGGACGGTCACGGCATAGCCCAGCCGAGCGGCATCGAGCGCCGAGTAGGCGACGCAGAAATCGGTGGCGAGGCCGGCCAGCGTCAGCGTGGTCACCCCGCGCGACCGCAAATAGCCGTCCAGCCCGGTCGGAGTCACCTTGTCGTTCTCGAAGAAGGCAGAATAGCTGTCGATCGCCGGGCGGAAGCCTTTGCGGATCACCAGATCGGCGCGGTCGGTATGCAACCCCGGATGAAACGCCGCCCCCGCACTGCCCTGCACGCAATGCGTCGGCCAGAGCACCTGCGGGCCATAGGGCATCCGGGTCATCGAATAGGGCGCGGCCCCCGGATGGGTGGCGGCAAACGAGCTGTGATCCGCCGGGTGCCAGTCCTGCGTCAGCACGCGCACCGCGAAATCGTCCAGCAGGGTGTTGATCGGCGCGACAACGTCCTCCCCGTTTGCCACGGCCAGCGCGCCGCCGGGGCAGAAATCGTTTTGCACGTCGATGGCGATCAGGGCGTGGGTATCGGGTTGCATGGCGGTCTCCTGCGGTTTCGGCGGGGATCAAAGGCGTTCTGCGGCGCGGCGTCAAGCCGGGCGCGGGGGGCGATTGCCCCTTGCAGCCCCCTGCGTGATCTCACAAAATACAGCGAGACTGTGGACCAATGCACAGAAAGACCGCATCATGAGCATCGAATCCTGGGACGAGATCCGCACGGCCTGGCAGGTTGCGCGCGCAGGCACCGTGAGCGGTGCCGCTGATGCCCTGGGTGTTCACCACGCCACCGTCATCCGCCATATCGATGCGCTGGAAGCCCGGCTCGGCGTCAAGCTGTTTCAGCGCCATGCCCGGGGCTATACCCCGACCGAAGCGGGGAATGCGCTGGCTCAGGTCGGGCGGGTAACCGAGGAGCAATTCGCTCAACTGGGCACCCGCCTGACTGGCGCGGGCACCGGGATCGAGGGTGATCTGGTCATCACCACGCTGCCTGCCCTGATCCCCATGCTGCGCCCGGCCATCAACGAGCTGGCCGAGAACTACCCGGATCTGGTGATCCGCATACAGACCGACCGCCGCGTGTTGCGGCTGGAATATGGCGAGGCGCATCTGGCGGTGCGTGCCGGGCCGCGCCCGACGGAGCCCGACAACGTGGTGCAGGCGCTGGCGCAATGCCCGGTTGGTCTGTACGCCAGCGCGGCCTATCTGGCCCGGCACGGGACGCCCGCCGATGACGCGGCCCTGGCTGATCATCGCTTCATCGGTGAGGAGTACGATGACGACCGTGCGCCCTTCGCGCAATGGCTGTCAAAACTCAGCGTCAAGCCGCATGTGGTTTTCCGCTCGAACGAGGCCGGCGCGCGGCGCGCGGCGATTGTCGACGGGCTGGGGCTGGGTTTTCTGGCGCCGACGGAAACCGGGTCGGATCTGGTGCAGGTCATGCCATCGCGTCCAGAATGGGAGTTCACCGTCTGGATGGTGACCCATGTCGATCTGCACCGGACGCCCAAGGTTCAGGCGGCGGTTCGGGTGATCAAGGATGCGTTTCGTCAATGACCGGCTTCGTCCCATGACTGGCTTTGCGGCATCACGCGGGCGGGCGCAGGCGCTGCGGGGCCACGCCGCGATGCTGGGGTTTTCGGCGGCGGTGTCGGGCTCGTTCAGTCTTGGCGCGATGGTGGCCAATGACATCTCACCGGTCGCGCTGACGGCGGTGCGCTTCTTGCTGGCCTCGCTGGTGCTGGCGCTGTTGGTGAGCATCGTGCCGGGCGGCGGGCGCGACGGCCAGCGGGGCTTTACCCGTGCCGATTGGCGCGCGCCGTGGCGCTATGGGCTGATGGCGGCGCTCTATACCGGGTATTTCGTGCTGATGTTCGAGGGGCTGAAGACCGCACGGCCGGTCTCGGCCGGGGCGGTGTTCACGCTGACACCGCTGATGACGGCCGCCGTCGCCTGGCCCTTTCTGGGCCAGCGCCTGCGCCCGGTGGTCGGCACGGCGCTGGGTGTCGGGGCTGTCGGGGCCCTGTGGGTGATCTTTCGCGGCGACACGGCGGCGTTGGTGGGCTTTGAGGTCGGGCAGGGCGAGGGGATCTATTTCCTCGGCTGTATCCTGCACGCGGTCTATGCGCCGATGCTGCGCCGCCTCAATCGTGGCGAAAGCGCGCTGGTCACCGCGTCGATGATCACCGGGGCCGGGTTTTTCGTGCTGCTTGCCTATGGCTGGCGCGATCTGCTGGCGACCGATTGGGGCGCTTTGCCCGCGCTGGTCTGGGTGACGCTGGCCTATCTGGTGGTCTTCGCGACGGCGTTCTCCGCCACCGCGCTTCAGTTCGCCGCCCAACGGCTGCCGGTGTCCAAGGTCATGGCCTATACCTATGCCACGCCCTGCTGGATCATCCTGTGGGAGCTGGCTCTGGGCCATGGCGGACCCGGTCTGCTGGTGCTGCCCGGTGTGGCGTTGATCGTTGTCGCGCTGCTGATCTTGCTGCGCGCCGACTGACCAGCCGACTGACCCGCTGACTGGCCCCCGGCCTGCCTTCACGCGCAAATTCCTTGATTTCAAGCGCGACTCGTCGCAGCATTCCTGTGTTTAAAGCCGATTATTTTTCCGGCGCCTTCGTGCTGCCGGGCTATGTACACTGAGGGAGGACGCCATGCTCCGATTTTTCGAGCGGCGAGTCACCGGCTTCGGGCTGCGCGCCGGTCTGGGTGCGCTGCTGGTGGTCCTTGGGCTTGCAGCCCCGGTGAGCGCGCAGAACTGTCCCAATCCGAACGCCAGCGGTCAGGCGTTGAGCTATACCGGCCAGCAGTTATGGGTGCCGCAAAGCCACCCGGTGACCGCCGGTGGCAACGTCGATCTGCGCCGGTGCAACCGGGTGCAGGGCAGCGGTCACGTCGCGCGCCGTCCCGACTTCACCCTGAACCTGACGCGGAATCAGCCGGGCTATGATCTGGAGTTCCGGGTCGAAGGCACCTGTGACACCGTCCTGCTTGTGCGCAGTCCCAGCGGCGGATGGTTGTTCAACGACGACTCCAACGGCGTTAACCCCCGTATCCGTCAGAGCAATGCCGAGGTCGGGGCTTATGACATCTGGGTCGGCACCTATGGCCCAAGCCTGTGTCAGGCCACGCTGATCACTGAGACCTTCGGCGGAACCGGCGGTGTCGCGCCGCCGCTGTCACCGCCCCTTGTTCCGCCGCAGACCGTCGCCTGCCCCGATCCCAACGCCCATGGCCAGTTGCTGACCTATGCCGCGCGGCAGCTGAGGACGCCGCAGCGCCATGGCGTGACGGCAGGCGGCACTGTGACGCTGGCCACGTGCCCCAACGTGCCCGGTCATGGCCGCGTTGCGCAGCGACCGGATTTCACGCTGGACCTGACGCATAACAATCCGCGCTATGATCTGGAGTTTCGGGTTGAGGCCAATTGCGATCCGGTGCTGCTGGTGCGCGGACCCTCGGGGCAGTGGTCGTTCAACGATGACAGCGAGGGCCTGAATTCGCGGCTGCGGCTGCCTGCTGCGCCGACGGGGTCGTATGACGTCTGGGTTGGCACGTTCGGGGCCAACACCTGCCCGGCGACGCTGATCGTTGAAAGCTTCGGCGGCCAACCCCAGCAACCGCAACCGCCCCAGCCACCGCAACCGCCGCAACCTGCGCTCTGTCCTGACCCGGGGCAGAACGGCCAGATGCTGACCTATAACGCGCAGGGACTTCGGGTGCCGCAAAGCGTCGGGGTCGTGGCGGGCGGTTCGCTGGATCTGGGGGCCTGTGGTTCGGTTCCCGGGCACGGGCACATCATCCAGCGGCCCGATTTCACGCTGAACCTTACGGACAATCCGCAGAACCATGATCTTGAGTTCCGCGTGGATGGCACCTGCGATCCGGTGTTGCTGGTTCATGGCCCCTTGGGGCCGTGGCTGTTCAACGACGACGACGCGGGGCTGAACCCGCGCCTGCGGGTCGAGCGGGCGGTGCCGGGGGCCTATGACATCTGGGTCGGCACCTTCGGGTCGAGCACCTGTCAGGCCACGCTGGCGATGGAGACCTTTGCGCCGCCCGCGCCAGTGCCGCCTGTGCCTGTGACGCCGCCACTTCCGCAGGGCGTGCTGGCCGATCCCGGCACCATGACCGCGTACCGGGGGCAGGATGGCCAGACCTTCCGCTTCCGGGTCACCGGGTCGGCCAGTGGCGCGATCTGGGGCACCGAGGTTTATACCGATGACAGCCCGCTGGGGCGCGCTGCGGTCCATGCCGGGCTGTTGCAGGTCGGGCAGACGGGCGTGGTCACGGTCACCGTGGAGCCGGGGCAGATCGCGTATAGCGGGACCAGCAGGAACGGGGTCGAGAGCCGCTCGTACGGGCGCTGGAACGGCAGTTACCGTCTTGCGATGCCGATGGCCCCGCCGCCGGTCGATGTGCTGCCCGATCCGGGCAACATGACGCGCTACCGGGGCCAGAACGGGCTGGTGCTCCGCTTCGAAGTGACAGGCGCGACCACGGGTTCGGTCTGGGGCAGCGATGTCTATACCGACGACAGCACGATCGCCCGCGCGGCGGTGCATGCGGGCGTGCTGCGGGCCGGTGAGACGGGTGTGGTCGCCGTCACGGTTCTGCCGGGGCAGGACGGCTATGCTGCCAGCCGCCGCAACGGCATCGACAGCATCGCCTACGGGCGGTGGCAGGGCAGTTACAGTTTTCTGATCGAGCCGGGCGCGCCCTCGCCCGGGGGTAGCAAGTAACCGGGCGGAAGCCGGAGGCCGTTCTGGCATACCGGTTTCCCAGCCCCGGCGCAGGGCGTTTCACCGCGCGCCGCGCCGGGACTGACACAGAGCAACCCGGTGCCGAGCGCACCGTGGTTTTCAACCTTAACGTCATGAGAGAAGTGCAATGACTTTTTCATTTTCCCCCTTTCGTCCGGCCACCCTTGGCCTTGCCGCGCTGATTGCGGGCGGTGCGGCCACCTCGGCGGTGGCCTGCCCGGACTGGAGCCAGTCGGGTGCGCCGGTGGCCTATTCCGCCGATGAAATGTGGGTGCCGCAAAGCCTGCCCGTCGTTGCGGGCGGCAATGTCGACCTGAGCGCCTGCCCGATCGAGGGCCACGGCTGGGTCATCACCGCGCCCGACTTTGACCTGACCGTGACCGACAACACCGCCGGGCGCGAGCTGGAATTCCGGGTCGAGGCCGAGTGCGACACCGTGCTGCTGGTCAATGATGCCACCGGCACCTGGCATTTCAACGATGATGACGGGGCCAACCTGACCTCGCGCATCCGGCTGACAAATGCGCCTGCCGGGGCCTATGACATCTGGGTGGGGACGTTCAATCAGGCCACCTGTCAGGCCGTGCTGGTGCTGGAAACCTTTGGCGGGACCACGGCACCGGGCGGCGCGATGGCCCCCACGGCACCGGATGCGCCCGCCAACATGACCGGCTTGCGCAATCAGGTTGGCGAGACGCTCAGTTTCACCGTGACCGGTGCCAGCTCGGGCTCGGTCTGGGGATCGGATGTCTATACCGATGACAGTTCGGTCGCGCGAGCGGCGGTGCATGCCGGCGTGCTGCAGGTGGGTGAGACGGGCGTGGTCGAGGTGACGATCCTGCCCGGCCAGCAGACCTATTCGGGCTCGTCCGCCAACGGCGTGCAATCGTCGAACTATGGCAGCTGGAGCGGCAGTTTCAGTTTTGCCGGTGCGCCCGCCGCGCCCTCGGCCCCGATGGCCCCTGCCAACATGACCGGTCTTCGCAGCCAGGTGGGCCAGACGCTCAGCTTTACCGTGACCGGCGCTGCCTCGGGCTCGGTCTGGGGGTCGGGTGTCTATACCGATGACAGCTCGGTCGCGCGCGCGGCGGTGCATGCGGGTGTGCTGCAGGTCGGCGAGACGGGTGTTGTGCAGATCAACATCCTGCCGGGTCAGCAGGCCTATCAGGGGTCGAGCGCGCATGACGTACAGTCGGCGAACTATGGCACCTGGAGCGGCAGCTTCAGCTTTGCCAACGCTGCCCCGGCGGCCCCGATGCCGACTGCACCGACACAAGGCAAGTAAACGGCAGGTTTGACAGGAAAAGGCCCGGCGTCACCGCCGGGCCTTTTTTGTTTCAGACGGTTTGACCCAGCCGGGCCAAGGCCGCGTTGAACGGGTCGAACTGCGCTTCATACCGCTTCCAGCCGCCCACCGAGCGATCCGAGATCGCCGCGCGCACCTGCGCCGCCGAGGCGGTGGTGACGACGCGCTGCGTGTCCTGCGGGGCCAGCATCGCGGCGTCCCAGTCCAGCCCCAGATGCGCGGCCAGACGGCGGGTTTCGGCCTCGGTATCCGTCACCAGATCCTCGTAGCGGCAGCTCAGGATCGCGCCGGGGAATTGCGCCTGCCAATGCGCCATCAGCTCGCAATGCTGGGCGTAATAGCTGGCGATATCGTCCAGATCACAGGTCCAGTTCAACGCCGGATCGGTGAAATGCGCGCGGTAGACCGACAGCGCGATGTCGCGCGGGTCGCGCAGGGTGCGGATGATGCGCGCCTGCGGGAACAGCGTCAGGATCAGCCCGACCCAATCGGCATTCTGCGGCATCTTGTCGGTGACGTGCTGGGCGTCGGGGGCCAGCGCGCGCAGGGCGGCAAGCTGCGCCGCCGCCGTGTCGCGCACGAAGCCTGCATCCAGTTTGCGCGGGGTTTCCAACAGGGCCGCGCCCAGCCGCATCATGTCAGGCCGCTCGCCTGCGCCCGCAACCGCCGGGTGGCTGGCGAGGATCTGCTCGACCAGCGTGGTGCCCGAACGCGGCATGCCGATCACGAAGACTGGCAGCGAACTGGGGTCGCCCGCCTCGGCCAGCCGCGCCAGCGCCTGCGGCGCAAACAGCGCCTTGATCCGGGTGATTTCCTTGCGGCGCTGGCCGTGGGAATAGGCGGGCAGCGCGGCGCAGCGGGCGGCATTGGCGGCGGTCAGATGGGTGAAGGCCTGCGCGTCTTCGCCGGTATCCGCCAGCGCCTTGGCCAACGCGAAGTCCAGATGCATCCGGGTTTCGCCCGTCGCTTGGGCGTGCTGCGCCTGCATCCGCGCGATCAGCGGATCGCCGGGGGCAAAGCGGGTGATCATCGCCAGCCCTTCCCACGCGTTGCCAAGGGCCGGGTCGGCGTCCAGCGCGGCGGTGAAGCTGGTGCGGGCGGCGTCCAGATCGCCCTGCGTGGTGCGGATCTCGCCGGTGAGCATCAGCGCCTCGGCGTTGGCGGGCAGCGTGGCCAGCGTTGCCAGTGCTGCGTCCAGATCGCCCTGCGCCCGCTGGATCGTCGCCAGCATCAACAGCGTACCGGCGTGGCCCGGCGCCAGCGCCAGTGCTTGCGTGGCGGCGGCGTGGGCGGCGGCCCAGTCGGCGCGCAAGACCAGCACGCTGGCCAGATTGCGCTGCATCAGGGCATCGTCAGGCTGCTGCGCCAGCGCGGCGCGGATCGGCGCTTCAGCGTCAAGCAGCGCGCCGGTGGCGATCAGGGCTGCGATCAGGTTGTGGTTCGCCTCGCCATAGCCCGGCGCCAGCTCCAGCGCGCGGCGAAAGGCGCGCGGGGCCTCGTCGGCGCGTTTGTCCTGCATCAGCGCGACGCCCAGCACGTTGTGCAGCAAGGGCTCACGCGGGAATTGGCGGATCAGCGCGCGGGTCCGGGCGATGGCGGGGGCGAAATCGCCCGCCCGCATCAGCGCTTCGAGGTCGTGCATCTCGCGGTCGGTGGGCGGCATGGCGGCTCCTGTGGGGACTGGCCCCGTGGGTGCCCGTTGCAGGCCAAGGCGTCAAGTCCCCGGGGCGCGCGGCCCCGGGGGTGGGTCAGTGAAAATCCCGGCTGGGAAACAGGATCTTGGCCTGATCGCGCGGATGCATCGCCCCGCGCGCGGTCTTGGACCGCAGCGGGTGCTTGCCCGGCAGCTCGCGCGCCTGCACCGGGCGGCGGGTCTCGTCGCCGCGGCCTTCGGTCGGGTCGATGGCTTCCATCCCGAGCTCACCCAGCAGGGCCAGATTGGGCGAGTAATCCTCGACCACCTCGGCGATCAGGTGGATGATGCCCTGCTCGCGCTGCAGCCGCCCGGTGACTTTGAGCAGCCGCCCGCCGATCACGATGCGGCGGAACTGCTCGTAGACCTTGGCCCAGACCACGACGTTGCAGACACCCGTCTCATCCTCAAGCGTGATGAAGATCACCCCTGAGGCTGTGCCGGGCCGCTGCCGGGTGATCACCAGCCCGCAGACGCTGACCCGGTGGCCCGCGCGCGCCAGATCGCAATGCGCGGTCAGGCCGGGCAGATGCGGGCGGATGATCTCCATCGGATGCGCCCTGAGCGACAGGCGCAGCGACAGGTAATCGTCGATCACCTGCTCGCCGAGGCTCATCTGCGGCAGGTCGGCGATGGGTTCGACGATGCCCTCGCCTTCAACCCCGAACAGCGGCAGCGGTTTGGGCGCGCGGATCGCCCGCACCGCCCAGAGCGCATCGCGCCGGTTGATGCGCATGCCGGCAAAGGCGTCGGCCTCGGCCAGCGTTTCCAGTGACGAGGGCGGCACCCCGGCGCGGCGCCACAGGCTTTCGACATCCGGGTAACCATTGCCCCGCGCCGCGACGATCCATCCGGCATCCTCTTCGCGCAGGCTCTTGATCTGGCGGAACCCCAGCCGCAGCGCCAGCGTGCCGTCGGCGCGTTTTTCCAGCGTGTTGTCCCATTGCGAATGGTTCACGCTGACCGGCCGGACCTCGTGCCCATGCTCGCGCAGATCGCGCACGATCTGGGCGGGGGCGTAAAAGCCCATCGGCTGCGAATTGAGCAGCGCGCAGGTGAAAGCCGCCGGGTGGTGCCGTTTCAGCCAGGCCGAGGCATAGACCAGAAGCGCAAAGCTGGCGGCGTGGCTTTCGGGAAAGCCGTATTCGCCAAAGCCTTCGATCTGGGCAAAGCATTGCTCGGCAAAGGGCAGGTCATAGCCACGTTCCAGCATGCCGTTGATGAACCGGTCCTTGAAGGTGCTGATCGTGCCCATCCGCTTGAACGTCGCCAGCGAGCGGCGCAAACGGTCGGCCTCTTCCGGCGTGAAGCCCGCCGCGACCACGGCGATCTGCATCGCCTGTTCCTGAAACAGCGGCACCCCCAGCGTACGCCCGAGCACGTGGCGCAGGTCGGTCGAGGGCAGGACGATGTCCTCCTTGCCCTGACGGCGGTTGATATAGGGATGCACCATGCCGCCCTGAATGGGACCGGGGCGGATGATCGCCACCTCGATCACCAGATCGTAGAATTCACGCGGCTTCATGCGCGGCAGAAAGTTCATCTGCGCGCGCGATTCGACCTGAAACACCCCCACCGCATCGGCGCGGCAGAGCATGTCATAGGTTTCAGGATCTTCGCGCGGCAGGGTTTCCAGACTCCAGTCATGCCCGCCATGCTGGTGTACCAGATCAAAGCATTTTCGGATGCAGGTCAGCATGCCAAGGCTGAGCACATCCACTTTCAGGATGCCCAAGGCATCAATGTCGTCCTTGTCCCATTCGATCACCGTGCGCCCCTCCATCGAGGCGTTCTCGATCGGGCACAGCTCGTCCAGCCGGCCCTTGGTGATGACAAAGCCGCCGACATGTTGGGACAGGTGGCGCGGAAAGCCGATGATCTCGGCGATCAGGTCCATGGTCAGCGCCAGCCGCCGGTCGTCGGGGTTCAGGCCCAGCTCCAGCAGGCTTTCGCGGCTGGGCGGGCGCGAGGACCAGCCCCAGCTGCCCCCGGCAATCGCCGCCAGCATATCCTCACTGAGGCCCATCACCTTGCCCACCTCGCGGATCGCGGCGCGGCTGCGGAAATGGATCACCGTCGCGGTCAGCCCGGCGCGGTGGCGGCCATAGGTCTCATAGATGTGCTGGATCACCTCTTCGCGGCGCTCATGCTCGAAATCGACGTCAATGTCGGGCGGCTCGCCGCGGGCCTCGGACATGAAACGCTCGAACACCATGGAAATCACATCCGGCGAGACCTCGGTGATGCCCAGAGCGTAGCAGATCACCGAATTGGCCGCCGAGCCGCGCCCCTGACACAAGATCCCCTGCGAGCGGGCAAAGGCGACGATGTCATTGACCGTCAGGAAATAGGCGGCAAATCCCAGCTTGGCGATGATGCGCAGCTCTTTCTCGATCTTCTCCATCGTCGCCCGCGGCACGCCATGGGGAAAACGCCACCGCAGCCCTTCAGCGGTCAGCCGCTCCAGCCGCTTCTGCGGCGGCTCGCCGTTGGAAATCTCGTCGGGGTATTCATAGCTCAGCTCATCGAGCGAGAAGGCGCAGCGCCCGGCGATCTCCAGCGAACGGCGCACCGCCGCCGGGTGGTCGCGGAACATGCGCGCCATGTCGGCGGGCGATTTGAGCCGCCGCTCGGCGTTGGGCAGCGACCGGCGGCCAATCTCGTCGATGCGGCATTTCTCGCGCAGGCAGGTCAGCACATCGGCCAGACGGCGGCGGCGTCCGTGGTGCATCAGCGCATCGCCCACCGCCACCATCGGCACGCCACTGCGCTGGGCCATTCCGGCGATGGCATCCAGTCGCGCCTCATCGCGCCCGTCATAGCGCGGGGCGGCACCGATAAAGACATGGCCGGGAAAGCGCCGCATCATGTCGCGCAACAGTGTGATGGGGGCGGGGCCCTGCGTGGGGCCGGGCATGGGATCAGGGGGCAGGGCGATCAGGATCAGGCCTTCGGCACCGCCGTGATCGCCGCCCTGCAGATCGTCCAGCCGCAGATCGCAGTTGCCCTTCTCGGCGCGCCGCTTGCCGGTGCTCAGCATCCGCGACAGGCGGGCATAGGCGGCCCGGTCGGTCGGCAGCGCCACCCATTCCACCGGCGAATCGCTCAGCACCAGCCGCGCGCCGATGATCAGCTTGGGTAGGCGCGGCGGCACGGGCAGGCCGGGGCCGCCGTGGCTTTGGCGGCTTGAGGGGTCATGCACCATCTGCCCGCGAGATCGTCACCGGCCCGCCCGTCTCCAGCGCCCGCGCGATCTCGCGCAGGGCTGAATGCGCGCGCACCACCCCGGCCAGCGAATTGCGGTCGGTGATGGCGATGGCGGCCAGCCCCAGCTCGGCGGCGCGTGCGACCAGTTCCTCAGGGTGCGAGGCCCCGGTGAGGAAGGTGAAGTTCGACGTCACGCAGAGTTCGGCATAGCCGGTCTCGGGCGTCATGTCCTGACCACGTTCGCTCATGCGAATTCTCCTTGGACCCACCAGCCGGGGTCTTGCGGGGTGAAAAACAGCCACAACCGAGGGCCCTCGGCCGTGTCGATGCGCCAGTAGTCGCGCACGCCGCTGCGCCAGCCGGGATCATCGAGCCACCATTCGGGCGTCAGACGCTCGGGCCCGGTGGTGCGCGCCGCCGTCAGCGCGCGCCGCCGCCAGCGGAAGCGCTGCGGCGGGGCCGAGCCGCGCAACCCGATCAGCGGTTCGGGCGGGAACAGCACCAGAGGGCGGTCAGGGCCGGGAGGCCAGGCGGCAGGGCCGGGGGCCTCGGTATAGGCGGCTGCGGCGATCTGGAAGCCACGCTCGGGGATATGGCTGTCGGCGGGCAGGAAGCGGGTCAGCGCCTCCAGCCCCAGCCGGTTGCCCAGGCGCGTCATCAGATCGGCCAGCGCGTCGGAATCCGTGGTGCCGCGCGCGCCCGCGCCCTGTGTGCCGGTGACCTGTGCGGGCGGCAGCGATTCCACCAGCGGCGCGGTCAGCCGCAGGGCGTCAAAGCCGAAGCCCGCATCCAGCGCCTCGATGGCGCGCGCGAAGAGCGCGGCCATGGCGGGCGCGTCGCGCATCGGGCGGGCGAGGGCGATCTCGGCCTCGGCCCGTGTGCCATCGCTGCGCTGCAGCTCCAGATGCAGGCGGCGCGCGCCGTGATCCTCGGCGCTCAGCCGGGCGCAGAGCCTCACCAGCAGCCGCTCCAGACCCGCCATCACATCGGTGGCCAGACCAATCGGCTCGGGCAGGTTGAGGCGGATGGCATAGGGCGCGTCCTCGGGCGGGGCGGCAACCGGCTCGCCCACCGCGCCGATGGCCTGATCATAGCGCAACAAGAGATCGCCGCCAAAGCGCCGGGCCAGCGTGGCGCGTGGCGCGCGGGCCAGATCCTGCACCTGCCTGATCCCGAGGCGCGACAGCGGCAGGCAGATCTCGGCCGGCAAGCGCAGGGCGGCCAGCGGCAGTGTGGCAATCGCTTCGCGCGCCTCGGCGGCCAGCGTGACCGAGGCCGGGGCATGGCGCGCCAGCCCCCAGGCCGCGCCGCGGGTGGGGGCGACGGCGACCCGCGTCTCAAAGCCCATATCGGCCAGCCGGGCCCGCATGTCCTGCACCAGCGCGGCCTCCCCGCCCCCCAGATGCGCCGCCCCGGTCAGGTCGATGGCCAGCCCGTCGCTGCCATCCACGGCGATCCAGGGGGCATAGCGCAACGCCCAGCGACGCAGACCGTTGAGCGCCTTGAGGGGCCACTCGGGATCATAGGGCCGGGTGGTGAGCGTCGGCAAAAGCGTGCGCGCCTCGGACAGCGACTGGCCCCGCCGAACCCCCAGCGCCTCGGCCGAGAGGCTGAGACAGGCCAATACGTCGCCCCGCCCCTGCCGCGCGATCAGCGCAAACGGGGTTTTCAGTGCCTTCTCCCGCCGCTGGTGCACATTGCTGGCCAGCCGGGGAAGGAACAAGGACAGGATGCGTGTGTCCATCGGCTCTGACGTGTTCGCTATATGTTCTCATCTAGCGCGGTCAGGAAAACGAGTCGAGTCAGGGGGCGGCGCTCGGGCCCATCGAGGGCCCTCGCGCCGCTCGGGGGCGCTGCCCCCGCCGGGCCGTTCCGGCCCGCCCCCGGGATATTGAGAGAGCAAAGAAAGGCGGGTTAACGAAACCTTAACGCCCTCTTTGCTCTTCAAATATCCTCGGGGGGTGAATTCGGCTTTAGCCGAAGAGGGGGCTGAAGGCCCCCCTGAACGCACGAAAAGCAACGCGCGCGGGCTATGCCCGCGCGCTCAGGTCAGATCCTGCGGAAACTCAGGCGTTCCAGGGGCGGTCGCCGGTCGCGTCCTTGACGCGGGTCGGCAGGCCGATGCGGTCGAGCACCTCGAAGAACGGCTTGGGGTCCAGTTCTTCGACATTGACCATGCGCGAGACGTCCCAGACCCCCTTCGCGATCAGGATCGCGGCAGCGACGGGCGGCACGCCGGCGGTATAGCTGATGCCCTGGCTGCCGACCTCGAGATAGGCGTCCTTGTGGTCGGCGACGTTATAGACAAAGACCTCGGCCGGTTTGCCGTCCCTGGTCCCCTTCACCAGCGTGCCGATGCAGGTTTTGCCCACATAGTCCGGCGCCAGCGAGGCGGGGTCGGGCAGCACGGCCTTCACGACCTTGAGCGGGATCACTTCCAGCCCCTCGGCCGTTACCACCGGCTTTTCCGACAGCAGACCCAGATTTTTCAACACGGTGAACACGTTGATGTAGTGATCGCCAAACCCCATCCAGAAGCGCACATCCGCCTGCGGGTAGTTGGTGGCCAGCGAGTGTACCTCGTCATGCCCGGTCATATAGGCTTTCTGGGTGCCCACCACCGGCAGATCCCACTCGCGCCCGACCTCGAACATGGTGTTCTCCTGCCACGCGCCCTTCTGCCAGGAATACACCGTGCCGGTGAATTCGCGGAAGTTGATCTCGGGGTCGAAATTGGTCGAGAACCAGCGCCCGTGCGAGCCGGCGTTGATGTCGACGATGTCGATCGACTCGACCTGCGGCACGAATTCGTCGATGCCAAAGCGCGCAAACGCGTTCACCACGCCCGGGTCAAACCCCACGCCCAGAATCGCCGTCACGCCCTTTTCGGCACAGGCGGCGCGGCGTTTCCATTCGTAGTTGCCGTACCAGGGCGGGGTTTCGCAGATCTGGTCGGGCTCTTCGTGGATCGCGGTGTCCATATAGGCCACGCCCGCCTCGATGCAGGCTTCGAGCACCGGCATGTTCACGAAAACTTGAGCGACGTTGATGACGATTTCCGCCCCCGTCTCGCGGATCAGGGCAACCACGGCCGCCGAATCGCGCGCGTTCAACGCATGGGGTTGCAGCACGCCCTCGACCTTCATCGCGCCCTTCTCGTGGACCGAGGCAATGATCGCCTCGCATTTCGAAAGGGTCCGGCTGGCGATATGGATCTCGCCCAGAATGTCGTTGTTCTGCGCGCATTTATGCGCGACGACCTGGGCGACGCCCCCGGCTCCGATGATCAGTACGTTGCGTTTCATGCGCCCATGCACCTCCTTGGGTTTGGTGTCTGTGTTCACGACAGGGCTGCCGCGAAATCCTCATAGCCGAAATCGCGGACCTGCCGGACGGTTCCGTCCAGTTCACGCACCGCAATCGCCGGCATCTTCACGCCGTTGAACCAGTTCTTTTTGACCATTGTGTAACCGGCAGCGTCTTGAATCGACAAACGGTCCCCGGCTTTCAGGGCCTCGGGGAAGCGGAACTCGCCGAAAATATCGCCCGCCAGACAGGACTTGCCGCAGACCATCCATTCGTGATCGCCCGCGTTCGGGGTGACCTTGGCCTGTTCGCGGTAGATCAGCAGGTCCAGCATATGCGCTTCGATCGAGCTGTCGACAATCGCCAGATTCTTGCCGTTGTGCAGCGTGTCCAGCACCGTCACCTCCAGCGTTGCCGCCTTGGTGATCGAGGCTTCGCCCGGCTCCAGATAGACCTGCACGCCGTTCTGGTCGGCAAAGCGTTTCAGCCGGTCGGCCAGCCGGTCGAGCGGATAGCCCTCGCCGGTGAAATGCACACCGCCGCCCAGACTGATCCACTCCATCGAGCGGATCAGGAAGCCGAATCGCTGCTCGATCAGCGAGAGCATGGCGTCGAAGCGCTCGAAATCGGCGTTCTCGCAGTTGTTGTGGAACATGAAACCGCTGATCTTGTCGGCGACCTGCGCGATCTTTTCGGGGTCATGCTCGCCCAGCCGCGAGAAGGGTCGCGCCGGGTCGGCCAGATCGAAGCTGGAGGTCGAGACACCGGGATTGACCCGCAGCCCGCGTTTGTGCCCGGCGCTTTGCGCCTCGAACCGGGTCAGCTGGCCGATGGTGTTGAAGATGATCTTGTCGGAATGCGACAGCACCTCGTCGATCTCGTTGTCGGCATAGGCCACGGAATAGGCGTGGGTTTCCTTGCCGAACTTCTCGCGCCCCAGACGGACCTCATAGAGCGACGAGCTGGTGGTGCCGTCCATGTACTGGCTCATGAAATCGAACACCGACCATGTCGCGAAGCATTTCAGCGCCAGCAGGGATTTCACGCCCGAGGCTTCGCGCAGCCAGGCGATCTTTTCCATGTTCGGCAGCAGCCGGGATTTGTCGATCAGGTAATAGGGGGTTTGCAGCATCTCGGGCCCTCCCGTTGGCCAGGGGTCAGAGCGCCGTCCAGCGCGCGCGGCCCGGATACAGGCAACGCTGTCTGCGCACAAATGGTTTTCGGTTGCGCGCCGCTGCTGCAAATCGTGCCACGCAGGGTTGGTCGGCGTCTTGCCCTTCACATAGGGCAAAACGCGCGGATCACCAGGGCTGCGGGCTTACCCTTCCAGCGCCTTGCGCAGCCGGGCGAAGCTGTCGGCGTTGGATTTGGCCGCCTGACCGGCCAGAAACCCGTCCAGTTTGGGCCAGAGCTTGATCGCCCGGTCGGTCAGCGGGTCCGACCCCTGGGCGTAAAGCCCGGCTTGCACCATCATCTCGGCCCGCTCCCACGCGCCGATCAGGCGGCGGGCCTCGGCGATCTGGGCGTTCTCGCCGGGCGAGGCAGCGGCAGGCAGGCTGCGTGAGACGGATCGCATCAGGTCAATCGCCGGAAAGCGCCCGCGTTCGGCAATCGTGCGGTCCAGAATGACGTGGCCGTCCAGCACGCCGCGCAGGATATCGGCCACGGGTTCGTCCATATCCGAACCCGGGACCAGCACGGTAAAGACCGCCGTGATGTCGCCCTGCGCCTCTTCGCCGGGGCCGGCGCGTTCGGCCAGCGCCATGATCTGATGCGCGGTCGACGGGGGGAAACCGCGCAGCGAGGGTTGCTCGCCGGCGGACAGCGCGATCTCGCGGTGTGCCTCGGCGAAGCGGGTGACGGAATCGCACAGCAGCAGCACATGCTTGCCCTCATCGCGGAAATGTTCGGCCACGGTCATCGCCGTGAGGGCCGCGCGACGGCGGGCCAGCGGCGACAGGTCCGAGGTGGCGCTGACCACGACCGAGCGTGCAAGCCCTTCAACACCCAGCACATCTTCCACGAAGTCGCGCAGCTCTCGCCCGCGTTCGCCCACCAGCGCCAGCACCACCACATCGGCCTCGATCCCGCGCGCCAGCTGGCCCAGCAGCATCGTCTTGCCCACGCCTGACCCGGCGAACAGCCCCACGCGCTGCCCCCGCACCAGCGGCAGCATCGTGTTGAACGCATCAAGCCCCGTGGACAGCCGCCCGCCCAGCCGCTTGCGCCGCGCGGGTGAGGGGGCGCTTGCCGCAGGCTGCGGTTGACCGGCCCGAGCGCCAGCGGGCGGCCGTCCAGGGGCTCGCCATACGGGTCGATGACGCGCCCGATCCAGCTGTTATCGGGCGCGACGCCGTTGCGGCCCAGATGCTCGACCCGGTCGCCGATCGCCAGCCCTTCGGTCGCCGCCTCTGGCAAGACTTCGGCGCCGTCGCGGGTCAGGGCAAGGATCTCACCGCCGATCAGCGCGCCCTGCGCCGGATCGATCTGCACCCGGTCACCCAGCCGCGCGCGTTTGGACAGGCCATGCACCAGCAGCGTCGCGCCTTGCATGGCGTGGATGCGGCCGAAATGGCGCACGGGGCGGACGGTGGCCATCTCGGCCAGCAGGGAATCGAACACGGACATGGGGCCTCCTGGTGCAACGCGCGTCTTGGTGACGCTCGATTACGGTTTCTAAACGAGATCAGCCTTAATCCTTCGTGTAGACCAGCAACGGGAGAATCCCATGTTCCACAGCCTGGAGATCCTGCGCATGGCGCAGGCCTATGCGACCCACGCCTCGACCCGCCAACAGGCGATCGCGCAGAACGTGGCCAATGCCAACACGCCCGGCTATCGCTCTCGCGATGCCGTGTCCTTTGCCGACTACTGGCAAGCCAGCCAGTCCGGCCGGGCAGAGGGGCGCGATCTGATCCGCACGGATGAGCACCCGGCCACAGCATCGCCCGACGGCAACACGGTGTCGGTAGAGTTCGAGATGATGCGCGCGGTCGAGGCCCGGCAACAGCACGAAACCGCGCTGGGCATTTATTCCATGACGCGCGATCTGATTCGCGCCGCGATCGGGCGGTGAGCATGACCAACACCCTTGGCAATACGCTGATGCTGTCGGCAACCGGCATGCAGGCTCAGGCGATGCGCCTGCGCCATGTGTCCGAGAATATCGCGAACGCCGATACCCCCGGCTATCACCGCAAATACATTGCCTTTCAGGAGGCGGCGCTGCCCGGCGAGCGGATGGGGCAGCGCAGCGGGGTTGAAACCGGCCCGCTGCAACTGGATCGCAGCGAGCTGACGCAGATCTACGACCCCGGCCATATCCTGGCCGATGAGAGCGGCCATTACGATGGATCGAATGTCGATCTGATGGTCGAAATCGCCGACGCGCGCGAAGCGCAGCGTTCCTATGAGGCCAACCTGCGGATGTTCGATCAGGCGCGGCAGATGTCGCAAAGCCTGATCGGCCTTCTGCGCAGATAAGGAGAATCCTGATGCAAGTCTCTGCCAATGCGGCCGCCCGTTCCTACGGCGCGGCACGACCCCTCACATCCCCCGATCCTGAAGCCGAGGGCGGCCCGGCCAGCACCGCAGGCCGTCTGGCCGAAAACTTCACACAGGTGCTGCAGAACGCCGAGGCGACGGCTCAGCAGACGATGACCGGCAATGCCGATCCGCATGCGCTGGTCTCGGCGTTGAGCGAGGCGCAGATGGCGGTCGAGACCGCTGTGGCCGTGCGCGACAAGGTGGTCGAGGCCTATCTCGAAATCCTGCGGATGCCCGTGTGATGGCCGCCCGTCTGACAGCGGGGGCTGGCCAATGACCGAGATCGCCTTTTTCGACATCCTGCGACAGGGCCTGTGGGTTGCCGTTGCGATGTCCGCCCCGCTGCTGGGTATCGCGCTGGTGGCCGGCCTGACGGTGGGTCTGTTTCAGGCCCTCACCTCGGTGCAGGAAATGACCCTGACCTTCGTGCCCAAGATTCTGGCGATGCTGATCGTCTTCTGGGTCTCGATGAGCGCGATGACCGCCATGCTGGTCGATTTCTTTCGCGGGCAGGTCATTCCCATCGTGGCGGGGGGCTGAGCCATGGATAACGCCGGTTACACCCAGCTTGCCCGCCAGTCCGGGCTGCTGCGCGAAATCCAGATGATCGCGCATAACATCGCCAACCTGTCCACCACCGGCTTCCGGCGCGAGGGACTGCTGTTTTCCGAATACGTGGCCGATCTGGACCATCAGGAGGAATCGCTCTCGATGGCCGCCGCCCGGGCGCATCAGACCTATCTGACGCAGGGACCTCTCACCATGACCGGCTCGCCGCTGGATCTGGGGATCGAGGGTGAGGGCTTTTTCACCATCCAGACCCCGGAGGGCGAACGCCTGACCCGCGCCGGGCATTTCACCCCCAACCAGAACGGCGAACTGGTCACGCCGGATGGCCACGCGCTGCTCGATATCGGCGGCGCTGCGGTGTTCATCCCGCCCGAGGCCGCGCAGATTTCCATCGCCCGCGACGGCACGATCAGCGCGGATGGCCAGCCGCTGGCCCAGATCGGGCTGGTCCTGCCCGAAGACCCTTCGGAACTGCGCCGCGAAACCGGTGTGCTGCACGAGGCGACGGGCGCGACGGTCCCGGTTGCGTTTCCGGTGATCCTGCAGGGGTTTCTGGAGGACTCCAACGTCAACGCGATCACGGAAATGGCCCGCATGATCGAGGTCCAGCGCGCCTATGAGATCGGTCAGAAATTCCTCGACCGCGAAGATGAACGCATCCGCGCCGTCGTCCAGACCCTTGGTAAATAGGAGAGTTCCATGCGTGCCCTACAGATTGCCGCCACCGGCATGAGCGCCCAGCAGATGCGGGTCGATACCGTGGCGAACAACCTCGCCAACATGTCGACCACCGGCTACAACGCCCGCCGCGCCGAATTCGCCGACCTGCATTATCAGCAGCACACCCGCGCCGGGACCATCTCGGCCTCGGATGGCACCTTGGTGCCGACCGGTGTGCAGCTTGGCCTTGGCGCGCGGCCCTCGGCGGTGGCGATGCAGGTCCAGCAGGGGGTGCTCAGCGCGACCGGCGGCGATCTGGATCTGGCGATCGAGGGGCGCGGCTGGTTCGAGGTCACGCTGCCCGATGGCCGCTCGGCCTATACCCGCGATGGCGGGCTGAAGCGGACGGGCGAGGGGCTGATCGTCACCTCGGACGGGTACGCGGTCGCGCCCGGCATCACCATTCCCGTCGATGCGCGGCAAATCTCGATCAACGCGCAGGGCGAGGTTTACGCCTATTTTGCCGACCGGGTGCAGCCCGAGCGGCTGGGCCAGATGGTGCTCACCGGTTTCACCAACGAACGCGGGCTGGAAGCGCTGGGCTCGAACCTGTTTGTCGAGACCGAAGCCTCGGGCCCGCCGGTGCAATCGGCCCCCGGTGAGGACGGGCTGGGCACGGTGCGGCAGGGGTATCTTGAGGAAAGCTCGGTCGATCCGGTGCGCGAGTTGACCGAGATGATCAAGGCCCAGCGCGGCTACGAGCTGAACGCCAAGGTGATCACCGCCGCTGACCAGATGCTCGCCGCCACCACGCAGGTGCGCTGATGATCCGCCTGGCGCTGCTTTTGCTGCTGGCCGCCCCGGCGCAGGCCGATGTTCTGCTGGCGGCGCGCACGCTCAGGGCCGGCGCGCAGCTCGGACCGGGCGACATCATCTTTCAGCCCGACCCGGCCCCGGTCGGCACGGCCTCTAACCCCGGCGACGTGATCGGCCTTGAAGCGCGTGTCACGCTTTACGCCGGCCGCCCGATCCCGCTGGCCAGCCTTGGCCCGCCCGCGATGGTCGAGCGGAACCAGCTGGTCACGCTGGTTTTCCAGCAGGGCGGCCTGCTGATCCGCGCCGATGGCCGCGCGCTGGGCCGGGGCGCCGAGGGCGACGCGGTCCGCATCATGAACCTTGCGTCACGCAGCACGGTTTCCGGCACGATTGTCGGCCCGGCGCTGGTGAGCGTGCCCTGAAAGGACGATCCATGCGACGCCTTCTGCTGATCCTGCCGCTCGCCGCCTGCACCGATCTGGCTTCGGTGGGCAGCCCGCCCGACTTTGCCCCGCTCGACCCCAATCTTGAGCATCACGCGCTCTATAACGTGCCGCTGCCCGAGGTGACCGAGCGGCGCAGCGTGGTCGATACGGCCTCGCTCTGGTCGTCCAGCCAGCGCTCGCTGTTTGGTGACCGGCGGGCGCGCGGGGCCGGGGATATTCTGACCGTGGTGATCGAGATCAACGATTCCGCGCAGATTTCCAACTCGACCTCGCGGGGGCGCTCCGGCTCGCAAAGCATGGGGGTGCCGCAGCTCTTTGGCTTGCCGCAGGCGATTGACGAACGCCTGCCAACCGGGGCCAGCATGGCCGATGCGGTGTCGATGGATTCCGCTTCCAGTTTTCAGGGACAGGGCACGGTCAGCCGCAATGAACGGCTGACCCTGCGCGTGGCGACCACGATCATCGAGACACTGCCCAACGGCGTGCTGCGCATCGAGGGCAGTCAGGAGGTCCGCGTGAACAACGAGCTGCGCGAGCTGATCGTCACCGGCTACATCCGGCCCGAGGATATCTCGCGCCGCAACGACATCGCCTATGACCGCATCGCAGGCGCGCGCATCAGCTATGGCGGGCGCGGGCAGATCAGCCAGATGCAGCAACCGCGCTATGGCCAGCAGATCGCTGACATCGTGCTGCCGTTCTAAGGAGGCGTTATGATACGCAAATTGCTGCCCGTTCTGTTGCTGCTGGTCGGTCTGGGGGCCGGGGTCGGGGCCGGGATCTTCTTGAAGCCCGCCGCCGAGGACCATGGCGAGATGGCGGATGCCGGGCATGGGGCTGAAGCCGTGCCTGGCGCGGAGGCGGGGCATGGAGAGGACACTGGCCACGGCGATACGCCCAGCCATTACGCCCCGTCCAGCGGCCCTACGGAAACCGTGCGTCTGCCCAACCAGTTCGTCGTGCCGGTGATCGCGGACGGTCAGGTGCATGCGATGGTGGTGATCGGGCTGGCGCTGGAGCTGTCGGTGGGCAACACGTTCAGCCTGGCCGACAACGAGCCGCGACTCAGGGCGGTCCTGCTGCAACTGCTGTTCGATCACGCCAATATCGGCGGGTTCGATGGCATCTTCACCTCGGGCGAGGCGCTGCTGGCGCTCCGCCGGACGCTGCGCGAAGCGGCGCGGGCAGAGCTTGGCGATGCGGTGCAGGACGTCCTGATCACCGACCTGCTGCGGCAGGAGAGCTAAGCGGGCGGATCGGGTCGGGGTGGGGTGAAACCCCACCCTACGGTGTCTGCCCCCCCGGGCGTGCGGCGTAAGGTGGGGTTTAACCCCACCTTACGCGTGACCCAAGCCCGAAGCGCCGCGATTGCCGTCATGGCCGCGCGCTGGCACACTGCGGTGTCAGGAGGCGCGCCATGTCCGAACCCGTTACCCGCCCCACCGGTGCCAGCGTCGAGACGTTTCTAAGCGTCGTCGAACCTGCCCGCCGCCGGGACGAGGGGCGGCAGCTGGACGCGCTGTTTCGGCGCGCCACCGGGTTCGAGCCCCAGATGTGGGGGCCGGCAATCGTCGGCTACGGGCGCTATGACTACCGCTATGCCAGCGGGCATTCCGGCAGTTTTCTCGCCACCGGTTTCAGCCCGCGCAAGGCGCAGCTGGTGCTGTACATCCTGCCCGGCTACGCCGATTTCGGCCCGATCCTGGCGCGGCTGGGGCCGCATAAGCTGGGGAAATCCTGCCTCTACCTGACCGCGCTGGCCAAGGTGGATTGCGCGGCGCTGGAGGCTCTGATCCGCGCGGGTCTGGCCGATCTGGCGACGCACTGGCCGATACATCCCGCCTGACCGGCCCTGCCGATAGCCCGGCCCTCAAACGCAACGCGCCGCGAGAGGGGCTCTCGCGGCGCGTCGGGTTCTTCGGGGGCGGGATCAGCCCTGCAGGGTGCGCACGCCGTAGCCTTCACGCCGGGCCATCATCGCCTGCGTGGCCGCAATCGACCCTGCGGCGGTGGTGAAATACGGGATCTTGTCCATCAGCGCGACGCGGCGGATGTCGCGGCTGTCGGCAACGGCCTGCGCGCCCTCGGTGGTGTTGAACACCAGCGCGATGTCGCCGTTCTTCAGCCGGTCAACGATGTTCGGGCGGCCTTCATAGACCTTGGCGACGCGCGTGGTGGCGACGCCTTCGGCGGCCAGCCATGCCGCCGTGCCCCCCGTGGCGACCAGCTCAAAGCCCATGCCCGCCAGATCGCGCAGCGCGCCGGCCAGCGCGTCGGTCTTGTCGCCGTCGCGCACCGAGACGAACACCCGGCCCTCTTCGGGCAGGATGGTGCCCGCGCCCATCTGGGCCTTGAGGAAGGCCAGCGGGAAGGAACGGTCCCAGCCCATGACTTCACCGGTCGAGCGCATTTCGGGGCCCAGCAGCGTGTCGACGCCGGGGAAGCGGGCGAAGGGCAGCACGGCTTCCTTGACCGAGAACCACGGCGTGATCGGATCGGCCAGCGTGTTGGGATCGGCCAGCGGCAGCGGGCTGTCGGGACCGACACCCGCCGGATAGGCGGCGCGCATCGGGAAGTTGGCCATCGGCTCACCGGCCATCAGGCGCGCCGCGATCGAGGCAATCGCGCTGTCGGTCGCCTTGGCAACAAACGGCACGGTACGGCTGGCGCGCGGGTTGACCTCGAGCACGTAGATCTCGCCGTCCTTGATCGCGAACTGCACGTTCATCAGGCCGACGACACCCAGTGCCAGCGCCATCTTTTCGGTCTGCACCTTCAGTTCGGCCACCGTTTCGGCCGACAGCGAGTGCGGCGGCAGGCAGCAGGCGCTGTCGCCCGAGTGCACGCCTGCCTCTTCGATATGCTCCATGATGCCCGCGACATGCACGGTCTTGCCATCGCTCAGCGCATCGACATCGACCTCGATGGCGCCCGACAGATAGCTGTCCAGAAGCACCGGGTTCTTGCCCGAGACGGTCACGGCGTTGGTGATGTAGCGCCGCAGATGGTCCATATCGCGCACGATTTCCATCGCGCGACCGCCCAGCACATAGGACGGGCGGATCACCAGCGGGAAGCCGATACGCTCGGCAATCGCAATCGCCTGATCGTCGGTCGAGGCGATGCCGTTGATCGGCTGCTTCAGATCCAGCTTTTGCAGCAGCTGCTGAAAGCGCTCGCGGTCTTCGGCCAGATCGATGGCGTCAGGGCTGGTGCCAAGGATCGGAATGCCTTCGTCATGCAGGGCGTTGGCCAGTTTCAGCGGCGTCTGGCCGCCGAACTGCACGATGACCCCGTGCAGCGTGCCGTTCGACTGCTCGACGCGCAGGATTTCCAGCACATGCTCCAGCGTCAGCGGCTCGAAATACAGCCGGTCCGAGGTGTCATAGTCGGTCGACACGGTTTCGGGGTTGCAGTTGACCATGATGGTTTCATAGCCCGCCTCGGTCAGCGCATAGCAGGCGTGACAGCAGCAATAGTCGAATTCGATCCCCTGACCGATCCGGTTCGGCCCGCCGCCCAGAATGACGACCTTTTTGGCAGCCGAGGGGCGCGCTTCGCATTCGACGTCGCCCATCGCGGGCTGCTCGTAGGTCGAATACATGTAGGGGGTCTGCGCCTCGAATTCGGCGGCGCAGGTGTCGATGCGTTTGAACACGGCATTGACGCCCGCGCTCAGGCGGACGCGGCGCACTTCGGTCTCGGTGGTGTCCGTCAGCGCGGCAAGGCGGGCGTCGGTGAAGCCCAGCACCTTGAGCGCGCGCATGCCCTTGGCATCCTGCGGCAAGCCAGTGGCGCGGACCTGCGCCTCGGCGTCGATGATTTCGCGGATGCGGGCCAGGAACCACGGATCGAACGAGGTGACCTGATTGATGTCGGCGTCGCTCAGCCCGTGGCGCATCGCCTGCGCGATGACACGCAGCCGGTCGGGGGTCTGCTCGGACAGTGCCTTGAAGATCGCCGCCTTGTCGGGCGCGCCGGGGATGGCGATTTCGTCAAAGCCGTTCAGCCCGGTTTCCAGCGAGGCCAGCGCCTTTTGCAGCGATTCGTGGATCGTGCGGCCAATCGCCATGGCTTCGCCCACCGATTTCATCGCGGTGGTCAGCTCGGGCTTGGATCCGGGGAATTTCTCGAAGGCAAAGCGCGGGATCTTGGTGACGACATAGTCGATGGTCGGCTCGAAGCTGGCGGGCGTGACCTTGGTGATGTCGTTGTCCAGCTCATCGAGCGTATAGCCCACGGCCAGTTTCGCCGCGATCTTGGCAATCGGGAAGCCCGTCGCCTTGGACGCCAGCGCCGAGGACCGCGACACGCGCGGATTCATCTCGATGACCACCATGCGCCCGTCGGCCGGGTTGATCGCCCATTGCACGTTGGACCCGCCGGTTTCCACGCCGATCTCACGCAGCACGGCGATCGAGCCGTTGCGCATGATCTGGTATTCCTTGTCCGTCAGGGTCAGCGCCGGGGCAACGGTGATGGAGTCACCGGTGTGCACGCCCATCGGGTCGATGTTCTCGATCGCGCAGACGATGATGGCGTTATCCGCTTTGTCGCGGACCACTTCCATCTCGAATTCTTTCCAGCCCAGCAGGCTTTCATCAATCAGCACCTGCGCCATCGGGCTGGCTTCCAGACCCGAGCGCACGATGGCCTCATAGTCGTCGCGGTTATACGCAACGCCGCCGCCGGTGCCGCCAAGGGTAAACGCCGGGCGGATGATCGCAGGCAGGCCAACGTATTCGATCGCCACCATCGCTTCGGCTACACCGGCGGCGATGTCGTATTTGCCGTTGGGCTTCTTGGGCGCGGCGATGATCGTCGCCTTGGGGTTTTCCAGCCCGATCCGGTCCATCGCCTCGCGGAACAGCTTGCGATCCTCGGCCATTTCGATGGCCTCGCGGTTCGCGCCGATCAGCTGCACGCCGAATTTCTCCAGCACCCCCATGTCGGCCAGTGCCAGCGCGGTGTTCAGACCGGTCTGCCCGCCCATCGTCGGCAGCAGGGCGTCGGGGCGCTCGGCCTCGATGATCTTGGCGACGACTTCGGGGGTGATCGGCTCGATATAGGTGGCATCGGCCAGTTGCGGATCGGTCATGATCGTCGCGGGGTTCGAGTTGACCAGAATGACCCGGTAGCCTTCTTCGCGCAGCGCCTTGCAGGCTTGGGCACCCGAGTAGTCAAACTCGCAGGCCTGACCGATCACAATGGGGCCGGCGCCGATGATCATGATCGATTTGATATCGGTTCTTTTCGGCATATCTCGGCCCCTTCCAAGGCAGCGCGCGGGACAAAGAGCCCGGGCCTGCGGATTCGTGCTGTTAGCAAATTGCGCAGGGTTTAGGGCCTCGAACGGCGCTTCGCAACCCCGCTTTCAGCGCTTTGAAACGGGGGCGGCCGCGCGGCTCTGTCACCCGGCCTGTCGCCGTGTTACGGGGCGGCGCAGATGGCGGAAACCGGCAATGATCCTGATCGAACACGGCCCCTACGGGCAACCCGCTCTTTTCAAGGGTGCGCAGCAGCTGTTGACCGCCCGGACGGCGGATGAGGTGATGCCGGTTCTCGCCGCGGCCGAAGCGGCGCGGCGGCGCGGGCTGTGGGTGGCCGGGATGCTGGCCTATGAGGCGGGCTATGCGCTGGAACCGCGCCTGTTGCCGCTGATGCCACAAGACCGGCCGGGGCCGCTGGTGCAACTGGGCGTGTATGAGGGGCCGGCAGCGGTGGCGCCGATGCGGGCCGACGGCAGGCTCGGCCCGATCCGACCGGCGCTGACGCAAGCCGCTTATGACCGCGCGATCGGCCGGGTGCTGGACTATATAGCGGCGGGCGATTGCTATCAGATCAACCTGACCTTCCCGCTGCAGACCCGGCTGGAAACCGGCACCGCTGCGGGGCTTTACGCCGCGTTGCGCGACCGGCAGGCGGTTGGATTCGGCGCGCTGGTCGATCTGGGAGAGGGGCCGGTTGTGGTCTCGCGCAGTCCCGAGCTGTTCTTTCGCATCCGCGACGGGCTGATCGAAAGCCGCCCGATGAAGGGCACCCGCCCGCGCTCAACCGATCCGGTCGAGGATGCGCGGCTGGCGCAGGCGTTGCAAAGCAGCCCCAAGGACCGCGCCGAGAACCTGATGATCGTCGATCTTCTGCGCAACGACATCGCGCGGATCAGCGCGGTGGGGTCGGTCCGGGTGCCCGAGCTTTACGCCATCGACAGCTTTGCCACGGTGCATCAGATGTCCTCGACCATTCAGGGACGGCTCTTGCCGGGAGTGGGTCTGCCCGAGGTCATGCAGGCGCTGTTCCCCTGCGGCTCGATCACCGGTGCGCCCAAGATCCGCGCGATGCAGATCATCCGCGAGATCGAAGCGCAGCCACGCGGGGCCTATTGCGGGGCGATTGGCTGGGCCGCGCCGGACGGGGATCAGGAATGGAGCGTGGCGATCCGTACGCTGTCGCTGTCAGCGGACGGATCGGTGGTGTTCAATGTTGGCGGCGGGGTTGTCTCCGATTCCACACCGCAAGGGGAATGGGAGGAAGCGCTATGGAAAGCCGCCTTCGCGGGGCCGATGAACCCGGTCTTAAGCTGATCGAAACGATGCTGTGGGACGGATCGGGCGTGGCGCTGGAATCGCTGCACCGCGCGCGGCTTCTGGCGGGGGCGCAGGCGTTGGGCTGGAGTTGTCCCGCGTTTGTGCTGAAGGGGCCAGCACACCCCGCCCGCCTGCGTCTGACGCTGGATGCCGGGGGCACGGTTGCGCTGGAATCCGGCCCGTTGTCACCAATGAAAGATGTCTGGCGTCTCGCTCTCTCTCGCGAGCGCCTGACCTCCACCGATCCTTGGCTGCGCGTGAAATCCACCCGCCGCGCCGCGTATGACCGCGCCCGCGCGGAGCTCCCAGAGGGGATTGACGAAGTGATCCTGCTCAATGAACGCGGTGAGGTTTGCGACGGATCCATCAGCACGCTGTTCTTTGATCGGGGCAACGGCCTGCGCACCCCGCCGCTCTCTGCCGGTCTGCTGCCGGGCGTCCTGCGCGCCTCGCTCGCTGTGCCTGAGGAAACGCTGCTGCCGGGCGATCTGCCTTTGGTGCGTCTCTGGATCGGCAACGCCCTGCGCGGGTTCTGCCCGGCGCGCTGGGTCGGGTGACCGGGTAGGGGGGCCAGCCCCCCGCCGCGCCCAGGGGCGCGACTCCCCCGGGATATTTAGAGACAGAAAATGCGGCGTTCAGGTTTTGTTAACCATGACCATTTTCTGTCCTTAAATATCCTGGGGGGTGAATTGGCCGTCAGGCCAAGAGGGGGGCAAGGCCCCCTTTTCCGACCCCTCACGCCGCGCGGCCTCAGACCTTGGGCGGCGGGTCGAGCAGCACCGCGCGCGAGTGCGAGGCGAATTCGCGCGACCAGATCAGCCAGCTGACCACGGCGCTTGCCAACAGCAATGCCCAGGGACCCAGCAGCCAGGCCATCGACGCCAACGCGAAATACGTCGCGCGCAGGCCACGGTTGAAGTTGAAGGCGGCGCGGATGTTGATCTCGGCCGACTGCGCGGCGCGGGGATAGGCGACAGGGTCGTCGGCGTCATTGGGCACGGCCGACATCACGATCAGCGCATAGCCGAACAGCCGGTTTGACCACAGGAATTTGAGAAATGCGTGGCTCAGAAACAGCGCGGGCAGCAGCAGCCGCGCTTCGAGGATACGCGCTGACGGATCGGTGAGCACCAGATCCTCGGCCACACCGACCAGTCGTTCGGTATTGCCGATCAGCGCGAACAGCCCGCCCAGTGCCAGCAGTGTGGTCGAGGCCAGCCAGTTGGCGCTTTGCCGCAGGCTGCTGAGCACCGAGGCGTCATACATCCGCGGCATCCGCGTGACGAACTCGCGCAGCCATTCGCGCCGGTAGTCAGCCATCAGCACGGTCACCGAAAGCTTTTTCGCCTTGGTCGATTCGATCCGCGCCTGCAGGCCGAACCAGGTGGCGGCGATCAGGATCAGGGCCAGCAGGTCGGGCCAGCTGAATACCGAGAGCAACGACGTGAGGGTCATGGGCAGTCCCTGTTCGTGAGGCTCAAGATGTCCGACGCTGCGACCGGGGTGTCAAGGCGCTGTGCGGCCAAGGGATTGGCGCTGGACTTTTCGGCGCAATTGGTGACATTTTCTTACCAATAAAGGCGAGGAGTGCCCAGTCATGCAGATGCCAGTCCCCCGGGCCGATGTCATCGCCCAGCGTGCGCGCCTGTTCGAGCAGCTGCGGGCGGTGTTGCCCGATGAAGCGGTGATCGTCGATCCGACCGAGACGCGGGCCTATGAATGCGACGGCCTGACCGCCTATCGCTGCCCGCCGCTGGCTGCTGTTTTGCCCGCCACCACCGCCGAGGTTGCTGCCGTTCTGCGCATTTGCCACGCGGCGGGCGTGCCGGTTGTGCCGCGCGGGGCAGGGACGTCGCTGGCCGGGGGCGCGCTGCCAACGGCGGATTGCGTCATTCTGGGTGTGGCGCGGATGCGCGACGTGCTGGAAACCGACTATGCCAACCGCTTCATCCGCGTGCAGACCGGGCGCACCAATCTGAGCGTTACCGGCGCAGTCGAGGCGGACGGGTTTTTCTATGCCCCCGATCCGTCAAGTCAGCTTGCCTGCGCCATTGCCGGGAATATCGCGATGAACTCGGGGGGGGCGCATTGTCTGAAATACGGCGTGACGACCAACAACCTGCTCGGTGTGACGCTGGTGCAGATGGACGGCACGGTGGTCGACATTGGCGGGCCGTTCATGGATGCTGGCGCGCTGGATCTGCTCGGCGTCATTTGTGGCAGCGAGGGGCAGCTCGGCGTGGTGACCGAGGCGACGTTGCGCATCCTGCCCAAACCCGAGGGCGCGCGCCCCGTGCTGATCGGTTTTGACGCCAATGAGGTGGCCGGGGCCTGTGTGTCGGACATCATCAAGGCCGGGATCCTGCCCGTTGCCATCGAATTCATGGACCGCCCCTGCATCCGTGCGACCGAGGCTTTCGCGCATGCGGGCTACCCCGATTGCGAGGCCTTGCTGATTGTCGAGGTCGAGGGTTCGGATGCCGAGATCGACGAGCAACTGGGTCTGATCCGCCAGATCGCCCAGCGCCACAACCCGGTCGAATTCCGCGAGAGCCAGTCAGAAGAGGAATCGCGCAAGATCTGGCTGGGGCGCAAATCGGCCTTTGGCGCGATGGGGCAGATCAATGACTATATCTGTCTGGATGGCACGATCCCGGTCAGCGAATTGCCGCATGTTCTGCGCCGGATCGGTGAGCTGTCCCAGCAATACGGGCTGGACGTGGCGAATGTGTTTCACGCGGGCGACGGGAACATGCACCCGCTGATCCTGTTTGACGCCAACAAACCCGGCGATCTGGAGACCTGCGAGGCGATGGGAGCCGAGATCCTCAAGCTCTGTGTCGAGGTCGGTGGCTGTCTGACCGGCGAGCACGGGGTGGGCGTGGAAAAGCGCGATCTGATGAATGTGCAGTTTGCCCCCGCCGATCTTGAAGCGCAGATGCGGGTCAAGGATGTGTTTGATCCGGCGTGGTTGCTGAACCCGGCCAAGGTGTTTCCCCTGGCAGCGTCGGAGGGGCGGCGCGGGTGAGGTTGGGGGGCTGCTCGCCCCCCAAACCCCCTCGCCCAAGGGGGCCACGGCCCCCTTGGGAAACCCCGTGCGTATTTGAAACAAGGTGATGCCCAAGGCGGGCTGGGAGGGGCGGATGCGTCCACAAACAGAGGCGGAGCTGGCAGAGGCGGTGCGCGGCGCGGCGGGGCCGCTGGTCGTGCGCGGCGGCGGCACGCGCGGCATCGGGCGGCCGGTGGCGGGCGAGGTGTTGGAGACGGGCGGATTGTCGGGCGTGACGCTCTATGAGCCGGGCGCGTTGACGCTGGTGGCGAAAGCGGGGACGCCGCTGGCCGAGGTCGAGGCGGCGCTGGCCGCCGAAGGGCAGCGCCTGCCGTTCGAGCCGATGGATCATCGCGGGTTGCTGGGGCAGGGCGGTGAGCCGACGCTGGGCGGGATGGTCGCCGCCAATGCCAGCGGGCCGCGTCGGGTGCAGGCCGGGGCGTGCCGCGACAGTCTGATCGGGGTGCGGTTCGTCGATGGCACGGGCGCGGTGATCAAGAACGGCGGGCGGGTGATGAAGAACGTCACCGGCTATGATCTGGTCAAGCTGATGGCCGGGAGCTGGGGCACGTTGGGGGTGCTGAGCGAGGTAGCGTTCAAGCTGCTGCCCGCGCCATCGAGCGCCGCGACTCTGGTGTTTGATGGTTTGGACAGCGCGCAGGCTGTCGCGATGTTCGCAGCGGCGCTGGGCTCGCCGTTCGAGGTCAATGGCGCGGCGCATTTGCCCGACGGGCGTTCGGTGCTGCGGGTCGAGGGGTTCGCAAGTTCGGTGACTTACCGCGCGGGTGCCTTGGGGCGGCATCTGGCGCGGTTTGGGTCGCCGGGGGTGCTGGACCGCGAAGAAAGTGAACCGCTGTGGGTCTCGGTGCGCGATGTGGTGCCGTTTCATGGTGGGGGCGGCGATGTGTGGCGGTTGTCGGTAAAGCCCTCGGACGCGCCGGGGTTGGTGGCCAAGGCGGGGGGCGAGGCGCTTTACGACTGGGGCGGCGGGTTGGTCTGGCTGCGGGTTGCCGTCGGCACCGATTTGCGCGCCGCGCTGGGCGCGTTTCAGGGCCACGCGACGCTGGTGCGCGCCAGCGCCGATACGCGGCGGGCGCTGGCCCCGTTCCAACCCGAACACGCGCCGGTGGCGGCGCTGACGCGTGGACTGCGGGCGAAATTCGACCCGCGCGGCATCCTGAACCCCGGGCTGATGGAGTAAGCCATGCAGACGACCTTCACGCCCGATCAGCTGCAAACCCCGGCGCTCAAACGCGCCAATGAGGTGCTGCGCGCCTGTGTGCATTGCGGGTTCTGCACCGCGACCTGCCCGACCTATCAGGTCTTGGGCGATGAATTGGACAGCCCGCGCGGGCGGATCTATCTGATCAAGGACATGCTGGAACAGGGTCGCCCTGCCGACGCCAAGACGGTCAAGCACATCGACCGCTGTCTGAGCTGTCTGTCGTGCATGACCACCTGCCCCTCGGGTGTGCATTACATGCATCTGGTTGATATTGCCCGGGATCATATCGAGAAGACCTACAAGCGCCCCCTCGGCGACCGCGTCCTGCGCTGGGTGTTGGCCAAGGTGCTGCCGCATCCGACGCGGTTCCGGCTGGCGCTGCTGGGGGCCAAGATCGGGCGGCCCTTCGCCTTTCTGATGCCCGACGCGCGGCTCAAGGCGATGCTGGCGATGGCACCACGGGTGATCCCGCCGGTCAGCCGAAACGACGCGCCGCAGGTCTTCGCGGCGCAGGGCGCGCGGCGGATGCGGGTCGCGCTGATGACCGGCTGCGCGCAACGGGCGCTGAACACCGACATCAACGACGCGACAATCCGCGTGCTGACCCGGTTGGGCTGCGAGGTCGTCGTTGCCAAGGGCGCGGGCTGCTGCGGGGCGCTGACGCATCACATGGGCAAGACGGATGAGAGCCACGTGGCGGCGGCGAAGAACATCAAGGCCTGGATGGCCGAGGTGCAGGGCGCGGGGCTGGATGCGGTGGTGATCAACACCTCAGGCTGTGGCACGACGGTCAAGGATTACGGCCATATGTTCCGCGACGGTCCGCTGGCCGCCGATGCGGCGGTGATCGCGGGACTGGCAAAGGACGTGAGCGAGGTGCTGACGGCGCTGAAACCCGAGGGGGCCGCGCCCGAACCCCTGCGCGTCGCCTATCACGCGGCGTGTTCGCTGCAGCACGGCCAGCAGATCAAGGACGCCCCCAAGGCGCTGCTGAAACGGCTGGGGTTCGAGGTGGTCGAGCCGGCGGACGCGCATCTGTGTTGCGGGTCGGCGGGGACGTATAACCTGCTGCAACCGGAAATCTCGGGCGAGTTGAAGCGCCGCAAGGTGGCGACGCTGGAGGCCAAGGCCCCCGACGTGATCGCCGCCGGCAACATCGGCTGCATGATGCAGATCGGCTCGGGCACCGGGGTGCCGGTGGTGCATACGGTAGAGCTGGTGGACTGGGCGACGGGTGGGGTGAGGCCAAGGGCGCTGGGCGCGCAGGGCGCGGTGCCGCGTTTGCGGTGACCCGGGGGGGATGGTGGGGTTAAACCCCACCCTACCTTGGGGCGGGGTTAAACCCCACCGCGCGCGGTACAAACCTGAACCCCCAACTATCCGCTTGCCGCGGATCCCGAGTCCTAAAAAGGAAGGGCGTATCCCGCCGATCCTGGTAGGCAACAAGCAGGCGAACGCCTTCTTATTCTGCCGCATTTCAGCCACCATCCCGTTGCAGTCTCGCGCTGATCCCGGAGAGCCTGCCTCGTATGCGCACCCTCGTTCTGACCCTTGCCCTGCTCCTCCCCTTGCCTGCGACAGCGCAGCAGGACAGCCGCTTGCAACCGTTGCAGACTGCCGATGCGAGCCGGGGTTGGGAGGCTGTCGGGCGGCTCAACATGCAGGGTGTGGGGTTCTGCACGGCGACGCTGATCGCGCCGGACCGGGTGCTGACGGCGGCGCATTGCCTGTTTGACCGGCGTACGGGCGCGCGGCTGGAGGATGCGCAACTGGAGTTTCTGGCGGGCTGGCGCACCGGCCGGGCCGAGGCGATCCGCGGCGTGCGGCGCGCGGCGATCTGGCCGGAGTTCGACTTTGCGGCGGGGGCGGCCATCGGCAATGTGCCTTCGGATATCGCGGTGCTGGAGCTGGACCGCCCGGTGCGCACCACCGCGATCCATCCCTTCGCCGTTGGCAATCATCCTGTGGCGGCGGGCACGTCGGTCGCGGTGGTGTCTTATGCGCGTGAGCGCGCAGAAAGCCCGTCGATCCAGCAAAGCTGCCATGTGCTGGACCAGCGCACGGACGGGGTGTCCGTGTTTACCTGCGACATCGACTTCGGTTCCTCGGGCGCGCCGGTTTTTGCCGAAGAGGCGGGCGAGATGCGGATTGTGTCGTTGATCTCGGCCCGCGTCGAGGGGCGCGACACGCCGATGTCGCTGGGCATGCAACTGGACCGCCGCGTGCGCGCGCTGCAGGGCACATTGGATGCCAGCGGCACGGCGCAAGGCCCGCAGGGTGCGCGGGAAACGGCGCGGTTCGTGCGGCCGTAACGCGCGCATCGCGGCCTCTTGAAACGCCGCAAACCTCTTCCCACATCAGGGATACCGGACGCCCAGACGGGGTTCGGTATCTTGACGCCCGGCCGGCAGACCGGCGGGCAACACTCTGACATCGCTTATCAAAGGATGACTCCCATGCGTGCTTTTGACCGGACCCCCCTGTTTCGTGCCTCGGTCGGTTTTGACCAGATGGCCGATCTGATGGACCGTGTTCTGGCTGCCGAACCCGTGCAGCCGACCTACCCGCCCTACAACATCGAAAAGACCGATGAGAACGCTTACCGCATCTCGATCGCCGTCGCCGGGTTCGCGGCTGATGAGCTGAGCGTCGAGATGAAAGAGAACGGCCTGACCGTCGCCGGGCGCAAAGGCGAAGACACTGCCGAGCGCAGCTATCTGCATCGCGGCATCGCCACCCGCGCGTTCGAGCGCCGCTTCCATCTGGCCGACCATGTGCGCGTGACGGGTGCGACGCATGCCGACGGTATGCTGCACATCGACCTTGTGCGCGAGATCCCCGAGGCGCTCAAACCGCGCCGGATCGAGATCGCGCGGGCCAGTGAGGCCAGCCAGTTGGTGGACGCGTCGGCAGCCTGAAGGCTTTGACGGAACGAAACGGGGCGCATCCTGCGGGATGCGCCCTTTTTGCTGTCAGCCCTGCGCGCGGTGCCGGGGTTTGGCCAAACGCCCGGCCATCCAGAAGGCCAGCGGACTGACGCCCAGCGACAGCACAAAGGCAATCGGCCAGGCGGTGATAAACGCGCTGAGCCAGATCTTGATAAAATCGGGCGCGTTGCCGGTGTGCAGGAACCCCATGATGCCACTCATCGAGAAGGCCATCAGGCCCGAGATGAACACCTGAGCGAGTAGGATAACTTTTCTGGACTGCATTGCAGCTCCTTTGCAGAGGAAGGGGCACGCAGCGCAGACGCGACAGCACCCCCGGGATCGGGTCGGTGCTGGGGGTTCGAAACGACTAAATCCCGCCATGCGGGGGCCGGGGTAACCGTACCGGCCAACCATTTTTCAGCCTTAGCTGTTTATGCGGTGCACGCTTTCAGGGCAAGGGAAACAACGGACCGGTGACCCTGCGGAGAGCCCTGCGGGCTCGTTCCCTTGTGTACGGTTGAGGGGGCCAGCCCCTCTGGCCCGTTCCGGGCCATTCACCCCCGGGATATTTGTGGACAGATGATGCACAGTTAACAAAGCGTAAACGCCCCATCATCTGTCCTTAAATATCCTGGGGGGTGAATTCGGCAGCGCCGAAGAGGGGGCAAGGCCCCCTTTGCGCCGTTTGTCGCGGACGCCGGCCCCTATTTACTGCGCGGCCACCGGGTGGTCGGCGACGAGGCCGACGATGTCCATCATGATCCGGTTCAGCTCGAAATCCTTGGGCGTATAGACGGCGGCGACGCCCATGGCGCGCAGGGCGGTGGCATCGTTTTCGGGGATGATGCCGCCGACGACCACCGGCACATCGCCCAGATCGGCCGCGCGCATACGCTCCATCAGTTCAGCGACAAGCGGGACATGGCTGCCCGAGAGGATCGACAGCCCGACCACATGCGCCTCTTGTTCCAGTGCCGCCGCGACGATTTCGGCGGGGGTCAGGCGGATGCCCTCGTAGTGGATGTCCATGCCGCAATCGCGGGCGCGGGCGGCGATCTGTTCGGCACCGTTGGAATGGCCGTCCAGCCCCGGCTTGCCGACGACGAATTTCAACCGGCGGCCCAGCTGGGTGCTGACCGCGTCGACGGCGGCGCGGATCTCTTGCAGCCCTTCGGTGCGGTTCGACGGGTTGCGCGACACGCCGGTGGGGGCGCGGTATTCGCCAAAGGCCTGGCGCACCACCAGTCCCCATTCGCCGGTGGTCGCGCCCGCCTTGGCCGCTTTGATCGACGCAGGCATCACATTGGCACCCGAGGCGGCGACCGCGCGCAGCTCCGCCAGCGCGGCCTGCACCGCCGCTTCATCGCGGGTGTTGCGCCAGGCGGTGAGGCGGGCGATCTGGTCGGCTTCGGCATGGGCATCGGCAACCATGATCGCGCCGTCGCCGGTGGTCAGGGGCGAGGGTTCGGTGGTGGTGAAGCGGTTCACCCCGACGACCGTGGTTTCGCTGCTCTCAATGCGCGCGATGCGCTCGGCATTGGCGTCGACCAGCCGGCCCTTCATATACTCGATGGCCTGCACCGCGCCGCCCATGCCGTCGATCAGTGCCAGTTCGGCCCGCGCGCCGTCTTTCAGTGCGGCGACCTTGGCGGCCACCACCGGGTTGCCGTCGAACAGATCGCCGTATTCCAACAGGTCCGTCTCATAGGCGAGGATCTGCTGCATCCTGAGCGACCATTGCTGATCCCATTTGCGCGGCAGGCCCAGCGCCTCGTTCCAGGCGGGCAGTTGCACGGCGCGGGCGCGGGCGTTTTTCGACAGGGTGACGGCCAGCGCCTCGATCAGGATGCGGTAGACGTTATTCTCGGGTTGCTGCTCGGTCAGGCCCAGCGAGTTGACCTGCACGCCGTAGCGGAAGCGGCGATAGCGGGCGTCCTCGACGCCGTAGCGCTCAAGGCACAGCTCGTCCCACAGCTCGGTAAAGGCGCGCATCTTGCACAGCTCGGTGACAAAGCGGATGCCGGCGTTGACGAAAAAGCTGATGCGGCCGACCATCTCGGGGAAATGCTCGGCCGGAACCTTGCCCTCCAGGTCATCCAGCACCGCGCAGGCCGTCGCCAGCGCGAAGGCCAGTTCCTGTTCGGGCGTCGCACCGGCCTCTTGCAAATGGTAGGAACACACGTTCATCGGGTTCCATTTGGGCAGATGTTCGCGCGTGTAGGCCGCGACATCGGTGATCATCCGCAAGGACGGTTTCGGCGGGCAGATATACGTCCCGCGCGAGAGGTATTCCTTGATGATGTCGTTCTGCACCGTGCCTTGAAGCTGGCTGACATCGGCGCCCTGTTCCTCGGCCACCGCGATATAGAGCGCCAGCAGCCAGGGTGCTGTCGCGTTGATTGTCATCGAGGTGTTCATCTGTTCCAGCGGGATCTGATCGAACAGCATGCGCATGTCGCCCAGATGGCTGACCGGCACGCCGACCTTGCCGACCTCGCCGCGCGCCAGTTCGTGATCGCTGTCATAGCCGGTCTGGGTGGGCAGGTCGAAGGCGACCGAGAGGCCGGTCTGCCCCTTGGACAGGTTGGTGCGGTACAGCTCGTTCGAGGCCGTCGCTGTCGAGTGGCCAGCATAGGTGCGAAACAGCCAGGGCTTGTCCTTGGGGGTCTGGGTCATGCTTGGCCTCCGATTGCTGCAACCACTGCGCAATATTCTTGCCAAGTGGATGCCGGACACGCAAGATCGTGTCAAGGCGGAAATTGCTGCAACGCGGCGTCGCCGGGGGTCAGCGCGCGCCCGCACCCGCGACTGGAAATTCCATCCGCAGGGCCGAGCTGAACCCGAACAGCCAGCGAAACGGCCCCAGTGACTCGCGCGAGACCGGGGCAAAGCCCTCGCGGCGATAAAGCGCCTCGGCGCGGGGGTTGGTGTTGATCACATCCAGCCGCACCACCCGGTCACCGCGCTGCGCCGCCCTCTCCTTGATCGCAGCCAGCAACGCTGTGCCAACACCCTGACCACGCGCCTGCGCGCTGACGCAAATGCCGTCCATCTGCAACACGCCGGGTTCCAGCTCGCGTTCGAGCAGCGCCAACAGGGGGCCGCGCCAGAGCGCGCCGGGCCAGCCATAGACCCGCGCCAGATCCGCCAGACCGCCCGCAACCAGACCGCCCGCATCGGTTTTGAAGCCCGCGAGGCCCAGCAACTGGCCGTCTGCATCCACGGCGCTGATCGCAAACGCGGGCACGATGACCTGCGCGAAGAAACGCAGCGCCTTTTCCTCAGGGCGCATCAGCCGCCCCAGCTTGCCGCCAAAGGCCTGCCAGTAAAGGGCGGCGGCGGTGTCGATCTGGTCCGGGGGGATGCCGTGGATAATCCTCATTTCAGCTGGCTGTCCTTGCTGCCGCGCCGGTTGATGCCGCTGCGCGGTTTGAAGGCTGCGTCGCGCTCAGTCTGGCAATCGATGCAGAGCGTGACGCCCGGGATCGCGATTCGGCGCGGTTCGGGGATGGGCTCTTCGCATTCGACGCAGTGCGTGCGGCTTTCACCCGCCGGGCGTTTTTGTGCGCGCAGCCGGGCGAGTTCGTCGCTGATCGACGCCTCGATCTGCTCGTTCACCGCGCCGTCTTTTGCCCATCCGCCTGCCATGGCCGCGTCCTTTCGCTCTGCCTTATAAAAGTAGGGTCGCACCCGGATGCTGAGAAGACCCGCTGTTGTCCTTCTTTGCGCGGGGTTTTAGCGTCGGTGCAAAGGAAAGGCCGCGCGATGCCCCGACTGCACCCCTTTGCCCCCGGTCTCTGGTTGGCTGACGGCACGCCGATCACTGCCGCGCTGGGTTTTCGCTATCCAATTCGCATGGCGGTGTTGCGCTTGGGGTCGGGCGGGCTGGTGCTGTGGTCGCCGGTGCAGGCCGATCCAGACCTGCGCGCCGAGATCGCGGCGCTGGGGCCGGTTGAGGCGATCGTCGCACCCAATGCGTTGCATCATGTGTTTCTGGGCGACTGGGCCGAGGCGTTCCCGCAGGCCGCGCTCTACGCTGCGCCGAAACTGCGCGCCAAGCGGCCTGATCTGGCCTTCGCTGCCGAGCTGCCCGGCCAGATGCCCGCGCACTGGGACGGTCAGCTTGACGCCGTGCTGGTGCCCAATTCCATCGCGCCCGAGGTGGTGCTCTTTCACCTTGCCAGCGCCACGGTCCTGACCGCTGATCTGCTGCAAAACATGCCCGCCGACTGGTATCACGGCTGGCGCGCGCTGATCGCGCGGCTGGACCGCATGACCGGGCCGCAGCCCGGCGTGCCGGTCAAATTCCGCCTGGCGATGCGCAACGACCCGGCGCGCGCCGGGTTGCGGCGGGTGCTGGACTGGCCCGCCGAGCGCGTGGTGATGGCGCATGGCACGCCGGTGCCTGAAGGCGGGCGCGACTATTTGGCCCGCGTCTTTGGTCCCATGCTGCGCTAAGTCGCGTGCGCGGTGGATTGTCCCCGGCCCCGCTTGGTGACACTCTCGCGCCATGTTCCAACGTGTTGAAATCCCGCTATGGTTGCTCAGCCTGATCCTGCTCTTTGCAGCGGTCGCGTTTCTGTCGCACTTTCTGTTCCCGTCGGTCCGCTGGTTCCTGCGCCGCCGGATGGAGCGCGCGGTCGAGGAGCTGAACAAGCGGCTTGAACGCCCGATCCAGCCGTTCAAGCTGATGCGGCGGCAGGATAATGTGATCCGGCTGGTCTATGACCCGCAGGTGATGGCCGCCGTCGCCGACTATGCGCGCGAGCAGGGTATCCCGCGTTCCGTCGCCTTCGAGATGGCGCGCCGCCATGCGCGCGAGATCGTGCCGGGCTTCTCCACCGCCACCTATTTCGGCTTTGCCATCCGCGTGGCGCGGGGTCTTAGCCGCTTGTTCTACAAGGTCCATTTGGGCCGGGGCGATGCGCAGACGCTGCGCGACATCGACCCCAAGTCGGCGGTGGTTTTCGTCATGAACCACCGCAGCAACATGGATTATGTGCTGGTGACATGGCTGGCGGCGGATCGCTCGACGCTCAGCTATGCCGTGGGCGAATGGGCGCGGGTCTGGCCGCTGAGGGCGCTGATCCGGGGGATGGGTGCGTATTTCATCCGGCGACGTTATTCCAGCACGCTCTACCGCGCGGTGCTGGCGCGCTATGTGCAGATGTCGGTGCAGGAGGGGGTCACGCAAGCGATGTTCCCCGAAGGCGGGCTCAGCCTGACCGGGGCGGTCGGGTCGGCCAAGAAGGGCTTGCTGCATTACATCGTGCGCGCCTTCGAGCCGGACGCGGAACAGGACGTCGTTTTTGTCCCCGTCGCGCTGAACTATGACCGGGTGCTTGAGGATGAGGTGCTGATCGCGGCCGGCACAACCGGCAGCCGCCGGTTCCGGCTGCGGCTGGGTGAGGCGGCGGGGTGGTTCTTCTGGATTCTGTGGCAGAAGCTGCTGCGCCGTACCAGCACCTATGGTCATGCCGCTGTCTGCTATGGCACGCCGCTGTCGCTGCGCGCGCATCTGACCGGCCAGACCGATATCGGATCCGAGCGCAGCACCGAGGTGCTGGCCGAGGAACTGATGACCCGTATCCGCGCCGCCGTGCCCTTGCTGCCGGTTCCGTTGACCGCTGCGGCGCTGTCGCGGCTGGGCGGAAGCGCCAGCCTGCCGGAACTGGAAAGCGGGGTCAGCACGCTGGTCGAGGAAGCGCGCGCCAAGGGTGCAACGTTGCATTTGCCCGGCGGCACCGTGGTCGAGGCCGTTCGCTTCGCTGCCGAGGCGCTGCAGCGCCACAAGATCCTGCGGCAGGACGCGGAGGTGTTGCGGATCGCGCCGGGCAAGGAGACGGCGCTGGCCTACTACGCGGCATCGGTTGAGCAACGGCTTTCCGAACCCGGTGCTGACCTGTCCGAGGGGCTGGAGCCTCTGACACTCCCGGATGTCACTGAGACATAAAGTTTCAATACTGACGTTTGTGGGGTTGCATTGTTGCGCGACCGATTCTATGCATGCTGCAACTGCTGCATGGTTTCTGCATTGCGGCACAGTGAATCAGGAGTGACTCATGGCGCTTGATGTGAACCCCGGTATCGTTCCCTACGATGCACCTGAAAAAGACCTCTACGAGATCGGTGAAATGCCACCGCTCGGCTACGTGCCGCCGAAAATGTACGCGTGGTCGATCCGCCGCGAGCGTCACGGCGAGCCGGACAAGTCGTTTCAGGTCGAGGTTGTCGATACCTGGAAGATCGACAGCTATGAGGTGCTGGTTCTGGTGATGGCGGCGGGCGTCAACTACAACGGCGTCTGGGCCGGGCTTGGTGTGCCGATCAGCCCGTTCGATGGCCACAAGCAGCCCTATCACATCGCCGGTTCGGATGCCTCGGGCATCGTCTGGGCGGTTGGCGACAAGGTGAAAACCTGGAAAGTCGGCGACGAGGTGGTGATCCACTGCAATCAGGATGATGGCGACGACGAGGAATGCAACGGCGGCGATCCGATGTTCTCACCGACCCAGCGCATCTGGGGCTATGAGACGCCGGACGGCAGCTTCGCGCAGTTCACCCGCGTGCAGGCCCAGCAGCTGATGCCGCGTCCCAAGCACCTGACCTGGGAAGAGGCCGCCTGCTACACGCTGACGCTGGCCACCGCCTACCGCATGCTGTTCGGGCATCACCCGCACGAGCTGAAACCGGGCCAGAACGTGCTGGTCTGGGGCGCGTCGGGCGGGTTGGGGTCTTTCGCGATCCAGCTGATCAACGCGGCGGGGGCGAATGCGGTCGGGGTGATCTCGGACGAGGACAAGCGCGAGTTTGTCATGGGGCTGGGCGCCAAGGGCGTGATCAACCGCAAGGATTTCAAGTGCTGGGGGCAACTACCCACGGTCAACACGCCCGAATACAACGAGTGGCTCAAAGAGGCGCGCAAGTTCGGCAAGGCGATCTGGGAGATCACCGGCAAGGGCGTCAGCGTCGACATGGTGTTCGAGCATCCCGGCGAGGCGACCTTCCCGGTCTCGGCGCTGGTGTGCAAGAAGGGCGGCATGGTGGTGATCTGCGCGGGCACCAGCGGGTTCAACTGCACGTTTGACGTCCGTTACATGTGGATGCACCAGAAGCGTTTGCAGGGCTCGCATTTTGCGCATCTCAAGCAGGCGTCCTCGGCGAACCGTCTGATGCTCGAGCGGCGCATCGATCCGTGCATGTCCGAGGTGTTCCCATGGGCGGATATTCCCGCAGCCCATGTGAAGATGTTGCGCAATCAGCATAAGCCGGGCAACATGGCGGTACTGGTGCAAGCACCGACCACGGGGCTGCGCACCTTCGAGGATGCGCTCGAAGCCGGCCGCCGCTGAACCCTCGCAGAGACGTCCGGTCAGGGACCACCCTTCGGGGTGGTCCCTTTTTGTTCGCGATTTTAGCGGTCCGAAACCTTTTCTAAACTCTGTGGTCTCAGGCTCTGCTTCAGGTAACAAGGAGCAGCGCGGTGCCGCATGAGTGGATGTTCAGGACGCTTGAAAACCTGCAGAATTATGCGCGTCTGCATGGCATGGAAAAACTTGTCGAACATCTTGATCAAGGACGCCTTTTAGCCGAACTGGAGATTGCCAATCAGGGGCCGGTTCCCCCGCGTGAACATCTGCACTGACCCATTGCAGGGCGCGCGCGGCTGGCCTAGCTTGGCGCTGATTTCAGCCCGAGGGCATCGTGCTTTCTTATCCAGATACGTTCTACAGCCGAACCTTGGCTGACACCCGGACCCGGCCGCTTTTGCACGGCGATATTGCTGCCGATTGCGTCATCGTGGGCGCGGGATTCGCGGGTCTGTTCACGGCGCTCACGCTGGCGCGGGGCGGTATGCGGGTCGTCGTGCTCGACTCGCAGTCGGTGGGGTTCGGGGCGTCAGGGCGCAACGGCGGCTTTGTGTCGGACGGGTTTGCCAGCAGTGCGGCGGCGATCCGACAGCGCGTCGGGACACAGCACGCGGCGGCGTTGCAGGCGCTCTCGGTCGAAGGGGTGGACATCATGCGCCGGACCATCGCCGATCTGGCGATCCCCGGGGCTGATCCGGTGCCCGGCATCCTGCGCCTGCGCCGTTTTGACCGCGCGGCGGACCTGCAGGCCGAAGCAGGCGCCGACAGCCCCTATCTGGACCGAACGGCGATCGGGGCGCACATACGCTCTACCCGGTATCTCCATGGGATCGAAGACCGCAGCGGGTTCCACATCCACCCGCTCAACACCCTGCGCGGCATCGCGGCCGAGGTCGAGCGTCTGGGTGGCCGGATCTTCGAGAACAGCCCGGTGATCGGCACCGATCTGAACGGGCCGGCCAAAAGCGTCAGCACCCTGCAGGGTCGCGTCACGGCCGAGCGGGTTATCTTTGCCATGGGCGGCTACACCGGCCCGCTGGTGCCGCGCCTGCGCCGCGCGATCCTGCCGATTGCAACCTATGTGATGGTCTCGGAACCGGCACCCGATCTGCTGGCAACCGCCATCCAGACCCGCATGGCCATCGGCGACGACCGCCGCGCCAGCGACTATTACCGGCTGGTCGCGGACGGCCAGCGGCTGCTGTGGGGCGGTCGGATCACCACCCGCGCTGCCAATGTTCCCGGCATCACGCAGTCCCTGCGGGCCGAGATGCTGGGCGCATATCCGCAGCTCGCGCCCCTGAAGACCGAACGCGCGTGGAGCGGGCTGATGGCCTATGCGCGCCACCGCATGCCGCAGATCGGCAAGCTTGGCCCCAAGGTCTGGTACGTGACCGGGTTTGGCGGCCACGGGCTGAACACCACGGCGATCGGCGGCACGGTTCTGGGCGAAAAGCTGTTGGGGGAATCGGATCGCATCGCCTTGTTTGGCGAATACGGGCTGGACTGGGCCGGTGGCCCTGCCGGGCTGATCGCCGCGCAGGGCACGTATTGGGCGTTGCAGGTGCAGGATTGGTGGCGCGAACGCGCGGCGGCGCGCGGCTGAGAGTTCCCTTTACGTTCTTTCTGAGCTAGGCTTTCGCGAAAGGCCACGCGGGAGAGAGCCATGGATCAGGCAGCAAAGTTCGCGGCGTTTCAGGCGTTGCACACGCGCGATGGCGCGTTTGTCGTGGCAAATCCGTGGGATGCGGGGTCGGCCCGGTTGCTGGCCCATCTGGGGTTCGAAGCCTTGGCGACCACCAGCGCGGGCTATGCGTTTTCGGTCGGCCGGCGCGACTCGTTCGCCGGGCTGAGCCGCACGGAATTGCTGGAGAACGCCCGCCAGATCGTCGCCGCCTGCGACCTGCCGGTCAGTGCCGATCTTGAGGACGGCTTCGGTCCCGCGCCCGAAACCTGTGCCGAAACGATCCGGCTGGCTGTGGAAGTCGGGCTGGTCGGTGGTTCGATCGAGGATGCCACCGGCGATTCCGCCGCGCCGATCTACGATCTGTCGCAAGCCGTTGAACGGGTCCATGCCGCCGCCGAGGCCGCGCGCGGCCTGCCGTTCCTGCTGACCGCGCGGGCCGAGAATTTCCTGTGGGACCGCCCCGATCTGGACGACACCATCGCCCGGCTACAGGCCTTCGCAAAGGCCGGGGCGGATGTGCTCTATGCGCCGGGTCTGCCCGATCTGGCAGCGATCCGTGCCGTCTGCGCCGCCGTGGACAAGCCGGTCAACGTGGTGATGGGCCTGCAAGGTCCGCGCTATTCGGTGGCTCAGCTGGCTGCGGCGGGGGTGCGGCGGATCAGCGTCGGCGGCTCGTTTGCCCGCGCGGCTTTCGGCGGGTTGCAGCGCGCCGCGCAAGAGGTGCTGGGGGCAGGGACGTTCAGCTATGCACAAGAGGCCATGTCTGGCCGCGATCTGACCGCGTTGATGTCAGAAGATCGCCCGCCCAGCCGTCTCTGATCCGCGCGGGACTCTTTGTTTGAACCGTGTGCCGGGGCCGCCCGACACAAGAGAGCCCATTGTGGGTTTTGTTTCAACCAAAGGACTTTCAGAATGATCCGTTACATCGCCATCACCGCCACCGCCCTCAGCATCACCACCGCCGTGCCCGCCAGTGCCGGTCCGATCACCACGCTGGGCGAATGCTATACCGCCGTGATCAACTGGTGCGTCGAAACCTTCCCTGACCATGCGGGCGAATGCGGCAACGCCTCGGGTCTGAACGATTGTGACGAGGAATTCGGCGGCGCGGCGCACAGCGCGGGCCTGAGCATCCAGCGTACCGGTCCCGCGATGCCCGCGCGCACCTATGCCCGTCTGGTATCCGGTGCCCGTCTGGTGCGCGCCTCGCGCTGATCGCCTGTCTGTGTGGTCGAAAGCCGTCAGGCCCCCAGCGGGTTCTGGCGGCTTTACTTTTGCCGGGGGCTGGCGTCCAAAGGGCGCGTCACAGCGCCTGAGGGTTTATGTTTGCTGCCTTGGTTGCCGGGTTCCTGACCGGCCTCAGCCTGATCGCCGCCATCGGCGCGCAGAACGCGTTCGTGCTGCGCCAAGGGCTGCGGCGTGAGCATGTCGGCGTGGTGGTCGCGCTCTGCGCCGGGTCCGATGCGCTGCTGATCGCTGCCGGGGTTCTGGGCTTCAACGCCGCAGCGGAGCGCCTGCCGTGGCTGGAGCCGGTGATGCTGTGGGGCGGGGTGGTGTTTCTGCTGGTCTACGGCGCGCTGCGGTTTCGCGCCGCGCTGAAAGGCGGCGAAGCCCTGGCTGCCGCGCAGGACGCGCCGGTGCCGCTGCGCCGGGTGGTGCTGACCTGCCTCGCGCTGACCTGGCTCAACCCGCATGTGTATCTGGATACGCTGGCGCTGCTCGGCGCGCTGTCGTCGCAGTATGCGCCGCACGAGGGGCTGTTTGGCTCGGGCGCGATGGTCGCATCGGTGGTGTTCTTCGCTGCGCTTGGCTACGGGGCGCGGCTGCTGGCACCGGTGCTGGCGCGGCCCCGCGCCTGGGTGGTGGTTGAACTCATGATCGGTGCGGTCATGTGGGCGATTGCGGCCAGTCTGATTGTTCAAGCTATGGGAGCAAGTGCATGAAACATCACGCCTATTCCTCAAATATCCGCTGGACCGGCAACACCGGCGAGGGCACGGCGCATTACCGCGCCTATACCCGCGACTGGGAGGTGGCGGTGCCGGGCAAGCCGGTGATCGAGTGCTCGAATGACCCGCTTCTGGGCGGGAACAAAGGGTTGATGAACCCCGAAGACATGCTGCTGAGCGCTTTGGCGGGCTGCCATATGCTGTGGTATCTGCATCTGGCGTCCGAGGCGGGGATCGTGGTGACCGCGTATGAGGATGACCCCGAGGGCACCGGAGAGCTGGCCCCGGACGGTGCTGCGCGCTTCGTCGGCGTCACGCTGCGCCCCCGGATCACCGTCAAACCGGGCGCGGATCTGGCGCGGGCCGAGGCTATTCACCACGAGATCCACAAGGTCTGCTTCATCGCCCGGTCGGTGAATTTCCCGGTTCAGATCGCCGCAGAAATTGCCGTCGAGGGCTGATCGGCGGGCCTTTCGGGCAACCGTTCCAGCCGTTCGGCCACCATCGCCTGCAGCCGCCACAGGTGGCTGTCATGGATGCCGACCTCGGCCAGATGCTCGACGGTGTTGAGCAGGTATTCGGCCATCGTGCCGATGGTGCCCACGGACGTGGCCAGCTTGTCTGCGACCTCGTCGATGCAGCCCTCGGGGCAATAGGCCACCCAGCTGCGGTCCATGGTAAAGGCAATCGCCCGCACCACGCCCTGATCCGTCTTGCAGCGCACCCAGCTGGGCGGGCGGGGCGGCTCTTTTTGCAAGAGTGACACCAGATCGGCGTGCTCGTTACCCGGCTCCATGCGCAGCGCAATCCCGTGACACGAGCCGCCGCGATCCAATGACAGCATCTGGCCCGGTGCCTCGGGCGAGCCGCGAAAGCGCAGCATCGGCCCTAAGCAGAAGCTGCGGTGCCAGCCGTGGATCAGCGCCGCGCGGCGCTCGGCCACCGGCATGCGCGGGTTCCAGATCAGCGAGCCGCTGGCAAAGACCCACAGCCCCGACGGATCGGCCTGCGCCAGCAGCTGCGTGGCCATGCCGGTGTAGTAGTCGTCCGGCGTTGGCTCGGCCGGGAGCGGCCCTTCCGACTCCACGCGGGGCGGAAGACGGTCAACAAGGGCGCGGGTCAGGGTGATCGAATGGGGCATGCCCAAAAGCTAGGCGCGGCGATCTGCCCGGTCGAGAGAAATGCCTGTGCGCTGCTGCACGGGCAGGGCTGCAGGAATGCGCGGACGCAGGTGCCTAATTTAACGGCAGTTTGAGAAGATGGTTGACAGATGCGATTTTTGGCGAAATCATCAGTTCAATAACGGTATCTAAATTCGGCGGACGCAGTGGGGGAGAACCATGAGTCACGACGTGATCAAGACCTTTACCGGCAACATCGAGCCGGGAGATCACCCTTATCTGCAAGGCCCCTGGGCGCCCTTGCATGAAGAGGTCAATGCTGATGACCTAATCGTTCTTGAGGGTGCGGTGCCCGATGACATCGACGGGGTCTACCTGCGCAACACGCAAAACCCGCTGCATCAGGCGCTGTCGCGCTATCACCCGTTCGACGGCGACGGCATGATCCACATGGCGGCCTTCCGTGATGGCAAGGTGCAGTATCGCAACCGATATATCGAAACCAAGGGCTTGCAGGCCGAGATTGAAAGCGGCGAGCGGCTTTGGGCCGGGCTGATGGAGGCTCCCAGCCTGTCCAAACGCCCCGGCTGGGGCGCGCATGGGGCGATGAAGGATGCCAGCAGCACGGACGTGGTGGTCCACGCGGGCAAGGCGCTGACGACCTATTTCCAATGCGGTGAAGGCTACCGGCTGGACCCGCTGACGCTGGCGCAGGCGGGCGTGCCCGACTGGTCGCCCGAGGATGGCATTTCGGCCCATACCAAGGTCGATGAGCAGACCGGCGAACTTCTGTTCTTCAACTACTCGAAAAAGCCGCCCTACATGCATTACGGCGTGGTCGACCGGAACGACCGACTGGTGCATTACACGCCGATCCCGCTGCCCGGCCCGCGCCTGCCGCATGACATGGCCTATACGCAGAACTACGCGATCCTGAACGATTTTCCGCTCTACTGGGATCCTGAGGCGCTGAAACAGGACAAGCATGTCGTGCGCTTTTTCAAGGACAAGCCGTCGCGCTTTGCGGTGATCCCGCGCCGCGGTGGCGTGGACGACATCATGTGGTTCGAGGCCGAGCCGACCTTCGTGCTGCATTTCCTCAACGCCTATGAAGACGGCGACGAAATCGTGCTGGACGGGTATTTCCAGGAAGACCCGATGCCCACCAATTATGAGGGGGCGCTGCCGGGCTACGAGCGGATGATGTCTTATCTCGACCAGTTCAAGATGGGCACCAAGCTGCACCGCTGGCGCTTTGATCTGAAGACCGGCAAGACCACCGAGCAGCGGCTGGACGACCGGATCATGGAATTCGGCATGTTCAACCAGAAGTATGCAGGTCGGCGTTACCGCTATGCCTATTCCGCGCTGCAGGTGCCGGGCTGGTTCATCTTCAACGGCTACCTAAAGACCGATCTGCACACCGGCGAAAGCTGGGAGATCCGGCTGCCTGAAGGCCAGTTCGCCAGCGAAGCGCCGTTTGCGCCGCGGATCAACGCAAAGGATGAGGATGACGGCTATCTGGTCACCTTCATCATCAATGAAACCACCGGCAAATCCGAGGTCGCGCTGATCGACTGCAAGCGCTTTTCGGACGGGCCGATCTGCCGGGTGCAACTGCCGCATCAGATGGCCTCGGGCACGCATTCGTGCTGGGCCAACGGCGTTGATTTTCGCGACGGCGGCATTCTGGCCCGCGCCGCGATGGGAGGATGATCATGAGTGTAAACCATATCCCCGACGAGCAGGACTGGTTCGTCCCAAACGCCAGCATGGCCGGGCCCTTCGCGCCCAACAATGTGGAAAGCGTCGAGCAGGATCTTGAGGTCATCGGCGAATTGCCCAGCGATCTCAACGGTCTCTACGTCCGCAACGGACCGTCGCCCGCGCATGCGCCGCATGGCAAATACCACTGGTTCGACGGTGACGGCATGCTGCATGCCGTGCGGTTTGAGGGCGGCAAGGCGACCTATCGCAACCGGTTCGTCCAAACCGACGGGTTGAAGGCCGAGAAAGCGGCGGGTGAACCCCTGTGGCCCGGTCTGAAAGAGCGCATGCCCGAGGGCGTGCTGCCCGATGACGCGATGAAGAACGTCTCCAACACCGATGTGAAGTTCCACAACGGCAAGCTCTATTCGATGTGGTATCGCGGCGGCGCGGTTTATACCGTCGATCCCGGCAGTCTGATCACGCTGGGCAAGCTGGAACAGGACCCGCGTCTGGTGGGCCTGCAAATCTCGGCCCACAGCCGTGTGGATGAGGCGACGGGCGAGTTCATGTTCTTCGCCTATGGCAACCGCCATCCCTATATGCATTACGGGGTGATCGGGGCCGATGGTGCGCTGAAAACCTTCATGCCGGTCGAACTGCCCGGCCCGCGCCTGCCGCACGACTGCGCGATCACGCAGAACTACACGATCCTGCATGACTTCCCGCTGATCAACACCCCCGCCGCGCTGGAGCGGGGCCGCTACAGCCTTGAGTTCCATCAGGACTGGCCGACCCGCTACGCCGTCATCCCGCGCCACGGCACGCCCGAGCAGATCCGCTGGTTCGAGTTCAAACCGCGCTACATGCTGCACGTCGCGAATGCGTGGGAAGAGGTGAACGCACAGGGCGAGACCGAGATCGTCATGCTGGGCACGCCTTACGTCAACCCGCGCGGCTATGACGGGGGCCTGGATGTGCAGAAACTGCTCTACACCATCGGCACGCAAGGCACGGATTACGAGCTCTACCAGTGGCGCATGAACCTGACGACGGGGATGACACGCGAAGGGGTGGTCGATGACATCCTGAACACCGAATTCCCGATGATCAACACGGCGTTTCAGGGCCGCAAGAACCGCTTCACCTATAACGTGCTGATGGGCCGCCCGCGCACGCTGGAACAGCCGCATTTCGCCGGGCTGGTGAAGTACGACCTGCAGACCGGCGCCGCGCTCGCCTATCATCCGGGCGAGGGGTACTGGTTTTCCGAGGCACCCTTCGCGCCGCGTGACGGGGCGACCGAAGAGGACGACGGCTATGTCGTGGGCTTCGTGTGGAACGGGTTGGCGAACCGGTCCGAGGTCTGGGTCACCGATGCGCGCGACATCGCCAAGGGGCCGGTCGCGCGGGTGATCCTGAAACACCGGGTGCCGCACGGGTTTCATTCGTGCTGGGTGCGCGGCGATCAGTTGAGCGCGGCGCAGGTGGCGTGATGCTGGAAGGAACGTGGAAACTGCTGGGTTGGGAAATCGAGTCAGGGGATGGGCGCGTTGCCCATCCCTTTGGCCCCGACGCCACGGGTCTCATTCACTATACCGCTGACGGTGGGATGGCGGCGTGCATCGCACGGGCGGATCGTCCGCGCTGGAGCACCGGCAACCCGCGCAAGGCGCCTGACGCCGAACGGCTGGCCGCGTTCGAGAGCTATTTTCACTACGCCGGGACGTGGCGGATCGAGGAACGCGACGGGCAAACCGTGGTGATCCATTCGGTGACCCACAGCCTGAACCCCGATTTCGTCGGCTCGGAACAGGTCCGCAACGTTGATTTGCAGGGCGACCGCCTGACGCTCTCTGCACAGGAAGGCCCGCGCCATCATCGGCTGCGGTGGAGGCGCTGATGTTTGACCATGCAAAGACCTTTGAGCGCGCGCAAGCTGCCTGCGCCAGCCGCGAATGCTGGTCGCCTTTCCCTGAGATGCCAAAGCTTTACCCCGATGCCGATATCGCCGCCCCCGCCGGGCTGGCCGCGTTCGAGGCGCTGCTGGGCCAGCCCTTTGCGCTGGATCTGCCGGGTGTGACCGGCTGGGTGGGCGAGGAAATCTCGCCCTACACCCAAGCGCCCTTGGGCATCACCTATCCGCAGGCCGACCCCGATACGCTGTTCGCCGCCGCCAAGGCCGCGATCCCGTCTTGGGCTGCCGCTGATATCGACACCCGGCTGATGCTGTTGATGGAAGGGCTGGACCGCCTCTACCGTGACCATCTGTTCACGCTGGTCAACGCGGTCATGCACACGGCCGGGCAGAGCTATAACATGGCCTATGCCGGGTCCGGCGTGAACGCGCTCGATCGCGGGATCGAGGCGCTGGTCTATGCCGAGCAGGCGATGCGCGCCGTGGCCCCCAGCGCGCGCTGGGCGCGGCGGTTCGGGCCGTCCGAGATCGCGCTGGAGAAAACCTACCGCCTGATCCCGCGCGGTGTGGCGGTGTGCTTCACCTGCGCCAGCTTTGCGACGTGGAACGCCTGGCCGTCGATGCTGGCCAGCCTCGCCACCGGCAACGCGGTGATCCTCAAGCCGCACCCGGCCAGCGTGCTGCCGATGGCGCTGACCGTGCGGGTGTTTCGTGCGCTGCTGGCCGAGCAGGGGTTCGATCCCAATCTGGTGACGCTCTGTCTGGATACGGTCGCCGCGCCCCTGGGCAAGGTGCTGATCAAGCACCCCGCGTGCGCGATTGTCGATTTCACCGGCTCGGCGCGCTTTGGGCACTGGGTCGAGGCCAACGCACACCCGGCGCTGGCGTTCACCGAAACCTCGGGTTGCAACACGGTCGTGCTGGCCGGAGCCGAGGATCTGGACGCCGCGATCCGCGCGCTGGCCACCACGATGTGCATGTTCTCGGCGCAGATGTGCACCAGCCCGCAGAACGTCTATCTGCCGCCGGTCATCGACACGCCCGCAGGCCCGGTGCCGCGCGACGTCGTGGCGCAGAAGCTGGCCGATGCCATCGCCGCCCTGACGCAAGACCCGCGCAAGGCGTCGATGATCCTTGCCACCGTGCAGGCCGAACCGACGCTGGGGCTGATTGGGTGGGTGCGCGAACAGGCCCAGTCGCGGGGCCGCGTGCTGCTCGACAGCCGCGCCTATCCGCACCTCGATTTCCCCAAGGCCCGCACCGCGACGCCGCTGCTGGTGCAACTGGGCAAGGACGCGCGCGACCTTTACGCCGAGGAACGCTTTGGTCCCATTGGCTTTGTGATCGACTGCGACAGTGCTGAGGATGCGCTGGCCCAAGCCACCACGGACGCCCGCAACAATGGCGGGATCACCGGTTTCCTCTATGCCCGCGACGAGGCTTTCATCACGCGGGCCGAGGATGCCTATGCCCAGGCCGGTGCCCAGCTGACCATCAACCTGACCGGTGCGATGCCGCTCAATTTTGCCGCTGCCTACAGCGATTACCACGTCACCGGCCTGAACGGCGCGGGCAATGCGACGCTGACCACGCTCGGTTTCGTCGCCCCGCGCTTTGCCGTGACGCAATCCAGACGACCCGTGAGGAATGATGCCTGATACCCTGCGCCTGCCGGTCTTTGCCGCGCCGATGTTCCTGATCTCGGGCCCTGATCTGGTGATCGCGGCCTGCAAGGCGGGGATCGTCGGTGCGTTTCCGACCCCCAACGCCCGCACGCAAGAGCAGCTGGATGACTGGATGACCCGGATCACCGCCGAAGTGGGCGATGCGCCGTGGTGCGCCAATCTGGTGACGCATTCCACCAACGCCCGCCTGCCGCAGGATCTGGAGATGATCGCCAAGCACAAGCCGCCCTTCGTGGTGACCGCGCTCGGCTCGCCCAAACCGGCGATCGAGACGGTGCATGCTTACGGCGGCAAGGTCATCGCCGATGTGACCACCGTGAAGCTGGCGCGCAAGGCGGTCGAGGCCGGGGCGGACGGGCTGGCCTGCATCTGTGCCGGCGCGGGCGGGCATACCGGCACGCTGTCGCCCTTTGCCTTTGTCAGCGCGGTGCGGTCGTTCTTTGACGGGATCGTCATCGTCGGCGGCGGCATCAGCGATGGCTGGGGTGTTGCCGGAGCCGTCGCGGCGGGGGCGGATTACGTCTACATGGGCACCTCGTTCATCGCGGCCAGCGAGAGCATGGCGCCCGAGGCGTACAAGGACATGGTGGTCGCCGCGCAGATCGAAGATCTGCTGGTCAGTGCCGGGATCACCGGCACGCCCGCCAGCTGGCTGAAGCCGTCCTTGCGCGCCAACGGGCTGGACCCTGACGCCATGCCGGACGCCCCCAACCGCGCCTATGACAGCAATCAGAGCTTCAAGGGCAAGCGCTGGGCGGATGTCTGGGCGGCGGGGCAGGGCGTGGGCGCGGTGACGGCAACCGAGCCGGTCGCGGCCATTGTCGCGCGTCTGGCGGGCGAGTTTGACGCTGCCGTGGTGCGGCTGGGGCGGGGGTGGCATGACCTATATCTTAGGCAGTTCGCAAAGCGATTTCGCCCGCGCCTGGTCGCGGGAAGGGCTGGATCTGTCGGACATGATCCGCGCATCCGTTCTGGATGCGCTGGAAGATGCGCAGGTCGATGCCGGCCAGATCGCCAGCATCCATGTCGGCAATGCCTTCGGCGAGATGCAGCGCGGGCAGGCGCATCTGGGCGCCATGGTCGCGCAGGTGGTGCCGGAACTGTGGGGCGTGCCCGCGATGCGGCATGAGGGGGCTTGTGCGTCGTCCTCGCTGGCCGTGCTGACCGCGATGGCCGAGATCGAGGCGGGGCGGTATGACTGCGTGCTGGTGGTCGGGGCCGAGGAATTCAAGAACACCAAGGGCGATGTCGCCTCGGTCAACCAGAACGCCGCGGGCTGGCTGGGGCGTGAGGATATCGACTGCAAATTCCTGTGGCCCGCGGTGTTTGGGCTGGCCGCGCAGGAATATGACCGGCGCTATGGGCTGGATCGCAAATATCTGAACCGCATCGCGGAACTAAATTACGCGAATGCCCGAAAGAACCCGCTGGCGCAGACGCGCGGCTGGGAATTCACCGATCTCAGCTTCACCGATGACGACTTCGCCAATCCGGTGATCGAGCCGGGCACGCGTCGGCAGGATTGCGGGCAGATCACCGATGGCGCGGCCTCGCTGGTGCTGGCCTCGCCTGCCTTCGCTGCCGAGTGGTCGCGCCGCACCGGCAAGCGCGCGGCGAAGATCGCAGGCTGGGGGCATCACAACGCAGGTCTGCGGTTCCGCGACAAGCTGGAACGCAGCGGCGCGTATGTCTTCCCGCATGTGCGCCAGACGATCGAGGATGCGTGGAAACGCGCCGGGATTGGCGGGATCGAGGCGGTCAGCGGGGTTGAGACGCACGATTGTTTCACCACCACCGAATACATCGCCATCGACCATCTGGGCCTGACCGCGCCCGGCCAAAGCTGGCAGGCGGTCGAGGATGGCACCATCGAGCATGGCGGGCGCTGCCCGGTGAACATGTCCGGCGGGTTGATCGGCTGCGGGCATCCGGTCGGTGCGACCGGCACGCGCATGCTGCGCGACGCGGCGCGGCAGGTGCTGGGGCAGGCGGGCGACCTGCAGATCGAAGGCGCGCAGCGGATGCAGACGTTGAATATTGGCGGCTCTTTCGGGACCGTCGTGAGTTTTGTGGTCGAGGCCCAGTAAGAGGCCGGACCAGACCGAAGGGGGACACGATGACCGAAATCGTCATCATCGACGCGCTGCGTACGCCGCGCGGGCGGGGAATGCAAAGGGCGCTCTGCATAGCGTGAAGCCGGTGGATCTGCTGGCCGCGCCCTTGCGGGCGCTGGCTGATCGGCACGGGCATCACCCGCTGGCCGATGCGATCTTTGGCTGCGTCACGCAGACCGCCGAGCAGGGGGCCAACATCGGCAAGCTGGGGCTGATCGCGGCGGGCTATCCTGACGCGGTGCCGGGCCTGACCATCAACCGTTATTGCGCCAGCGGGATTACCGCTGTCGGGCTGGCCGCGCTGCGCGCGCAGGCGGCGGACGGGCTGGCGATTGGCGGCGGGGTCGAGAGCATGTCGCGGGTGCCGATGGCCTCGGACAAGGGCGCGCTGACCCATGATTTCGACTTCCAGAAGGCTGCCGGGCTGATCCCGATTGGCATCAGTGCCGATGCTGTGGCGACGGCCGAGGGGTTTTCCCGCGCCGACTGCGACGCCTTCGCGGCGGAAAGCCAGCGCCGGGCGGTGGCGGCGCGTGAGAGCGGGGCCTTTGCCTCGCTGGTGCCGGTTGGCGAGGTGACCGCCGACGAAACCCCGCGCGCCGGAACCAGCGCCGAGGGGCTGGCCGCGCTGGCCCCTGCCTTTGCCGAGATGGGCGAAAAATACGGGCTGGATGCGGCGATCATGGCGCATACCGGGCTGGTCCGGATCGAGCATGTTCACCACGCGGGCAACTCGCCGGCGATGGCCGACGGGGCGTCGGCGGTGCTGCTGGGAACTGCGGCGGCGGCTGAGCGCGCCGGGCTGAAACCCCGCGCGCGCATTCTCGCGGTGGCTGAGTTGTCGGTGGACCGGGTGCTGGCGCTGACCGGCTCGGTCGAGGCCGCGCAGGCGGCACTGGCGAAAGCGGGTCTCACCGCTGACGACATCGATCTTTTTGAGGTCAACGAAAGCTTCGCCGCCCTCGCCCTGCATTTCGCCCGCCATATGGACGTGCCGCTGGACCGGCTCAACGTTAACGGCGGCGCGATTGCGCTGGGGCATGCGATGGGCTCGACCGGGGCCGCGCTGATCGGCACCGCGCTGGACGCGCTGGAACGCCGAGGCGAAAAGCGCGCGCTGATCGCGGCCTGTGGCGCGGCAGGCCTCGCCTCGGCCCTGATCATCGAGCGCATCGCATGAGCCAACAGCCCGATCTCGATCTGATCCGCGACGCGCTGTTGACTTCGACGCTGAGCCATGCGCTCAAGCTGATCGGCGACCGCTGGACGATGCAGATCCTGATGGGCGCCTTCATGGGCGTCAAACGCTTCGACGATTTCCAGACCAAGCTGGGCATCCCCCGGCGCACGCTGTCGGAACGGCTGAAAGCCATGGTCCAGATGGATCTGCTGCGCCCGCGTCTGTATCAGGAACGGCCCGAGCGTTTCGCCTATCACCTGACCCACAAGGGCATGGCGATCTACGAGGCGACGTTGATGACCTGGGACTGGGAGCAGCGTTTCGGGGAAAACCGCATCGAGCTGCCGACCCGGCTGGTCCACAAGACCTGCGGCCATGGCTTCATGCCGCAAATGACCTGCGAGGCCTGCGGCGAAGTGGTCACGCTGCGCGATCTGGATCTGGGCCTGAAACCCAACCCGCATCTGCCGCATGACCCGGCAGCGCCGATGCGCACGCCCAAGGTGACGGTGAATGACGGCGCGATGGCCAATCTGGCGCTGCGCATGGACCGCTGGACGCTGATGATCATTTCGGCGCTGATCCTTGGCTGTCGGCACTTCGACCAGATCGCCCACGTGCTGCGCATCAGCCCGCCGCTGCTCAGCCGCCGCCTGACCGCGATGATCGACGCGGGGCTGATGACGGTGGAACCCGACCGCGAGGATGGTCGCCGCCGCGTCTATCTGCTGACCGCCGCCAGCCGGGGGTTGTTCCCCTATATCGTGCTGCTCAGCACGTGGTCGTCCGAGCATCTTTTCAACGAGCAAAGCTCGATCCGTCCGCGCCACAAGGCCTGCGGCAAGGCCTTTATCCCCCGCGCGACCTGCGGCCATTGCCACGACCGGCTCAAGGCCTGGGACGTGCGTTTCGAGACAGGAGAGACCGCATGAGCAGCGCGCTGGAACTCTTTGCGCAGCTGACCGTCAACGGCATCGCCGTGGGCGCGATCTATGCGCTGGTTGCCTTGGGGATCGTGCTGATCCACAAGGCAACCGAGGTGCTGAACTTCGCCCATGGCGACCTGCTGGTGCTGTCGGCCTTTTCGGCCTGGGCGCTGATCGAAGGCGCGGGCCTGCCTTTCTGGCTGGTGCTGCCCATCGTCGCGCTGGGCATCGGCGTGGTGTCTTACGGCATCGACGCCGTGATCGTGCGCCGCATCGCCGGGCAGCCGCAATTCGCCGGGGTCATGCTGACCATCGCGCTGGCCTTCATGCTGCGCGGGCTGGTGATGATGGGCTTTGGCACGGATTCGCAAAGCTATGACACGCCGTGGTCGGGGCAATCGACCACGGTGCTGGGCGTCACCATCGCCGACCTGTCGCTGGTGATCATGGGTGTGGTCTTTGTCATCGCCGCGCTGCTGTGGGTGTTCTTTCGCAAGACCCGGCTGGGCGTGGCGATGCAGGCCTCCAGCCAGAACCAGTTGGCCGCGCATCTGAACGGCGTGCGGGTCAAGCGGCTGAATTCGCTGGTCTGGGCGCTGGCCGGGGTGACGGCGGCGATTGCCGGGATGTTTCTGGCTCCGGTCACGCTGGTCGACACCGCGCTGTGGCTGATCACATTGAAGGCGCTGGCGGCAATCGTGCTGGGCGGTTTCGGCAGCCTGCCGGGCGCGGTGCTGGGCGGCGTGCTGATCGGCCTGATCGAGCAATACGCGGGCGTCTATCTGCCCGACGGTTTCAAGGACATCGCGGCCTATCTGGTGCTGATCGCGGTGTTGATCCTCAAGCCCAACGGGCTGTTGGGCGATGCACATGGGCGGAGGGTCTGAGCGATGCGGTTCGATTATCATACACGCTATCGGCAGGGCTTTGCGCTGCTGCGGCACCCGTCCGACTGGCTGGCTTACGGGTTGCTGGCCGTGGTTCTGCTGGCGCTGCCGCTGTTTGCGTCGACCTATCTGATCGGTGAGCTGGGCTATGTACTGATCCTGTGCATCGCCGCGATGGGGCTGATGGCGCTGACCGGCTTTACCGGGCAGGTCAGTCTGGGCCATGCCAGCTTTGTCGCCATCGGGGCCTATGCCCATGCGTGGCTGCTGGCGCAGGGGGTGCCGTTTGTGCTGGCGCTGCCGCTGGCCGGGGTGATCTCGGCCGGGGCTGGGCTGGTGGTGGGCATTCCCGCGATCCGGGTGTCGGGCCTGTATCTGGCGATGGTGACGCTGGCGTTTTCCATCGTGGTCGAGCAGGTCATCGGCCTGTGGCGCGGGGTGACCGGCGGGTTCATGGGGATGCTGGTGGAAACGCCGCGTATCCTTGGCGTGTCGGTCGGGGCGCCGAAATACTTCTACTATGTCTGCCTGTTCATCGCCGTTCTGGTGCTGCTGGCACTGGCCAATCTGATGCGCTCAGGCATTGGTCGCGCCTTTACCGGCGTGCGCGATTCCGAGGCAGCGGCCTATGCGCTGGGCATCGAGGTCAAGCGCGTCAAGGTCGGGGCCTTTGGCCTGTCTGCCGGGATCACCGGGCTGGCGGGCGCGCTGATGGCGCATCACATCGGCTACCTCACGCCCGACGCTTTCACCCTGCTGTTGTCGCTGGATCTGGTGCTGATGGTGGTCATCGGCGGCATGGGCAGCCTGCGCGGGGCAATCCTTGGCGCGGTGCTGATCAGCTTCCTGCCCAAGGGCGTCGCGCTGCTGAAATCCGCGCTGCCCGACGCGATGGCGCGGCAATCGGGGCTGGAGATCTTTGTCGCCGGTCTGGTGCTGGCGCTGTTCGTGCTGTTCGAACCGATGGGGCTGAACGGTCGCTGGCTCAAGCTGCGCGCACTGTTTGAAAGCTTTCCGCTCTACCGCCGCGACACCTTCCGCCGTCAGAAAACCTATATGAAATCGGAGCGCAGCCGATGACCGGACCCTTGCTGGAACTCGACAAGGTGGCGCTGCATTTCGGCGGGTTGGCGGCGATCTCGGATCTGTCGATCAGCGTCAACGCCGGTGAGGTGCTGGCGGTGATCGGGCCGAACGGGGCGGGCAAGACCTCGATGCTCAATCTGGTCACGCGGGTGTTCGAGGCCACCAAAGGCCGCATCCTGTTCAAGGGGCAGGACATTGCCCGCGCGCCGCGCTCGAAGATCGCGCATCTGGGCATTGCGCGGACGTTCCAGAACATCGAGCTGTTCGATGCCGCCAGCGTTCTGGACAACCTGCTGCTGGGCCGTCACCGCTTTGGGGCCGGTGCGTGGTGGCAGCAGGTGCTGCGCACGCCGGGCCTGACGCGGCGTGAAGAAGACCACCGCGCCAAGGTCGAAACGGTGATCGAATTTCTGGATCTGTCGGCATGGCGCAACGCGCGGGTGGCCAGCCTGCCCTACGGCGTGCGCAAGGTGGTCGAACTGGGCCGCGCGCTGTGTTCCGAGCCCGAGATCCTGTTTCTGGACGAGCCCGCCTCGGGCCTGAACCCTGAGGAAACGCGCGATCTGGCCTTCTGGATCGACGATATCCGCACCGATCTGGGCATCACCGTGGTGATGATCGAACACGACATGTCGCTGGTGAGCGCCGTTGCCGACCGCGTGGTCTGCATGGCGCAGGGGCGGGTGCTGGCGCAGGGCACCTCGGCCGAGGTGCAGGCGCATCCCGATGTCATCAGCGCCTATCTGGGGACATGACCATGCTCTTGGACGTACAAAATCTGGAAACATGGTACGGGCCGATTGCCGCGATGAAGGGCGTCAATCTGACCGTGGCCGAGGGGCGCATCACCGCCGTGCTGGGCGCGAATGGCGCGGGCAAGACAACGTTGCTCAATACGCTGGCCGGGGTGGTCGATCCGTTCAAGGGCAAGGTGCTGTTTGAGGGGGGTGAGGTTCAGGGGCTGGACGCCGACGCCGTCGCCCGGCGCGGGCTGGTACTGGTTCCTGAGGGGCGGCAGGTCTACCCGTTCCTGTCGGTGCGCGACAACCTGATGATGGGCGCTTTCGCCCGCCGCGACCGCGACGCGATTGCCCGCGATATCGAGCGGGTCCATCAGTGGTTTCCGCGCCTGAAAGAGCGTGACGCGCAGCACGCGGGCCTGTTGTCGGGCGGCGAGCAGCAGATGGTGGCGATTGGCCGAGCCTATCTGTCCGCGCCCAAGCTGTTGATGCTGGATGAACCCAGCCTCGGCCTGTCGCCGATGCTGACGCAGGAAATCTTCACCATCATCCGCCGCATCCGGGATGAGACCGGCACCGCCGTGCTGGTGGTCGAACAGAACGCCGCCGTCGCGCTCAAGCATGGCGATGACGGCTATATCATGGAGCTGGGGCGCATCGTCGCCGCCGATACCTGCGCCGCGCTGAGCCAGAAGGAAGACGTGCGCGAGGCCTATCTGGGCGGCGGCGGGGGCGAGGGCCTGTCAGGCACCGCGCAACGCTGGAAGCGGAGGAAGACCTGGAGATGAACGCGATGACCCCGCTGCCCGTCAGCTTTGTCGGCCATGACACCCCCGCCCGCGTGTTCCGCGCCCGCGTTGCCGAATGGGGCGACCAGCCTGCCCTGCGCCACAAGCTGCGCGGGCTGTGGCAGAGTTACAGCTGGACCGAGTATTACGCCCGCGCCCGCGCCTTCGGGCTAGCGCTGAACGCGCTGGGTGTGGCGCGGGGCGAGTGCATCGCCGTGCTGGCCGAGAACCGCCCGGAATGGCTGTTCGCCGATCTGGGCGCGCAATGCATGGGGATTGTCGGCAACGGCGTCTATCCCACCGCCGCACCGGAACAGCTGCGCTATATCCTGACGGACTCGGACTGCCGGGTGCTGGTGGTGGAAAATCAAGAGCAGCTGGAAAAGGCGCTGTCGGTCCGCGCCGACTGCCCCCAACTGCTGCGCATTCTGGTGATCGAGCGCGAAGGCCTGCGCAAGCTGGATGACCCGGCGGTCGAATTCTTCGACGATTTCGTCAAGCGCGGTGAGGGGTTGGCGGCGACGCAGGCTGGGCTATTCGAGCAGGCGATCGACGCCAGCCGCCCGCAGGATCTGGCGTTTCTGGTCTATACCTCGGGCACCACGGGCGCGCCCAAGGGGGCGATGATCTCGAACCGCAACGTCGTGTTCCAGATGAGCAAGGCACCCGAATATCTGGATGCCAAGCCGGGCGACAAGTCGCTGAGCTTTCTGCCTTTGTGCCATATCGCCGAGCGCATGGCCTCGGTCTTCAACGCGATTGCGCTGGGGCTGATCGTGCATTTCCCGGAAAACGCGGGCACCGTCAGCAATGACATCCGCGAGGTCGCGCCGCATGTCGTCTTCGCCCCGCCGCGCTTTTGGGAAAAGATGCACAGCCAGATCGAGCTGTTCCTGCGCGACGCCATCGCCCCCGCACGCTGGGTCTACGCTCATGCGCTGGCGCGCGGCGCTGCCAGCGTCGAGGCGCAGCTGGAGGGGCGCAAACCGCCGTCGCAGGGGCCGGTCACGCGGCTGCTGACCCGGCTGGCGTTCCGCAACATCCGCATCTTTCTGGGCCTGCAGAACTGCCGCAGCGCGCTGACCGGCGCGGCCCCGGTGCCGCCCGATCTGATCCGCTGGTTCCTGTCCATCGGCATCGAGCTGCGCGAGGCTTTCGGGATGACCGAAACCGCGGGCTTCGCCGCCTCGACCCCCAAGGGCGCGATCCGGCTGGGCTGGGCAGGCACCCCCGCTGGCGGCACCGAGATCCGCATCGGTGACGCGGGCGAAATCCTGATCCGGGGCGACAACGTCTTTGCCGGCTACTGGCGCAACCCGGAAAAAACCGCCGAGACCGTCACAGCCGACGGCTGGCTGCACACCGGCGATTGCGGCGAGATCAGCGAGGCGGGCTATCTGGCGATCCGCGACCGGATCAAGGACATCATCATCACCGCCGGCGGCAAGAACATCACGCCGACGCAGATCGAAAGCCAGCTCAAGTTCAGCCCCTATATCACCGATGCGGTGGTCATCGGTGAGGGCAAGCGCTTTATCACCGCGTTGGTGATGATCGACCTCGAACACGTCGCGCGTTTCGCGCAGGATCAGGCGATCCCCTATACCGATTTCGCCAGCCTGACCCGCGCGCCCGCCGTGGTCGAGCTGATCCGCGGCGAGATCGAGGCGGTGAACCCGCGTCTCGCCCGCGTCGAGCAGATCAAGAATTTCCGCATCATCGACCAGCTTCTCACAGCCGAAGACGAAGAGCTGACCCCGACGATGAAGCTGAAACGCAAAGTCATCGCGCAGAAATACGCGACGCTTATCAACGGCATGTACCCGTCCTGAGGCGGCAGGGGGAAGGAGGAGCATGTTCGTGATCACAGCAACCCGCCATGTCCATCAAGGGAGGACGCCATGTCTATGAATCGTCGTCAGATGCTTGCCACCAGCGCCGCTGCGCTGGCCTTGGGCGGCAGCCTGCGCCCGGCGCGCGCCGCCGGTGTTTCGGCCGGTGAGATCGTCGTCGGCACCCATCTCGACCTGTCCGGCCCCGCCGCTGCGGGCATGCCCGCGCTGCGCAACGCCACCGAACTGGCGCTGGCGCAGGCCAATGCACAGGGCGGCATCCATGGCCGTCAGGTCCGCCTGATCGTCGAGGATAACGGCAGCCAGCCCCAGCTGGCCGTGCGCGCCGTGCAGAAACTGATCCGCTCGGATGAGGTCTTCGCGCTGCTCAACCCGTTCGGCTCGGGCACCAACGCCGCGACCATCGGCGCGGCGGTCGAGGCGGGCACCGTGGTCTTCGGGCCTTGGGCCGCGTCGGCGATCATGCATCAGGTGGCGGGCGGCTCGCCGCTATTGTTCACCACCGTGCAGAACTACAACACCACGACCGAGCGCGCGCTGAACTGGGCGCTGCCGGAATGGGGCTCGCAGCGCGTCGGCGTGATCTACATGGAGGGTCCGTTCGGTGACCTGATCCGCGCGGGCGTCACCCCGGCGCTGGCCGCCGCAGGGCTGAGCGTGACCGAAGAAGCCGCGTATCGCCCCGGCGACATCGACTTCTCCAGTCAGGTGGCGCGGATGCGCGCGGCCAATGTCGACACGATCATCGCCGCCACGATCACCCGCGAAACGGTCGGTGTCATGGCCGAAATCAAGCGGCTGGGCTGGGACGGCGTCAAGGTTCTGACCGCGATTCCGGGCCGCTCTACCGTGGTGGCGCGTCTGGGCGGGGCGGATACCGAGGGGCTTTACGGCGTCGGCGGCTGGCGTCTGCACGGTGAAGACACCACCGACACCGACGCGCAGGCCTTCATCGCGGCCTACCGTGAGGCCTATGACGCCGTGCCGGACGAGAACGCGGCGAATGCGTATTCCTACACCAACTGGTTCCTGAATTCGCTGCGTGCAGCGGGTGAAGATCTGACCACCGACAGCTTTGTCGAGGGCGCGCGCGCCACGGCGCACAACGACTTCACGACCTACAGCGAGCAAAGCTTCGTCGAGAACCACGCGATGCCCGAAATGGTCTCGGTCGACCGGATCGAAAACGGCGTCTGGGTGCCGCAGACCGAACCGTTCTGATCCACGCTCACCAAAGCTACCCCGCGCCCGGTCCGCCCGGCGCGGGGTTTTTCAGGGGTGCGCAAGGGCCATCGCTCAGGCCGCTATCGGGCAGGGCAAGATTGCCCCTGTCGTCAGAGTGACTTAACGTCGATCACTCCCTGCCGATGCCCGGCTTGGCCCCGCCCTGAAAGATGACGCCATGGCTCCAGACCCCGCCCTTGTCCGGCCCCAGCGGCCCATCTTGGTAAACTGCCCGTCGTTTGACGAAAACAGCGGCGGTGTGATTGTGCTGCACGCGCTTGTTGATCGCCTGCGCGCGCTGGGAGTCGAGGCCTATGCTGTCCAGATCGAGAAAGACTATGCCGCGGTCAGATCGCCTTTGGTCCGCGCCCTGCGGCGGTGGAACAGACGCCGCAAGCAGCCGCGCTTCAAAACGCACCCGTCGATGGATGTTCCGCTTGCCCCGCGCGGGCACGTTGAGGCGGCGATCGTTGTTTACCCTGAGACGGTTACAGGAAACCCTCTGCGCGCCCCCCGTGTGGTGCGCTGGTTGCTGAACCGGCCCGGCCTGTTGGGCGGGGATGCAGAGATCGCGGCAGGGGAAGAGGTGTTCTTCTACCAGCAGGCGTTTGCGCAGGACGTTCCGGGCATTCCTGCCGACAGGTTGCTGCAATTGCGCTGGCTGCGCGATGATATTTACCAAGATCGCGGGGGTCCAAGATCGGGAGCCTGCCGGATGATCCGCAAAGGCACCGACACGCTGGATCAAATCCCGCACCCTGATGACGCCATCCCTCTGGATGGGAAAAGCCACGCCGAAATCGCCGAGGTCTTCAACAAGACAACGGTCTTCTACTGCCACGATCCTTATACGATGTACGCCTATTACGCCGCGCTTTGCGGCTGTACCCCCGTTGTCATCCCCAAGCCCGGACTCAGCGCGCAAGAGTGGCGGGCCGGGTTTGAGCTGAAGAACGGGGTCGCTTATGGCGTGGACGAGATCGCGTGGGCGAAGGCGACACGCGGGCAACTGATCGCGGACATGGCGGCGGCGAAGGCCTCGGAAACCGAAACGGTCGTGCAATTTCTGGCGGTGCTGCAGGCGCGTTTCGGTTAGGGTGCGGCCAAGAGCGGACAGGGAGACGACGGTGCGCGACATTGCGATTTACGGCTGCGGCGGGTTCGGGCGCGAGGTGTTGCAGATCCTCCATGCGCTGAATGCACAAGAGCCGCAGTGGACGTGTCTGGGCTTTGTGGTTGACCCGGGCATCCCGCATCCTGACACGGTGCACGGCCTGCCGGTGGTCGAGGATATCGCGACGCTGGAACGGGGCACTCGGGCCGATCTGGCCATTGGTATCGGCGCGCCGCTGGTCCGCCGCCGCGTGGCCGAGCGGATGGCGGCCAACGGCCACGCCTTTCCCGCACTGGTTCACCCGCGTGCGTGGATCGGCGAAAACGTCTCGCTGGGCGAGGGGGTTCTGATCTGCGCAGGGGCTTGCCTGACGACGGACATCACCGTTGAAGCCCATGTTCACATCAATCTGTGCGCGACGGTCGGTCATGACGCCGTGCTGGGTGCTTATTCAACCATCAGCCCCGGCGCGAATATTTCGGGCAATGTCACCTTGGGCGCTGGCGTCGATATCGGCACCGGCGCGACGGTCATTCAGGGCGTCGCCATCGGAGAAGGCGCTGTGATCGGGGCGGGCGCTGCGGTTGTCCGCGCGATACCGCCCCACTGCACAGCCGTCGGCGTGCCTGCCAAGATCATCAAGACCGGCGTGGCTGCGCTATAGCAACCGCGCGATTTCGGCTTCCAGGACGCTGTCGGACAGGCCCGCGACATCCGGGTGCGTCGGGATGTTCACCAGATGCGCATACAGGGCCAAGGTCTGGGGCAGGTTGGCGAGAGGCTTGTAATATTTACCAAACGTCAGCTCCCCGGGCGCGCTGATCCGTTCCAGCGGGATCTCTTTGGGCGCAAGGTAGCCCCAGCTCATCGCCGGGGCCGTCGGGCCAAACGGCCGGAGCGGCGCAAGGCCCAGACCGCTGGCGATCCGGTGCACACGCTCGGCCTGCTCACGGTACTGCGGCTCCCATTGCGACACCGTCTCGAGCCGGTCGATCAGGAACGCACAGGCAATATCCGAGATCTTGCCATTGTTGAGCCAACAGCTGGGGTCTTGGGGTGCGGGTCCGTAATTGAGCAGGCTGTAGAACTCCTCGGCGCTGTCTGCGGGGGTGATCGCCAGCCCGCCCTCGCCCATGCCGTAGGGCTTGGTGTGGTGCAGGCTCAGCGCCTGCCACGGCCAGTCCGGCATGGTGCGGCTGATGCCTGCTGCGTTGTCGATGAGCAGAAACTTCCCGGTTTCGCGGGCAAAGGCGATATAGTCGCTGAAATCCTCGAACAGCCCGAAGGGGTTAACGACGATGATGCCGTCAAAGCTGTCTTGCGGCAGCGCTCGCACCGCATCGAGATCCAGCAGCCCCTGACGGGTGCAATCGACAAGCCCCATCTCCGCGAAATAGCCGCGCCCGAGGTTCTGAAAGCTGAACGCCGAGCCCACCCATTTGAGCCTGCGCCCCTGACGCAGGGACAAGAGCTTCGCCATGCCCTCAAGCGCGATGCCCGCGTTGGCGCAGGGCGTCACCGCGCAGGTGCTGTCCAGACCGAAATGGGCCGCGTAGTTCTGCGCGAGCATCGTGTACAAAGGACCGCGGTTCGCCCAGGTGTTCTGCGCGGCGCAGTGCTCGAGCAGGCTTGCGATGCGCGCCATATCCGGTGCTTTTTGATTAACGAATTTTATCATTGAGGAGCGGTTTCGCTGTTAAGGGCACAAAGGGTCAGTACGGCGGTCCCGAGGGTGTCGAAAAGCGGCTTGAACGTCACAAGTGGTTGTCATCGACGACTGAAGCTAACCTCAGCCTGTTTCCGCTCGCCGGTTGATCAGGGTCAGCCAGCGCAAGCGTGATCATAATTTGCGCGCTCAGAGAATCCTAGCGCGATCAAGCGATGGCCCGGCGTCCCTGACACTGACGCGGGTGGCCGCCGGGGCGTTGACTGTCCGCAGGGGGCCGCGCCGAGGGTCTCCTTTTCAGGCTCAACAACAGCCGTCGCCCTTGTCAAAGGCGTCCTGTTCAGGCTTTGGCGGTGAACGCGCCCGGGGTTGACGCGATAGACGATGTCCTCGACAACGCCCCTTCATCCCGGGCCCCTCCATCCCGGGCTCGGCCCGACGAATCCGAGGCACCGCTTACAGATGAGGATTTTCTGATGGACCGTATCGAACTCGGTGCCCGCCCGGACTGGAAAGAGAAAGCCCAAGACGCTGGCTTCAGCTTTGCCGAGATGCACGGCGAGCCCTATTGGTCGGAGGAGTCGGTCTATGCCTTCACCTTGGAGCAGGTCGAACGCGACATCGAGGATCCTTCCACCGAATTGCACGCGCTGTGCCGCGAGGCCGTCGAGCGGATTGTCGGCTCGCAAGAGCTGATGGAGCGTCTGGCGATCCCGCTGGAACACCGCGATCTCGTCGCGATGTCCTGGGCGACGGGTGACCCGGAGCTCTATGGTCGGTTCGATCTGATCTATGACGGCACGGGGCCGGCAAAGATGATCGAATACAACGCAGACACGCCCACCTCGCTCTATGAGAGTGCTGCGTTTCAGTGGCAGTGGCTGGAAGACCAGATCGCCGCCGGGGTGCTGCCCGATGGCAGCGACCAGTTCAACGGCATTCACGAGGCGCTGGTCGCGCGCTTTGCCGAGATTTTCGACGAAGGCGAGCATGTGCATTTCACCTCGTTCGCCAACGCGCCCGAGGATTATGCCACGACCGAAAGCATGGCCTGGGCCGCGCGCGAGGCAGGGCTTGGCGCGCATTATGTTCCCATCGACAAGATCGGCCTTACCGATCAGGGGCAGTTCTGTGACGCCGATGCTCAAGTCATCGGGGCGCTTTTCAAGCTCTATCCTTGGGAAGATATGCTGCGCGACGATTTCGCCACCCACATTGCGGGCGCACACTGTCGCTTTCTGGAACCGGCGTGGAAGGCCGTCGTTTCCAACAAGGGGATCCTGGCGGTACTGTGGGAAATGTTTGAGGGGCATCCGAACCTGTTGCCCGCCTTCTTCGCCGAGGACATCGAGAAGGGTGGCCCGCGTGTTGATCGCGCGGCAGACCTCCTGAGCCTTGGCACCGTCCGCAAGCCGATCTTCTCGCGCGAGGGCTCCAGCATCACGATTGCACGGGGGGCGATACGATCGCCGCCGCCGAGGATAACCGCTACGGGGCGCATCCGATGGTTGTGCAGGCCTACCATGAAATCACCGACTTCGGGGGCTATCATCCGGTGGTCGGTTCGTGGATCGTCGGCGAAAAATGCGTCGGAATGGGGCTGCGCGAAGACCGCGCGCGCATTACGCAGGATCTCAGCCGCTTCAAGCCTCACTTCATTCGCGCCTGAGATCCCGGCAACGTCGATTGCCCCGACAGCAATGTCGGCCAAACCAGACGGCGCGATATGGAAAATCAGGCGTTCCGCCCCATATCAGTCTCTCATGACAAGGACCCTTACGTTGAAACCAGTATTGCCCCGCCCCAAGCGGTCCTCCGCAATTCGCCTCACCCTTCTGGGGGCCGCTGCATTCGGTATGGTTGGCTGCACGCCCGAGACTGTCGAAACGCATGTGTTTCCGACGCTTGAGGAATGTACGGCCTCTGCGACCGGCGACAGCGGCTATTCATCGCGTGAATGCAGTGAAGCCTTTGCCTTGGCCGAGGTCGCCCATGCCGAGACCGCGCCGCGCTATAACGAACGCGCCCTTTGTGAAGAACAGCATGGCGGCGAATGCGTCGCCGATCCCGGTGCCGCCGCGTCGGGAGGGGGCAGCATCTTCATGCCGCTGATGATGGGGTACATGATGGGCAGCATGATGAACAACGGCAGGGCGACGATGGGCGCGCAACCGCTCTATCGCAACCCGACCGGCGGATTTTCCACGGCATCCGGGGCGACCAGTCTCAACGGCAACCGCGGTGCGGTCAGTCTTGCCCCGTCAAACTTCCGCGCCGCGCCCACGGCGACGGGTGCCGCCCCCATGACGCGTGCCTCGGTCCGCGCAACCGGTGGATTTGGCGCGGGACGCACGGGCGGAGGCGCCAGCTTCGGGGGATGATCCGCCGTCGCTGATATGCTCGAAAGCCTCACCGCTTCCGGGCACCGGTTTGCCCCCATCATCCGGGACCGTCACAACCTCTTGCGGCGTGCTTTCTTGCGGCAGGTCCGGGGGCAAAGCCCGCGTGGCCGTGCTGAACGACGTGGCAACTCTCCCCTTCTGGCGGGGCAGTGCCGTAGAGGGTGTGCGGCCAATCCCGGTTTCTGGACGGCGTCCATCCCTGCCGACTGATACCCGCCATGACGCACAAGAGACGATGGGCCAATCACACAACGACGTGTGGAAAGCGGCACATGACGCGGCTTAGGACGTGAGACTTTGACCCTTCTGATGCGGGGCTATCCTCCTGCCCCGGCGAGATCGCCCTGACGGGAACATTCGCGCCGATCCGTCCCGTCTTTGCGCATCCGGCCCGCGATCTCAGGCCGGATGCTGTTCTTGTGCTAAGCCCGGATCAGTGGTCCGCGCCTGACCCACCCACGGCGACGATGGTGTAGGGCGTGCCGTCGACGGGGATTGTGCGCTCCTGCGCAAAGCGGTCGATGCTGAGCAGCCGGACCAGACCCGCGCGCGGATCCGTCACGGCGATGTGGTCGCCTGCCACGGCCAGACGCGGGCGCGCGTCACGCCAGTGGCCATCCATCGAGTACGGGTCTGTCAGCTGCAGGCTCTGCGTGATTGCGCCAGCGATGACGTCCAGCAGGTGAAGCTGGCCGTCCTCGGTCAGCACATAGGCGTTGCGCGGGTTGATCGGGTCGAGGGCGAAGTCCACCCGGCGGGTGGGCAGGTCGATCCGGCGGAAGGGCGCGTCGCTGCCCGGTTCGATGAGCACGACCGCCGCAGGGCCGAAGTTGCCAAGGAAGAACTGCAGAGCCGTTCCGCCTTTAAGGGTCGAGACATTGCCCTCGCCAAGACCGGCGGTGGAAATGTGTTCCAGCACCGGCGGCTCGCTTCCGGCCGAAGGGGTCGCGATGACCACGCCATCGCGGCAGCCGAACGCAAAGACCCGTGCCGATTGCGCCTGCCCGTGGACACCCGGGCAGGGGACCACCGCGCCCACGGGTGCGCCCTGACGGTCGATCACCCTGAGGCCGACGCGCGGCGCGTCCGGCGACTCGTGCGGGACCGACACGACGATGTAATCGCCCATCGGCGCGGCAAGGCCGTGATGCGCGGCGCCGGGTTCCAGAACCACCGGATCAAACGCGCCTTCCAGCACGGCGTTTTCCGCGAACAGCGACACGCTTCCGGTGCCATCGTCGAAAAGCGCAATCGTCCCCGAGCCTTCGATCACATGCGCAGGGCGGGTGCCGGTGATCGCGGTTTCCAGCAGGCGCGCGTCGGTCACGTGCAAGTCGCGGTGGTCGCCGTGGTCCTCGACGTCGATGCCCGTGGCGATGACGGCAACCGCGCCCGCCTCTCCCTGCACGGCAAAGATCGTGCGCCCGCTGGTGCTGCGGGTCAGTGCGGGGGTCAAGTCGATCCGGAAGGTGCCGGCGTCGGCGCTGTCTTCCAGGTCGATGGCACGGACCACGCCTTCGGCGTGATCGCCGATAAAGAGCCGGTAGTGCGTCTCCGCAGACTCAGGGTCGTGATCCTGAGCGACCGAGCCACCGGCGGCGAGCGCCGTCGCGGCGGCAGAGGCCATCAGCAGGGTTGCAAGGTATCTGGAACGGTTCATCCGCATCTCCTCAATCTAAGGTGAGTCGATTGGTATGATATAACATAACATAATGTAAACAGCCCGTCTGCGCCCATCCGCTGCCAGCAGACATCCGAACAGCGTCCAGCGCGCTGTCCCGTCTGTTGGCGATGGCAAAGCGGCCAGCAGGGCACGCGGCGAACGCGTTGGCGGATGCCGCTGAGCTTCCTGATCATCGCCAAGACGGCATGATTCAGGTCTGCAGGCCGCGCGAAGGGGGCTGGTGAAGCGCTGTGTGAGATAGGTTTTGTCGCAACATGCGGGCATTGAGGTGCCGCATCCGCTGACTGTCACCATAACCTGTTGAAAGTGTTATGGTGGGCGACCCTGGAATCGAACCAGGCGTGGGTCTCCCCGGCGGAGTTACAGTCCGCTGCCGCACCTTGCAGCACGTCGCCCGACGCTGCGCGGGGAATACCGAAGGGGGCAGGGGGCGTCAAGGGTCGAAAGCGGGGGAAAAGCGGGGTTTGCGCATGGTTTGGGTGCGGGGTTGGTTTTGAGGGCAGAGGCGTATTTGCGGCAAGGTGAGAGGGCGCAGGGGGCGCTTATTCGGGCAGCTGGCGGCGCGCACCCGGGCGGGAATATTACGACCGACTTGCGCGCGCGGCCTGCGCAGCGCAATAAGGCGTTTTTCCGGGGGCAAAGCGATGAAAAAACCGGCCTGGGTGATTGACAAGGAACGCGCCAAACGCGCCTCGGCGGCAGAAACCGTCTGGCTGTTCGGCCTGCATGCCGTGCGCGATGCACTGGTCAATCCGCAGCGCGAGCGGTTGCGGCTGCTCGTCACCAAGAACGCCGCCGACAAGCTGGCCGACGCGATCGCCGAATCGGGTATGGAGCCCGAGATCGAGGATCCGCGCAAATTCTCGGCCCCGCTTGCCCCCGATTCGGTTCATCAGGGCGCGGCGCTTGAGGTCAAGGCGCTGGACTGGGGCAGTTTCGAGGATGTCTGCGCCTCGGGGGCCGGCGCGCCGGTGGTGGTGTTGCTCGACCGGGTGACCGATCCGCATAACGTCGGCGCGATCCTGCGCTCGGCCGAGGTGTTCGGTGCGCGCGCCGTGGTGGCCCCGCGCCACCATTCCGCACCCGAGACCGGGGCGCTGGCCAAGACCGCCTCGGGCGCGCTGGAGCGCCAGCCGTATCTGCGGGTGACCAATCTGGCGGATGCCATGCTGTCGCTCAAGAAGATGGGATTTACCCTGCTGGGGCTGGATGGCGAGGCCGAGCAGACGCTGGCCGAAGGCCTTGCGGCTGTGGGCGACCGGCCCGTGGCGCTGGTGCTGGGGGCCGAAGGGCCGGGGCTGCGCGAAAAGACCCGCGAGACCTGCGATGCGCTGGTGCGGGTGCCTTATGCGGGCGGGTTCGGCTCGCTCAACGTGTCGAACGCGGCGGCGGTGTCTTTGTACGCGGCGACGGTGGGGCGCTGAGGCTTAAGGGCGGGTTAATCACGAAATCGCGACCGCCCTTTTATTTTCGCAAAGAGCGCTCATATTGTCACATGAAGCGTTGAGCAGGAACTCTCGCGTTTCCTCCACTGTCCCTCGTTCCCAACTCGCGCCCGGTTTTCACCGGGCGCTTTTTATTTCTTCTTGTTCCCAAGGCGATGCCGGGTGAGGGTGTCGCCAGACCGGAGCCTGATATGACCGATACTCTTCCCCCGAAGGGCGGCGCCGCGCCGTCCTTCCCCGATGCCCCCGATGATGCGGTGCTGCGCAAGATCCTGCAGCGCATCAAGACCGTTGCCGTGGTCGGCGTGTCGCCGAACCCGGTGCGGCCCAGCTATTTCGTGGCGCGCTATCTCAAGCTCAAGGGCAAGGCGGTGGTCCCGGTCAACCCGGGCCATGCGGGCGAACAGTTGTTCGGGGCTACCGTTGTCGCCGATGTGACCGATCTGCCGCAAACCGTGGATACGCTGGATGTGTTTCGCCGCTCGGAACATGTCGCGCCCATCGTGCGCGCGGCGCTGGACCATCTGCCGGGGCTGAAAACCGTCTGGTTGCAGATCGGCGTCACCAGCGACGAGGCGCGCGCGATGTGCGCCGAGCGCGGGGTGGATTTCATCCAGAACCGCTGTCCCAAGATCGAATATCAGCGCCTGTTCGGTGAGCTGCGCATGGGCGGTTTCAACACCGGCGTCATCAGCTCAAAGCTGTGAGCGCGGGTTCAGGCGGTCGCGCAGGGCAGTGATCTGGTCGCGCAATTGCTTGGCCTCGGTCAGTGACAGGCCTGTGGCTTCGAAGAAGCAACGCTGCACGTCAAGCGCCTGCGGTTGCAGGGCCTGTCCCTTTTCCGTCAGCGAGATGCGCACCTGACGCTCATCCACCGCGTCGCGGCGGCGCGCGATCAGGCCTGCGGTTTCCATGCGTTTGAGCAAGGGGGTGAGCGTGTTCGTTTCCAACCCCAGCGCTGCCCCCAGCGCGCCCACGGTCTGAGGGGCGTCCTGCGTCCAGAGCGCCGTCAGCACCAGATACTGCGGATAGGTCAGGCCCAGCGGGTCGAGCAGGGGCTTATACGCCGCCTGCATGGCCTGCTGGGCGGAGTAGAGCGAGAAACAGAGCATGTCGGCGGGGGCGAGGGTCATCGTGTCACAATATATCGCGCACGATAAAGGCGCAAGCGATTGACATGCGCATCTCACGGCGCTATTTGTATCGTGCACGACATAATCACAAGCGACAGGAGCTTTTCATGAGCGTCGACGTCAAATACCGTACTTCTGCCACCGCCAATGGCGGCGGCCGCACCGGGATCACCAGCCTCGATTCGGGCTCGCTGACCGTAACGATGGCCACGCCGACCGAAATGGGCGGCAACGGCAAAGGCCATAACCCCGAAGAACTGTTTGCGATGGGCTATGCCGGGTGCTTCCTCAGCGCCCTGCGCGCCGCAGCGCGCATGCAGAAGCTGGGCACCGTTCCCGAGGACGCGACCGTTTCGGCGCAGGTCGGTATCGGCGCGCGCAGCGAAGGCGGCTTCGGTCTGGAAGTGGCGCTGAAAGTGTCGCTGCCGGGGGTCGAGGATGAACTGGCCCAGACGATGATCGAGGCCGCGCATGCCGTGTGCCCGTATTCGAACGCCACGCGCGGCAATATCGACGTCACGCTCGAGCGCGTCTGACGCCTAGTCGAGCAGGGTCTGCACCAGCACGCTTTCGGGATCGGCCAGATCGTCGATCACGTTGAAATGGTGCAGGCCCGGCGCGGCGTGCCAGGGGCAGTCCCAGTCCTCGGACAGCAGGCGCGCCTGCCACAGGAAGGCGGGGCGCTCTTGCGCGCCCACCCAGACGGTGCAGTCGACCTGCGACCGTTTGGCCAGCAGGGCGGGGCTTTCCGCCGCCGCCTCGGCCGCGTCGAGGTGCAGCGTGGCGTTCATGTCGGTCTCCATCAGCGGACGCAGATCCGCCAAAGGCGAGATCGGCACCACGCGCACCAGTCGGTCCGCCCAGACCGGCGTGCGATCCGCGCAGGCCATGCGCGCCGACAGGTGCCCGCCTGCGGAATGGCCTGTGATGACGATGGGGCCGTCGATCATCTCGGCGGCCATGGTGATCGCCGCTTCCACCTCATCCGTCATTGACGCGATCCGCGCTTGGGGTGCCAGCGTATAGCCCGGTATGGCCACGGCCCAGTCGCGCGCCAGCGCGCCCTCGGCCAGATGGGACCAGCTTGCCGGATCGAACGCCATCCAGTATCCCCCATGGATGAAGACCATGAGCCCGACGGGTGTCGTCTCAGGCAGGAACAGATCGAAGGTTTGACGCGGTTCTGTGCCATAGCGCAGGCCGGTCCGGGCCCGGTCGCCCAGTCTGAGGCGCAGCGCGGCTGCCTCGTCAGCCCACCGTGGCGGATAGGTGGCGGCGTCGGCGATGAAGTCGCCGTTCGCGTAGTCGCGGCTCAGGTCTTTGGTCATACCGGGGTCATTACTTGCGTTGTTAAGTATTATGTGCTCTGGATATCCAAACGCCGTTCTGGCGGCCAATCGATGATGAGGATTCCATGCTGGACCAACCTACCGATCTTCGCGGCCTTCTCAAGGACCCCTCACTGCTCGAAACCCGCGCTTTTGTCGCGGGCGCGTGGATTGATGCCGATGACGGCGCGACCTTCGACGTGATCAACCCGGCGCGGGGGGACGTGATCGCACGGGTGGCCGACCTGGGCCGCGCCGAAACCGCGCGCGCCATCGCGGCGGCGAATAGCGCGATGAAGGACTGGGCGGCGCGCACCGGCAAGGAACGCGCGGCGGTGCTGCGCACATGGTACGACCTGATGGTGGCGAATGCCGACGATCTGGGCACCATCCTGACCGCCGAAATGGGCAAGCCGCTGGCCGAGGCCAAGGGCGAGATCCTCTATGGCGCGTCTTTCGTCGAATGGTTCGGCGAAGAGGCCAAGCGCATCTATGGCGAGACGATCCCGGGCCATATGCGCGACAAGCGGATCACGGTGCTGAAACAGCCGATCGGTGTCTGCGCCTCGATCACGCCGTGGAACTTTCCCAACGCGATGATCGCGCGCAAGGTCGCCCCGGCGCTGGCCGCCGGCTGCGGCTTTGTCGCCCGCCCGGCGGCGGAAACCCCGCTGTCGGCGCTGGCGATGGCGGTGCTGGCGGAACGTGCCGGGCTGCCCAAGGGGATCTTGTCCGTCGTCACCTCGTCGCGCTCGTCCGACATCGGCAAGGAGTTCTGCGAGAACCCGATCGTGCGCAAGCTGACCTTCACCGGCTCGACCGAGGTGGGGCGTATCCTGCTGAAACAGGCCGCCGATCAGGTGATGAAATGCTCGATGGAACTGGGCGGCAACGCGCCCTTCATCGTGTTCGACGACGCCGATCTGGATGCGGCGGTCGAGGGCGCGATGATGTCCAAGTTCCGCAACAACGGCCAGACCTGCGTCTGCGCCAACCGGATCTACGTGCAGGCCGGGGTCTATGACGCCTTCGCCGAAAAGCTACGGGTGGCGGTCGAAAAGCTGAACGTCGGCGACGGGCTGGAGTCCGGCGTGACGACTGGCCCGCTGATCAACGCCAAGGCGGTTGAAAAGGTGCAGGACCACATCAAGGACGTGCTCGACCACGGCGGTGCGCTGATGACCGGCGGCAAACCGCATGCGCTGGGCGGCACTTTCTTTCAGCCGACGGTGGTCACCGGGGTCACGCAAGCGATGAAAGTTGCGCAGGAAGAAACCTTCGGCCCGCTCGCCCCGCTGTTCAGGTTCGAGACCGAGGAAGAAGCGATCCACTACGCCAATGACACGATCTTCGGGCTGGCCTGCTATTTCTATTCCCGCGACATCAGCCGCGTCACGCGGGTGCAAGAGGCGCTGGAATACGGCATCGTCGGGGTGAACACCGGCCTGATCTCAACCGAGGTCGCACCCTTTGGCGGCGTCAAGCAATCCGGGCTGGGCCGTGAAGGCTCGCGCCACGGAATCGAGGATTTCCTCGAGCTGAAATACATCTGTCTGAGCGTCTGAGATCGGGCAAGGGGGCCTTCTGCCCCCCTCTTCGCTTGCAGCGAATTCACCCCCGAGGATATTTGAAGAGCAAAGAGGGGCGTTAACCTTTTGTTAACTGCGCTTCTTTGCTCCTTAAATATCTCGGGGGAGCGCGAAGCGCGCGGGGGCAGCGCCCCCGTTACCCGCGTGACACCCGGTTGACGTGGCCCATCTTGCGGCCCGGTCGTGCAGCGCCCTTGCCGTAGAGGTGGATCTGCGTGTCAGCCTCGCGCGACAGCGCGGGCACGCGGTCGACATCATCGCCGATCAGGTTCTCCATCACCACATCCGCGTAGCGCTGGCCATTGCCCAGCGGCCACCCGGCCACCGCGCGGATATGCTGTTCGAACTGGTCCACCGCGCAGCCCGCTTGCGTCCAGTGGCCCGAGTTATGGACGCGCGGGGCGATTTCGTTGACCACGAGGCCCTTGGGTGTCACGAACAGCTCGACCCCCATCACGCCGACATAGTCCAGCGCGTTCAGGATCTTGCCAGCCAGCAACACGGCGTCCATGTGTTGGCCGGGGGCCAGCCGTGCGGGCACGGTTGTCGTGCGCAGGATGCCGTCTTCATGGACGTTCTCACCCGGATCGTAGCACGAGACTTCGCCGTTCAGCCCGCGCGCGGCGATGACCGAGACCTCATGCGTGAAACGCACGAAACCCTCGAAGATCGCGTCCGCCCCGCCCATCTCGGCCAGCGCAGCCTCGGCCTGCCCGGGCGCCATGATCCGCGCCTGTCCCTTGCCGTCATAGCCCAGACGGCGGGTTTTCAGGATGGCGGGGGCGCCGTGTTCGGCCAGTGCCGCCGCCAGTGCTGCCCTGTCCGGCACATCGCGGTAGGGCGCTGTGGTGAGGCCCAGACCGGTGAGGAAGTCCTTTTCCGTCAGCCGGTCCTGACTGATCGCCAATGCGCGCCGGTTGGGGCGGACGGGGCGCAAACTTTCCAGCAGGTCCAGCGTGGCGGTCGGGATGTTCTCGAATTCATAGGTGATCACATCCACCGAGGCGGCGAAGGCGCGCAGGGCGGCCTCGTCCTCCCAGTCCGCCGTCGTCACCCGTTCCGCCACATGCCCGGCGGGCGGGTTCGCGCCCGGATCGTAGACGTGGGTGCGCAGCCCCAGCCGGGACGCCGCCACGGACAGCATCCGGCCCAACTGGCCACCGCCAAGGATACCGATGCAGGCGCCGGGGGCGAGGGGCTCACTCATCGCGCGGCTCCTGCGGGATGGAGTCGGACAGCGCCTGACGCCAGGCATCGACCCGTTCGGCCAGCGCCGCGTCGCTCACGGCCAGCATCTGCGCGGCCATCAGCCCGGCATTGGCAGCCCCCCCGATGGCCATGGTCGCCACCGGATAGCCGCGCGGCATCTGCAGGATGGAATACAGGCTGTCCACGCCCGACAGCGCCCGCGTCTGGATCGGTACGCCGATCACCGGCACCCGCGTCTTGGACGCCATCATCCCCGGCAGATGCGCGGCACCCCCGGCCCCGGCGATGATCACCTTCAACCCGCGCCCCGCCGCCGTCTTGCCATAGTCCCACAGCCGGTCCGGCGTGCGGTGGGCCGAGACGATCCGCGCTTCATAGCCGATGCCCAGCTCGTCCAGAATCGCCGCAGCCTCGCGCATCGTCGGCCAGTCCGATTGGCTGCCCATGATGAGTCCCACGTCCACGGTCATCGCGCCCTCCGGATGTTGCGTTCGCGCGCCCTAGCATTTTGCGGCGCGGATGCAAAGACACTCGCGGATGCGGGCGTTTGACGCTATGGCTCGCGGCATGATTGACACGCTGTTCCTTACCGCCGTTCCCGGCCTTGAAGCCACGCTTGCCGACGAGGCGCGCGCCGCCGGGTTCAAGGGCGTCACCGTGGTGCCCGGCGGGGTCGAAGCGCAGGGCGGCTGGCCCGAGGTCTGGCGCGCCAATCTGGTGCTGCGCGGGACCACGCGGGTGCTGGTGCGCATCGCCTCGTTCCGGGCGATGCATCTGGCGCAACTGGACAAGCGGTCGCGCAAGGTGGACTGGGCGGGCGTGTTGCGCGCTGATCTGCCCGTGCGGGTCGAGACGACCTGCCGTCAGTCCAAGATCTACCACGCCAAGGCCGCCACCCAGCGCATCGAGACCGCGATTCGCGAGGAACTGGGCGCGCCCATCGTCACCGCTGCTGCCGAAGCTGCCATCGTGGTCAAGGCGCGGATCGAGGATGATCTGGTGACGATCAGTCTGGATACCTCGGGCGAGAGCCTGCACAAGCGCGGCCACAAGGAGGCCGTCGGCAAGGCCCCGATGCGTGAAACGCTGGCGGCGCTGATCCTGCGGCAGATGGGCTTTGACGGCAGCCAGACACTGGTCGATCCGATGTGCGGCTCCGGCACCTTCGCGATCGAGGCGGCCGAAATCGCGGCTGGGCTGCAGCCGGGGCGCGACCGCGCTTTCGCCTTTCAGGACTTGGCGGGCTATGAGCCGGCGGCGTTTGCCGCGCTCAAGGGCACGCCTGCCGTGCCGCCGGTGCTGCGCTTCTTCGGCTCGGACCGCGATCAGGGGGCGGTGGGCGGCGCGCGCGCCAATGCCGTGCGGGCCGGGGTCAGCGACTGGTGCCAGTTCGACCGCAAGCCGATCAGCGACCTGACGCCGCCCGAAGGCGCGGTGCCGGGGCTGGTGCTGGTGAACCCGCCCTGGGGCGCGCGGATTGGCGAGCGCAAGCTCCTGTTCGCGCTCTATGGCTCGTTGGGCCGCGTGCTGGGCGAAGGATTCGCCGGTTGGCGGCTGGGGCTGGTGTCGCCGGATGCCGGGCTGGTCAAGGCGACGGGACTGCCGCTGAAGCCGCTGGGCGCGCCCATCGACATGGGCGGCACCAAGGTTGTGCTCTGGGAGGGCACGATCCCGCAGCGCTGAAGGCGGTTATTTGCTGGCGGAAGGCGCGGCCTCGGGCTGCAGATCGCCGATCTGGGTGCAGTCGCCCAGAAAATCATGCGTCGGAATATCCGCCCCGGCCAGCGGCAGGGTCAGTGTCGGGCGACCGGGCACGCCATAGGTCAGCGCGGGCTGCGTCATCAGGGCGTTCCAGAACGGATCGGTCAGATCGACCGCGAAGCTGACGCCCCACATCCCCTCTTCCTGACGGATCACAGTCCCCTGATGGGTCGCGGAATAACCCGGCGACTGAAAGGCAAGGGCAACATCGGCACCGTCAGCCAGTCCTTCGACATCAGCGCCGACGGTCACATCGCCGTAGATCCAGTTCGCACCAATCGCGCAGGTGATCGACGCCTGAACGGCGTCCGTTTCGGGGATGCCGTAGGTCAGTCCCAGAAAAGTATCCAGAGGCGAGGCCTCGATATAGCGGTTGTAGGCCCAGACCATCCCGTCCTGCGCGGCGGCGGGCAGGGAGGTGGCGGTGAAAAGGGCTGCGATCAGCGCGAGAACTGGACGGGTCATAGGCGCTCCTTGGAAAGGGAGGGGGGCGAAGGGGGGGCTGGAAAATTTAAGTCAAATTGATGCGCAAACGGTAAACGCAACGACAGCTTCAGCGCGAGTCTTTCAACAGCGCAACACCCGGTTGTGAGGTAAAAAAGTTCAGGCGATAATGTCGGGGGTCAGTTCGTCTTCGATCCGAGAGATCGAGATCTTTCAGCGACAGTTTGCGCTTTTTCAGCCGCTTCATCGCCAGTTCATCGCCCGTGCCCCGGTCGTGCATGGCGGCGATGGCCTCATCCAGATCACGGTGCTCGCGGCGCAGAACCTCAAGTTTAACGCGCAGCACCTCTTCGTGGTTCAACTCGGTGGGAGCGTTCATCGCGGTTCGACTCGATCTTATTTTTTCGCACTCTAGCGTGTTTTCGCTGCTCTGGCAAAGCCTTCGCGCCCCCTTGCAGGGTCGGCGCAGGATGCACATATTCTTTCCATACCCCGGTCAGCCGCACTCTATGGGGGCCGGGACCCGCGTCGCTGTGATCAGGACAAGGCCATGACAAAATTCGTTTTTCCCTCGCATCCGTTGCTGTTGGGGTTTGAGCCGCTCGAACGGCTCGTGGAACGCACGGCGCGCGCCGGGGCGGAGGGGTATCCGCCCTTCAATATCGAACTCGCCGAGCCCAACCGGTTTGTGATCACCCTGGCAGTGGCGGGCTTTGCGCTGGCCGATATCGCCGTGACACTGGAAGACCGGCAATTGGTGATCCACGGCCAGCAGGACGACCCCGAGCCTGAGCGGGTCTTCTTGCACCGCGGCATTGCGACGCGCCAGTTCCGCCGGGTCTTTGCCCTGGCCGAGGGGGTTGAGGTCAGCGGCGCGCATATGGACAACGGCCTGCTGCAAATCACCCTGGAACGCTGCGAGCCCGAGACCGTTGTTCGTACGATCCCCATCACCCGTGGCTGAAAGGACGCGAGACATGCAAACTCCCTATGCCTACACCCCGGAAGGCAAGATCGCCTATATCCGGCAAATCGATCCCGACACCCTGCCAGACGACATCCGCGCGCAGATCCCGGGCGGAACGCAGGTCTGGGGCGTGCACCGGGTCGATGGTGAATGCCTCGCCCTGACGCAGGACCGCCGATCGGCGTTCTTTGTGGCGCGTGAGAACGACCTCGAGCCGTTCAGCACGCACTGAGCAACGGGGAGGCGGCGCTCGGCCCCATCGAGGGGCCTCGCGCCGCTCTGGGCTGCCGCCCAGACCCGCCCGGGAGGATTTTCCATCCTCCCGGACCCTCCTGGAGGATATTTTCAGACAGAAAATGCAGTTAACGCGATCTTAACGCCGCATTTTCTGTCTGAAAATATCCTCGGGGGTGAATTTGGCGTCAGCCAAAGAGGGGGCTGACAGCCCCCTTTCCCGGCCTTCCACTGGACAGCCCGTCGCCGGTTGGGCATCAGGGTGTCAACTGAGAGGCCTGCCATGAGTGAACTCGCCACCCGCATCCTGTCCGCCGACCGCCGCGCCTTGGCGCGCGCGATTACCCTGGTGGAATCGACCCGCGCTGACCATCGGGTACAGGCGACCGCGTTGCTCGAGGAATTGGCCGGGCACGGGCGGCAGGCGCTCAGGATCGGGTTGAGTGGCACGCCGGGGGTTGGCAAGTCGACCTTCATCGAGAGTTTCGGGACCTTGTTGGTCGAGCAAGGCCTCAAGGTTGCCGTCTTGGCGGTTGACCCATCCTCGGCGCGCACCGGCGGCTCTATCCTGGGTGACAAGACGCGCATGGAGCGGCTGTCGCGCCTGCCCGGCGCCTTCATCCGGCCCTCACCCAGCCAGACCCATCTGGGCGGCGTGGCGCGCCGTACGCGTGAGGCGGTGGCGCTGTGCGAGGCGGCGGGATTCGATGTGGTGCTCATCGAGACGGTCGGCGTCGGGCAATCCGAGACTGTGGTGGCCGAGTTGTCGGATGTTTTTGTGCTGCTGCTCGCCCCGGCAGGTGGCGACGAGTTGCAGGGGGTCAAGCGCGGTATCATGGAAGCCGCCGACATGATCGTGGTGAACAAGGCCGATGGCGATCTGAAAGCCGCCGCACAGCGCACGCGCGCCGATTATGCCGGGGCCCTGCATCTGCTGCGCCCGCGTCCGCAGGATGCACCGGGCTTTCCCAAGGCGATGACGGCCTCGGCGCTGGAAGAGCGCGGGCTGGATGCCGTCTGGGCCGAAATCACGGCGCTGTCGGGCTGGCGCAAGGCGCAGGGCCACTGGGACCGCCGCCGTGCCGAGCAGGCGCGGCACTGGTTTACCGAGGAGGTACGGCAGGCGCTGCTGTCGCAGCTGCAGACCCCCGCCGCGCGCGCCCGCATGGCCGATTTCGCCGCTGCCGTCGCCCGGGGCGAGACCGCAGCAGGGGCTGCGGCCCGGGCGATGGTATCTTCGCTCACGAAGTGTGGCGAATCCCTTGACGAGGGTGCGAATTCACCCTAAGACCCCGTTCGATATTCCGGGCACTGCTTGCCAGTGCTCTAAGCTTTGACGGCGCCCCCGCTTCGTGGACCCGGTGCCCGACTGAACCAGACGAGGATGACACCATGTCGCGCCGCTGCGAATTGACCGGTAAAGGCCCGATGTCGGGCAACAACGTAAGCCACGCCAACAACCGTTCCAAGCGGCGCTTCCTGCCGAACTTGGTGGATGTCACGCTGGCGTCGGATGCCACGGGCCGTGCCTACAAACTGCGTATCTCGGCCGCTGCCCTGCGCTCGGTCGACCACCGCGGTGGCCTCGACTCGTTCCTTGCCAAGGCGAAGGATGTCGAACTGTCGACCCGCGCTCTGGCCATCAAGAAAGAGATCGCCAAGGCTGCTGCCTGATCCTTTCCAAGCCTGTTCTTCGGAAGGCCCCGCTTCGGCGGGGCTTTTCCATTCAGGGGCTTTGGTGTTCAACAGGGGCATGATCCGTCTTGCCACCCCCGCTGACCTTGGTGCGATTCGCGCCTGCGCCGAGGCCGCCTATGCCCGCTACATCCCGCGAGATCGGTCGCCGCCCTGCGCCGATGGATGCCGATTATGCCACGCTGATCGCTGACGGGTGCGTCTGGGTTGCCGGTGACGGCGCTGCCCTTGCCTATGCGGCGTTCTGGCCGCTGGGCGATCACCTCTATCTCGATGCGATCGCCGTGCTGCCCGAGGCCGCAGGTCAGGGACTGGGCCGCGCGCTGATGGACCATGCCGAGGCGGAGGCGCGGGCGCAGGGGCTGGGCGCGATCCGGCTCTACACCAATGCCGCGATGACCGAAAACCTGACGCTTTATCCCTATCTCGGCTTCACCCAGACCGGTCGCCGGGTCACCGACGGGTTTGACCGGGTGTATTTCGAAAAGCGGCTCTAAAGTCCCGCCCAGCCTTCCATCGCCAGCACCCCATCGGCGCGCCGCACCCACAGATGCGCCTCGGCCCCGTCGATCCGCCCGCAAAGTGTGAAGGGCGTGCCATCGGTGATCGGCGCTTTGGCGCGAAAGCGGAAGCTCTGGGGCAGGGCGCCGCCGTCGACGCGAAGCAGATCCAGCAGGAGCGTCGCCAGCAGCGGGCCGTGCACGACGAGGCCGTCATACCCTTCGGTCGCGCAGAACGCCCGGTCATAGTGGATGCGGTGACCGTTGAAGGTAAGCGCCGAATAGCGAAACAACAGCACCGGATCGGCGGTCATCTCCCGGCTGAGGGTCTCGCCCGCAGGGGCGCGTTCGACGGCACCCGGCGGAGCATCGGCGCGGCGGTAGACGATGTCCTGAGCCTCGGTGATCAGCGGGCCGTCGGCATCGCGCCAGCGGTGGGCGACGGTGACAAAGGCGATGGGGCCACTGCGGCCTGCTTTCTCGACGACCGAGGTCACGACCGATGTGCGCGTGACCTCGGCCCCGATGCGCAGGGGCCGGTGAAAGGTGAATTGCCCGCCGGCCCACATCCGACGCGGCAAGGGGAGGGGCGGCAGGAAATGCCCCAGCGCCTGATGCCCGTCCGGCCCGGCCTGATCCAAAGGATAGACAGGCAGCGCGTGGAACCAGTGCCACAGCGGCGGCAGCGGATCACCGGGCGCGAAGCTCTCGCCCCGGTTCAGCGTTGCGGCCATCGCTTGCGCCGGGAACGGGCGCAAAACCTCGCTGACGCGCGCGGGCGTCGGCTGCCAGCTCACCCGATGGAGCCGCGCAGGCCCTCGCCCATCTGGGCGCGGTGCAACAGCAGCTGGTCGAGCAGCACACAGGCCATCATCGCTTCTCCCACCGGCACGGCGCGGATGCCGACGCAGGGGTCGTGGCGGCCCTTGGTGGCGACGTCAGTGTCCTGCCCGTCGATGGTGACGGACTGGCGCGGGGTCAGGATCGACGAGGTCGGCTTGACGGCAAAGCGCACGACGACATCCTGTCCGGTCGAGATCCCACCCAGCACGCCACCCGCGTGGTTCGAGCCATACTCGGGGCCGTTCGGGCCCATGCGGATCTCATCGGCATTCTCAACGCCGGTGAGCGCGGCCGAGGCCATGCCGGCGCCAATCTCGACGCCCTTGACGGCGTTGATGCTCATCATCGCGCTGGCCAGTTCGCTGTCGAGCTTGGCATAGATCGGCGCACCCAGACCGGCGGGAACGCCGCGCGCGACGACCTCGACCACGGCACCGACCGAGTTGCCGGTCTTGCGCAGGGCGTCGAGGTCATCGGCCCAGAGCTGTGCCGTCTCGGCATCGGGGCACCAGAAGGGGTTGGCGGCGATGGCGTCCCAGTCGAAGCGCGCGCGGTCGATCAGGCGCGGGCCCATCTGCACCATGTAGCCGGTAACGCTGAGGCCCGGGGCCAGCGCCGCCAGCACCTGCCGCGCCACGCCGCCCGCTGCCACCCGCGCGGCGGTTTCGCGCGCGCTGGAGCGGCCTCCGCCGCGCGGATCGCGGATGCCGTATTTCTGCCAATAGGTGATGTCGGCATGGCCGGGCCGGAAGGTCTTGGCGATCTCGCCATAATCCTTGGACCGCTGGTCGGTGTTGCGGATCATCAGCTGGATCGGCGTGCCGGTGGTGCGGCCTTCATAGACGCCCGACAGGATCTCGACCGCGTCAGCCTCGCGCCGCTGGGTTGTAAACCGGTTCTGGCCGGGTTTGCGGGCGTCCATCCACGGCTGTATGTCCGCCTCGGACAGCGGGACACCCGGCGGGCAGCCGTCCACGGTTGCGCCAAGCGCTGGTCCATGGCTTTCGCCCCAGGTCATCACGCGGAACAGATGGCCAAAACTGTTGAACGACATGCGCGCCCCCTTTTTCGCCGCCCGGTCTAGCCTTGGGCCGGTTCCCGCTCAAGCCCCAAGTGCGGGGGGCCAAGTGCGGGGCGGGGTTTCGCCCTCGGCCAGAACGGCTGACGCCGTCCCGCCCTTGGGCGACCCGGCGCGCCGCTGTCGCGGCGCGCAAGAAGGGGGCTGTCAGCCCCCTCTTCGGCTGACGCCGAATTCACCCCCCAAGGATATTTTCGGACAGAAAATGCGCGGGTCACACTGGTTGCGGATAATTTTACTCAAATTTGCGCCTCTTTGCTCATTAAATATCCCGGGGGTCCGGGGGCTGGCCCCCGGCGCTCGCAACCCGAACCGAGCGCGGGCCCTTCCCTTCACCTGTCCGGCCCCGCATAAAACCATCATGCAATTTCCCGGCGCGCCCCTCCCTATCGATCCGCTGCTGCCCGCGCTGGTTGCGGCATTGTCAGAGCAGGGGCAGGCGGTGCTGCAAGCGCCGCCCGGTGCCGGCAAGACCACGCGCGTGCCGCTGGCGCTGCTGGCGGGTACCAAGGGCCGCATCGTTCTGCTCGAACCTCGCCGTCTTGCCGCCCGCGCTGCCGCCGAGCGCATGGCCGAGACGCTGGGCGAATCCGTCGGCCAGACCGTCGGCTACCGCATCCGGGGCGAGGCGCAGGTCTCCAAGGCGACCCGCATCGAGGTGGTGACCGAGGGTATTCTGACCCGGATGCTGCAATCGGACCCGTCGCTGGAAGGCATCGGCGCGGTGATCTTTGACGAATTCCACGAGCGCTCCCTGAACGCCGATCTGGGGTTGGCGCTGGTGTTGGAGGCCCGCTCGGCACTGCGCCCGGATCTGCATCTGGTGGTGATGTCGGCGACGCTTGACGCAGCCCCCGTGGCGGCGCTGTTGGGCGGCGCGCCCCTGCTCACGGCCGAGGGGCGCGCGTATCCGGTCGAGACCCGATGGCTCGATGCCCCGGTGCCGCGCGAGACCCGCTTGCCGCAGGCGGTGGCCGCGCTGACCCTCAAGGCGCTGGCCGAAACCGAAGGCGGCATCCTGGTGTTCTTGCCCGGCGAAGGCGAGATCCGCCGCACCGCCGCGCTTCTGGCGTCACGCTTGCCCGCCGAGGTGCAGCTGCACCCCCTCTTTGGCGCGATGGATTTCGCGGCCCAGCGTGCGGCGCTGGCCCCGGCGCAGAGCGGGCGCAAGCTGGTGCTGGCGACGGCAATTGCCGAGACCTCGCTCACCATCCCCGACATCCGTGTCGTGGTTGACGGCGGGCAGGCGCGGCGGGCACGGTTCGATCCGACTTCGGGCATGTCGCGGCTGGTGACCGAACGCGTCAGTCTGGCCGAGGCCGAACAGCGCCGGGGCCGGGGCGGGCGCGTGGCCGAGGGGATCTGCTACCGGCTGTGGACCAAGGGGCAAGAGGGGGCGCTGCCCGCCTTTGCACCGGCCGAGATCGAGACCGCCGACCTTACCGGGCTGGCGCTGGATCTGGCGCTCTGGGGCTCGTCCGACCTCGCCTTTCTCACGCCGCCACCGCCCGGCCCGCTGGCCGAAGCACGCGTGCTGCTGCACGATCTCGGCGCGTTGTCCGCGGACCGAATCACGCCCCATGGCAAGGCGATGGCGGCGCTGCCTTTGCACCCGCGTCTGGCGCATATGCTCTTGCGCGCGGGCAAACCGGCGGCGACCCTTGCTGCCCTGATCGCCGACCGTGACCCGCTGAACGGTGCGCCCGCCGACCTGTCCCTGCGGCTGAAGGCGCTGGAAAACCCGCGCGCCTATGCCGCCGACCACCCCTGGCCACTGCGGCGCGAGACGCTCGAGCGGATCCGGCAAGAGGCCAAACGCCTCGCCCGCCTCGCCCCGGCCGATCAGGGGCTGGATCCGGCCGAGATGGCCGCGCTGGCCTATCCCGACCGGATCGGTCAGCGGCGCAAGGGCGACCAGCCGCGCTACCTTTTGTCGGGCGGCAAGGGGGCGGTGTTCGATGCCGCCGACCCGCTGGCCAACAGCCGCCTGATCGTGGCAACCGATCTGGACGGCGACCCGCGCGAGGCCCGGATCCGGCAGGCACTGCCGATCAGCGAAGCCGCGCTGCGCGACCTGTTCGCCGAGCGGATCGACTGGCACGACCTGTGCGAATGGAATCAGCGCGAAAGCCGCATCACCGCAAAATCGCGCGAAACGCTGGGGGCTCTGGTTCTGGCCGACCGCACCTGGGCCGCGCCGCCTGAGGCGCGGGCCAAGGCCGCGCTCGACGGGGTGCGCGCGCTGGGGCTGGCCCTGTGCGGCATGACCCCCGCCGCCCGCCGCCTGCAGTCGCGCGTGGCGCTGCTGCGCGCAGAAGGCACAGACCTTCCGGATTTCACCGACGATGCCCTGACCGCCCGCGCCGAAGACTGGTTGCTGCCGTATCTCACCAGGATCCGCACAGCGGATGACCTCAAGGCGCTGGACCTGACCGAAGCGTTGAAACACGCACTGGACTGGGAGCAACAGCAACTGCTCGACCGACTCGCGCCTGCGCATTACATCACACCGATGCAGCGCAAGGTGCCCATCGACTATGCGCATGGCCAGCCCGAGATCAGCGTGCGGCTGCAGGAAATGTTCGGCACCACCGAACACCCCAGCATCGGCCCGCGCCGGTTGCCGCTGAAGGTGACACTGCTCAGCCCCGGACAGCGGCCGGTACAGGTGACCACCGACTTGCCGCGCTTCTGGGACACATCATACGCCGATGTCCGCAAGGACATGCGCGGGCAGTATCCGCGCCACCCCTGGCCGGAGAACCCGCGCGAGGCCGATCCGACGCTCAGGGCCAAGCCCCGGGGGACGTGAGCGGGGGGAGGTGTTGCAAAGGGCGTATTTAAAGCAAGATGAAATGCGATGTCGTAGGCCGGTGCTCATGAGTATCGCGAATTTTAGATAAATTGTTCGCGCATCCAAGCGCTTTCATCTTGCCCTAAATGCGCCGGGGGTGAGGCCGCAAGGCCGAGGGGGCTGGCCCCCTGCGCGCGGTACGCGCGCCGCGGCGAGAGGGGGCTCGATGCCCCCCGAGCCGCGAACCCTTAGACCGGTTCACCCTGCATCAACCGCGGCTCGGCGGCATTCAGCCCGGCAGCTTCGCGGATGAAGTGACGGCGCAGGCCGGGCAGGGCGTTGACGGCGCCCAGTCCCAGCCCCCGGACCGCTTCGAGCAAGGGGTTGGCGTTCGAGAAGAGCCGGTTCACCGCATCCATCCCCAGCGCCATCCGCGTCACGTCGAACCGGCGCCACGCCTGATACCGGTCCAGCACATCCGGTGCGCCGATATCTTCACCGCGCCGCGCGGCCTCGATCAGCACTTCGGCCAGCGCGGCCACATCGCGCAGCCCCAGGTTCAGGCCCTGTCCGGCGATCGGATGCACGCCATGCGCCGCATCGCCGACCAGTGCCAGCCGCTGCGCGACGAAGCGCTCGGCGATGGTCAGCCGTAGGGGGTAGGCAAAGCGTTTGCCTGCCAACGTGATCTGGCCCAGAAAATCCCCGAACCGGGGGCGCAGGACTTCCAGATAGTCCGCGTCACTCAGTGCCTGAATCGCCGCAGCCGTTTCTGTCCGCTCGCTCCAGACAATCGACGACCGGTTTCCCGGCAGCGGCAGGATCGCCAGCGGTCCCGGCGGCATGAAAAACTGATGCGCCACGCCCTCATGCGGGCGCTCATGCGCAATCGCGCAGACCAGCCCCGTCTGGCCATAATCCCAGCCCCAGCGCTTGATCCCGGCGCGCTGGGCCACGGCGCTGTCGCGCCCGTCGCAGCCGACCAGCACCCGCCCGCGCAGCACGCGCCCGTCGTCCAGCGTCACCGCCACGCCCTGCGGGCTGGTCTCTTGCGCGACAACCCGTGCGCCCGAGTGCAGTGTGACGCCCGGGGCGGCCGCCATCCCATCGAGAAACGCGGCATAGAGGTGCCGGTCTTCGACCATCTGGCCCATGACGCCTTCTTCGATTTCGGCGGCGTCAAAGCCCAGAAACAGCGGCGACGGGCCTTGCCCGGCATGGCCCTGACTGGCTTTGATCCCCAGGATCGGCTGTGCCTTGTCCTTCAGCCCCCGCCAGATCCCCAGCGCCTGCAGCACCCGGACCGAGGCCAGCGCCAGCGCATAGGCACGCCCGTCAAAGGCATGCTCGGCGCGCGACCCGGCCGGGCGCGCGTCGATTACCGCAACCGACTGCCCCCCTTGCGCCAGCGCCAGCGCCAAAGCGGGGCCGTTCAGCCCGCCGCCCACAATCAGGATATCTGCGTCATGTTTCATGCCCGACAAACTAGCCACGCGCGCGGGATTGTCCATGCGACGCGCGCGCGCTAGCGTTCGCGCAGCATCACACGGGGGCAGGTATGAGCGAGAAGTGGCGCAGCATGAGCGCAGCGGCGCTGGGGCGCGGCATCGGGGCGGGCGAGATTTGCCCGGTGGACCTGACCGAAGCCTTTCTGGACGCCATCGCGGCGCATCCCTACCGCGACCGTATTTATGCGCGCACCATGAAACAGCAGGCGCTGGACACTGCCGCCGCCGCGCGGGGCCGGGCCAAGCTGGGCCTGCGGCGCGGGGTGTTGGATGGGGTGCCGGTTTCGTGGAAGGATCTGTTCGACACCGCCGGGGTGGCAACCGAATCGGGCAGCCTGCTGCTCAAGGGCCGCACGCCCCTGCATGACGCCGAGGTAGTCAGCCGCCTGACCGGCGCGGGCCTGCCGCCGCTGGGCAAGACGCATCTGACCGAGCTGGCGTTTTCCGGGCTGGGCCTGAACCCGGTCACGCAGACACCGCCGAATATTCATGATCCTGAGGCGGTGCCGGGCGGCTCGTCCTCGGGTGCGGCGGCGTCGGTGGCCTGGGGGCTGGCGCCGCTGGCGATCGGCTCGGATACCGGCGGTTCGGTGCGGGTGCCGGCGGCGTGGAATGACCTCGTGGGGCTGAAAACCACCGCCGGGCGCGTGTCTCTGCGCGGCGCGGTGCCCCTGGCGCCGCGGTTTGACACGGTCGGCCCGCTGGCGCGCACGGTTGAGGACGCGGCGCTGGCCTTCGGCTTGCTCGACGCCTCACCCGCGCCCGATCTGCGCGGCGCGACGCTGGGCGGGACGCGCCTGCTGGTGCTGGAGACCGTGGCGCTGGACGGTGTGCATCCGGCCCCGGCCAAGGGCTTCGAGAGCGCGGTTGCGCGGTTTGCCAAGGCGGGCGCGCGGATCGACCATGCGGCGGTTCCCGCCGTGGCCGAGGCGATGGATCTGGCCGGGATCGTCTTTGCCGCCGAATGCTACGGCGTCTGGGGCGCGGCGATCGAGGCCCAGCCCGATGTGATGTTCGCGCCGGTGCGTGACCGCTTCCGGTCGGGTGCGGCGTATCCGGCGCATGAGTACATCAAGGCCTGGCGACGGCTTGAGGAGTTGCGGGTCCAGTGGCAAACGGCGGTTGCGGGCTATGACGCGGTGCTGGTTCCGTCGGTGGCGACGGTGCCGCAGAAGATCGATGATCTGCTGGCAGATCTCGCGTTCTTTGCGGCCGAAAACCTGATGACCCTGCGCAACACGCAGAATCGGCAACCTGATGGGCCTCTGCGCGCTGACACTGCCGACGGGCGTGCCCTCGACCGGGATTTCGCTGATGGCGGGGGCGGGGCACGAGGCCCGTCTGTTGCGGCTGGGCGCTGCGGCCGAGGCGGCACTGGGCGTCTGACGCCCGAAAATTTCAGACGTTCCGGGAGGAAAATACCATGGCACGCAAGCCAAAGACCATCATCACCTGCGCGCTGACCGGCGCGATCCACACGCCGACGATGTCGGATGCGCTGCCCTATACCTATGACCAGATCGCGGAACAGGCGATTGCGGCGGCCGAGGCCGGGGCGGCGATCCTGCATCTGCACGCGCGCAACAATGACACCGGCTTTCCGTCGATTGACCCCAAGGATTTCTCGCCCTTCCTTGCTCGCATCAAGCAGGCGACGGATGCGGTGGTGAACATCTCGACCGGCGGGTCGCTGACCGCAACGATTCAAGAGCGGATCACCCCGGCGAAGACCTTCTCGCCCGAGATGTGCTCGATGAACATGGGCTCGCTGAACTTCAGCTTCCACGGGCTGGCGGCGCGCTACACGGCGTGGAAGTTCGACTGGGAGAAGGCCTATGTCGAAGGGTCGGAAGGCAATATTTTCCGCAATACCTTCAAGGATATCAAGGAGGCGGCGCAGACGTTGGCCCCGCACGGCATCAAGTTCGAGCACGAGATCTACGATGTCGGGCATCTGTACAACCTGAAGAGCATGCTGGATCAGGGGCTGTTTCAGGCCCCGATCTTCCTGCAGTTCGTGCTGGGCATTCAGGGCGGTATCGGCGCGGATGTTGAGAATCTGGTGTTTCTGAAGCGCACGGCGGACAAGCTGTTTGGCGATCAATACCACTGGTCGGTGCTGGCTGCCGGCGCAGCACAGATCCCCATGGCGGTAACAGCCTCGCAGATGGGCGGGCATGTGCGCGTCGGGCTGGAAGACAGCCTGTTCATCGCGCGCGGTGAACTGGCCACGTCGAACGCGCAACAGGTGGCCAAGATCCGGCGGATCATCGAGGATCTGGGCAACGCCGTGGCCACGCCGGACGAGGCCCGCGAGATTCTGGCGCTTAAAGGCGGCGATCAAGTCGCGTTCTGAGGGCAGGGGCGGGTTTCGCCCTCGGCCGAGACGGCTGACGCCGCCGCGCCCTCGCGCGACCCGGCGCGCCGCTGGCGCGGCGCGCAAGAAGGGGGCTTCCTGCCCCCTCTTCGGCTGACGCCGAATTCACCCCCTGGGGATATTTGAAGAGCAAAGAGGGCGTTAACGCTTTGTTAACCGAGCTTTCTTTGCTCTTCAAATATCCACAAAGGGGTCCGGGGGACGCGTGCGTCCCCCGGGTGCCGGGATCGGGCGCTTACTGCGTCAGGTGGCGCAGGCCTTGGGTCACATCGGTGCGAGATCGCCAGACGCAGTCCGGGTTCGTCCCCGGCCTGAAGGGCCGCGAGGATCAGGCGGTGGTGCGGAGGGGGGTGTTGCGGCGCAGGCGGCCGTATAGGGCGCGCATGGTGGGGCCGAGTTGCAGCCAGATGGTTTCCACCATGGCCAGCATCGCCGGGCTTTGCGCGCGCAGATAGAGCGTGCGGTGGAATTCCAGATTGGTGCGGACATAGGTCACCGCGTCTTGCCGCAGCACGGCGTCCGTGTTCGCGGCGTTGATCGCCTCCATCCGGTCGATCAGTGCCGAATGCGCGCGGGGCAGGGCCCGGCTGCCAAGCTCGGGCTCCAGAAGCGCGCGGATGGAGGCCAGCTCTTCGATCCGTTCAGTGCCCAGCTCGGGCGTCGAGACGCGTCCGCTGGCCGACATGGTCAGCGCCCCCTCGGCCACCAGCCGTTGGATCGATTCGCGCGCCGGGGTCATCGACACACCGAAATCCCGCGCGATGCCGCGCAGGGTCAGGGCATGGCCCGGCGCAAGCTCGCCGTGCATGACCTGCGTGCGCAGGGCACGGTAGACGCGGTCATGGGCCGAGAGGGCGGAAGGATCAAGGACAGGGCGAAGCGGGCGTTGCATCGCCCAGCGTGATCACACGCATCCCAAAGCGTCAAGACGCGCTGAAGCGGTAGCGATGCAACGCTGGTCCGTGTTGCTTGAGCCAGCGGCGGGCCTCGACATGTGCGGGGAAAAGGTGAGCGACTTCGGCCCAGAAGGCCGCAGAGTGGTTCATCTGCGCGCGGTGCGCCACCTCATGCGCCGCCACATAGTCCAGCACGCGGGGCGGGGCCATGATCAGCCGCCAGCAAAACATCAGATCGCCGGTGGACGTGCACGACCCCCAGCGCGAACGGGTGTCGCGCAGGGTCAGCTTGCCGATGCTGTACCCCAGCGTCTGTGCGTGGATGTTCACCCTCTCGGCCAGACGATCGCGCGCGCGCAGCCGCAGATAGGCCAGCGCCCCCGCGACCGGGCGGGCCGCGGGCACGAGCAGGGTCGTGCCGTCGATGCGGGCGCTGCTCAGCGGTGCCGCGGTCAGCGTCAGCAGCGTACCCTCGACCGGCAGCGCCGTGCCGGGCCCGACCATGACCGGGCCTTCCAACCCCGCGACCGCGTTCGCCAGCCAGTCGCGCCGTTCGTCCAGAAAGCGCATCGCGCTGCGCAGGGAGGCACGGGTGGGCAGGGTGAGCGTCACCGTGCCATCCAGTCGCGAGACGCTCAGCGCCACCCGACGCGCGCGGCCCGAGCGCCGCAGGCGGACCGCAAGAGGCGGGTCGCCGGGAAGCTCGATCTGGTCGGGGTCGCTGAACATCGGGGAGCTCCGGGGCGAAGGGCCCCTGCCGGGGGACAAAACAACGGCGGAAAGGCTTTGACAACCCTATCCAACTATGGCAACCGGCGTCGATCCAAGCATGGGAAGGACCGTCTATGCCCAAGGAAGAATGGGGTGTTAAGCGCATTTGCCCGACCACCGGCAAGCGCTTTTTTGACCTGAACAAGTCGCCCGTGATCAGCCCTTATACCGGCGAGATCGTTCCGATCGACGTTCCGGGTCGCAAGGGGTCGTCCGCGGCTCCTGCCGAGGCCGTCAAGGCCAAGCCGAAAGTCGTCAAGGATCTGGAAACGGATGATGACGTGCTGCTGGACGATGATGACGACGTCACGGTCGAGGCCGACGACGATCTGCTCGAGGACGAAGATGACGATACCGTCTCGTTCGACGAGCTGGGCGATGTCGCCGACAGCGACGACGACAGCTGAGCGCGCCCGAATCCGGGCCGATCGAGACATGTGAGCACGCGGGCATCCCTGATGTCCGCGTGTTTTCTTTATGCGCAAGCATGGCGAAAAAACCTGCGCGCGGGGGCAAAGTTTTCGCTTGATCTCCCCCGCGCAGGCCCTAAACCGCCACTCGCAACGACGCTGCCGGTGACGGCATACGGTGCACTTGGGGCCTTAGCTCAGCTGGGAGAGCGCTTGCATGGCATGCAAGAGGTCAGGGGTTCGATCCCCCTAGGCTCCACCAAGTTTCCTTTTGATTGCTGAGAGATGCCATTGCCTTTTGGGCAAGCGTTTCGGTCGCGTATCGGTAGTGCCGATGCGATGCGGCAGGCTTGTTGCAAGGCGGCGCATTGCGGTCCAGGGGGCTGTTTTGCCGGACTGTTTGCGCGACGGGCAACGCCCCGTCGGTTTGGCGCTGTTGCATTGGCCGGTTGCGCGATGTCGCGCGGGCGGGCAAGAAAATCTGACGACAGTTGCGGCGCCGACAGGCGATTCGATCCGTGCCTTTGCTGCGAAAGGCGCGCTGGACCGTTGGGAGACGCTCATGGAAACCGGCATTGTATCGGCGCAGGGATTGCTTGGGCCTGCGGTGGGGCTCGGCCTGTTTTTGCTCGCCTTCATGGTGCAGCGCGCGGTTCTGGCGCGGCTGGATCCGCAAACCCTTATCGGGGACGAGCGCGATTATCTGGCCATTGCCACCGGCGCGCCGGTTCGCAGTGTCTGGGTGCGGGTGCCCCTGGGGGCGCTGCCGGTCTGGATTGCGCGGCAGACGAACGCGGCAGATGTCGCGCGGCGGGCGCGGCTGATCGTGTCGCTCATTGCCTCGGCAACGGTGGGGATTGGCGGCTGGTTTGCGTGTGAGCAGGCGGGCCTTGCGGCGGGGCTGGCCGCCGGGCTGATCCTGCTGGCGTCAGCCGAGCGCGCGGTGTTGGCGATCCATCTGTGGCCTGACACGCTGATGGGCCTGTGTCTGCTGGCCTTCGCAATGGCGATCGCCGCGCCGGACGGCATGCTGTGGATCGGCGCCCTGGCGGCGGTCGGGTTCCTGATTCGGGTCGATTTTACGGTGCTGGCCGTGTTTGCCGTGGTCCATGCTCTGGTGGCGTTTCCCGGGTCGCCGGGCGCGCTCGCGGCAGCGGTTCTGCCGACAATGCTGGCGGCGGCAGCCATGGCTTTGCACAACAAGCGCAAGCATGGGATCTGGTCGCCGGACACGACCTTTCAGTTCAACCTTGCGGTTGCGTCGACCGAGGCGGCATTCCCCCGGGCACCGACTCAGGAATTGATGCTGCGCACGACCAGACGCGTTCGTGCAGAGGGTGACGAGCAACGGGACACGGTCGCGAGGCCTTTGCCTTTGGCGACGGCGCGTCTGGGCTTTCGGCGGCTGGTGACGCTGGTCGGTAAAGAAACCTTCGTGCTGCAAAAGCTGTTGGTGGCCCTGTCGCCTGTCTACGCTGGCCGTTTCTCACCCCGGGTGGCAACGCTGGTTCTTGCCAGCACGCGGCTGTGGTTTTCCATCGTTTTCATAGCCTTTGTCCTCTTCTCCCCGGCCATCCCGCGCGAGATCTTGGCGTTGGTTGCCTGCGTGGTTTTCGTGCAATCGGCGGTGCAGACGCGCAGCCGCTACCGCATGGCGGTTCTGCCGGTGATGGCCGTTTACGTCGCGATCGCTGCGGTTTCGCCGGGCGCGCCGGCAATCAGCGCGGGTTCTGTCATGCTGGCGCTCTGTGCGGCGGTTCTGGTGGCTGTCTGCCGTCCTCGGGACGAGCAAAGACAGGAATCCTGATATTCGATATTGTGTATTTTGGAAATACAATGTTGAATAGCGCTCGCTTGTCGTGCCGCTCTCACACGGGGGGCACGACGGGGAAGATTTGCGCGGCCAGGGCGGACCGCGACCGGAGGAACCATGAAAAAGATCGACGTTTTCAACCACATATGGCCTGAGCCCTTCTTCAACGCGCTGATCAAGCAGATCGGCTCGATGAGCGATATGACCAAGCGGTCGGGCGATGTGCCGATGATGACCAATCTCGACCGCCGGTTCGAGGTGATGGACATGTTCGGCGAGGATTATTGCCAGATCCTGTCGCTGGCCTCGCCGCCGCTGGAGAAATTCGGCGATCCGGCGATTGCGCTGGAGCTGTCGCGCATCGGGTCGGATTCGATGGCCGAGCTGTGCCAGAAATACCCCGAGCGGTTCCCCGGTTTCGTCGGCACCGTGCCGATCTCGCATCCCGAAGGGATGGTGACCGAATCCAAGCGCGCGATTGAAGAGCTGGGTGCGCTGGGCATGCAGATCTTCACCAACGTGAACGGCACGCCGCTGGATCTGCCAGCCTATGCGCCGTTCTTTGAATACATGGACAGCGTCGGCAAGCCGATCTGGCTGCACCCGGCGCGCGGGCAGGATTTCTCGGACTACAAGAGCGAGTCGCGCTCGGAATACGAGATCTTCTGGACCTTCGGCTGGCCCTACGAGACCTCGGCGGCGATGGCCCGCATGGTGTTCTCGCAGTTCTTCGACAAATGGCCGAACCTCAAGGTCATCACCCACCACGCGGGCGGCATGATCCCGTTCTTTGAGGGCCGGGTTGGGCCGGGTTGGGACCAGATGGGCAAGCGGACCTCGGACCGTGACCTGTCCACGGTGCGCACGTCGCTGAAGCGTCCGCACCTTGAGTATTTCAAGGAATTCTACGCCGATACCGCGTCGTTCGGCTCGCGCAAGGCGATCGAGCATGCGATTGAGTTCTTTGGCGAAGACCGCGTGATGTTCGCCTCTGACGCGCCCTTCGATCCCGAAGGCGGCCCGCTTTACATCCGTGAGACGATCAACCTGATCGAGCGGATGGACCTGTCGGACGAGCTGCGCCGCAAGATCTTCCAGGACAACGCCGTCAAGCTGATGGGCCTGAAGCTTTAAGCCTTGGGTGCGCGCGGGCTGTATCCCAGCCTGCGCGACAACCTTTCGGTGGTGTCCAGCAACGCGCTGGTCACCCCTTTTGCCCGGGTGCCGGTCATCGACTTGTCCGACCCCAGCACCGTCACCGTCGCGGTGATCCGCCCCGAATGATCAAACACCGGCGCCGCCATCGCGGCGAAATTGGCGTTGATGTTGTTCTTGGACGTGGCGTAGCCGCGCGTGCGGATCTCGTCGGTCAGCGCGTCCAGCCGGGCGGGGTCTTTGGCCAGCTCGGGCGCGATGGTCCAGTTTTCCTCGCTGTGGCGGGCGATCTGGATTTCGTCCTCAAGGATCGGTTTCGTCTCGCTGCGGTCGAGATAGGCCAGAAACACCTGCCCCGTGGCCGAGGCCGACAGAGGTAGTACATAGCCCAGCCGCACCGCCAGCGAGCCCTGCTTGTAGCCGTCGACCTTGGACACGATCCCCGGCCCGCGATTGCCCCACAGTGACAGGTAGGCGGCAAAGCCGGTTTCCTGCTGCAAGGCGCTCAGCTCTTCGCGCGCCAGATCGACGATATCGACCTGCCGGATCGCCGAATGTCCCAGCTGGATGGCGAAGCTGCCCAAGCCGTAGTGACCGCTGTGCGGGTCCTGACGCACCAGCCCCTCGCGGATGAAGCTGACCAGATAGAGATGCGCCTTGGACGGCGGCATGCCTGCAGCGGCAGCAATGTCGCGCAGGGGCAACGGGCCATCGGCGCTTTCCATTGCGCGGATCACCTTGAACCCCACCTCGATCGACTGGATGCGCCGTTGCGACCAGTCTTCGTCTTTCTCACTGCGCTTCATGCGGGATCCCGTGCCTGCTTTTAAACGTTCTAGACGGGTTTACCGGCCCGGTCCATCGCGGCCTCACAGCGTCTTGACGGGGGTTGGGTCCAGCCCGAACAGCTTGGCGGCGTTCAGACCCAGAATGTTGCGCTTGGCCTGTTCGGACAGGAAGGGCAGGTCGTAGATTTCCTGCGGCAGGTCAAAGTCGAAATGCGGCCAGTCCGAGGCGAACAGCAGCTGCGTCTCGGCGTTGATCATCTCCAGCGTGACCTGCAGCGCCTTCATGTTGGTCGTTTCCATCGGTTGCGTCGTGTACCAGCAGTTTTCGCGCATGTATTCGCTGGGCAGTTTCTTCAGCTGCGGCGCTTCCGAAGGGCGCATCAGGTACTGATCATCCAGCCGCTGCATCAGGAAGGGTATCCACGCCAGGCCACTCTCCACCCAGATGCTCCTTAGCCCCGGAAAGCGCTCCGGAATGCCGTTCAGGATCCAGTTGGTCATGTGGACCATATTGCACCACGCGAACCCCAGCGCGTGCATGCCCAGAAAGCGGTTCACCGTCGCCAGCGAGGGGTCTTGCCAGTGATAGGCGGCATGAAACGCAATCGGTTTGCCCAGCTCCTGCAGCCGCGCGTAGCAGCGCATATAGTCGTTGTGGTGCAAGGCCTTGTGCCGGACTGAGGGCACGCAGAACCCGATGACGCCGGGCTCATCGGCGAATTCCTCGATCATCGCCTCGGCTTCCTTGGGCGTGTTGAAGGGCAGATAGGCCAGCGTCTTGATCCGGTTGTCGGCTTTCAGCACCTTGTCCACCAGCCAGCGGTTATAGGCGCGGCTCAGATGCACCTCCATCTCCGGCTGCGGGTGCAGGCCGAGGGTCAGCATCGGCGTGGGGAACAGGACCATATAGTCCACGCCCAGCGACTGCATCGCGCGCCGGGTCAGCGTCACGTCGCGGTGGACCGAGGTGTCATCGACCGGCTCGCGCACCCCGGCCTGATGCGGGATGCGGCCGCCGACGTCCTGATACTTCAACCCGCTGTCGCCGTTCAGGCCATAGGGTGCGCCGCCGATCTTTTCTTTCTGGTACATCACCGCCTGATGCCGGATTACCGGGTCTTCGATGTATTCCACCAGCTCGTGCCAGCTGACGGTTTCGACGTGATGCGCATCGACATCGCAGATCAGCCAGTCCTGAAACCCGCGCTGCTTGGCGCCCTTGTTGGCATGGGCCAGCACCTCGCGCGTGTCGGTGAAGACGTCGATTTCCTGCACGTTCAGGGGGCGGGCGTCATGGGTCATTCAAAGGACTCCGGGCGGTGGCGGAACCAGAGAGCCAGTTCCATCGGGCTGAGATGTTGGGCGCGCAGCAACTCGGACACGGCGGTGAGCAGCTCGGTCGGCGCGATGCCGTCGCCGCCCCCGGTCAGTGGGCAAAAGCTGCGTTCCTCGCCATCGGTCTTGGCGGCATAGAGGCGGATCGCGGCGGTCATCAGCTGCGCGACGGCCTCATCCGAGACGCGGGCCGCCAGCCCCTCGGCGACCATGGCGCTGGCGTCGGCGTCGAGCTGGCGCGCGGCCTCGTCGATCCAGCCGTAGTGGTCATTGCGCAGGGGATCAGGGGCGGACATAGACGATCCCCGCCTCGACACGCAGCTGCGCCGGGCGCAGGCGCTGGGTGGGGCGGCCCTGACACCGACCGGTCTGCAGATCGAATTCGTAGCCATGCCACGGGCAGACGATCTGCTGCGCGTCCTCGTCATAGGCCAGCAGCCGGGTGGTGCCGTCTGCCGCCACCGGCTCGATCACCCGCGCGTAAATCCGGCCCTGACACACCGGGCCCTGACGATGCGGGCAGAGGTTGTGCCAGGCGTGCAGCGTGCCGTGCAGGCAAAACACGCCGATCTCCTGGCCGTCGCAGTCGACAACAAGCCTGCCGCCCTCGGGGATCTGGTCGGCGGGGCCGATGCGGTATTCAGTCATGTCGGCCTCTTGGCGTTCAATAATGTTGAATCGGTTATGATATCGTAATGTCAGGCCGCCGTATTCGTAAAGGAAAACCTGAGCAGCGCGCGCGGCATGTATCAACTTGCCTTACATTGCCCTGACCCGTACCTTGCCTCAGACCTTGCGGGCAGGAAGCCGGGAGACGGGAATGGACGATCTGACAACCGAAGTGTGGCGCGGTGGCGTAAACACTTGGGAATGTGACGAAATGGGGCACATGAACACGCGGTTCTACGTGGCCCGCGCGGTCGAGGGGCTGGCGGCACTGCTGGCGCAGCTTGGCCTGCCCGGCATGACCAGCCCCCGCGCTGCCAGCACGTTCAGCGTCGAAGAGATGCACATCCGCTTTCACCGTGAAGCCCACGCTTCGGCGTCCCTGCGCATGACCGGCGGGGTGCTGTCACAGGACGCGACGGGGCTTGAGGCGCTGCTGATCCTTGAGGATCTGAACACGCTGGAATGCAAGGCGACCTTCCGCACCCGCCTGCGCCATGTCGTCCCCGGCTCTCAGACGCCGGTTGCATGGCCTGCGGAGTTTGCGCAGCGGGCGAGTGCCCGCAAGGTTGATCTGCCCGACCTTGCGCAGCCGCGCTCGACCGGCACCGGGCCGGTGGAGACGACCGCTACGCTTGAGCGCGCGCAGGGGCTCAAGCGGATGGCGATGGGCGTTGTCGGGCCGGATCGTGCCGATGCCTTCGGGCTGATGGGTGCGTGGGGCTTTATCGGTGCGGTGTCCGATGGCATCCGCTCGCTCACCGGTCCGTTCCGCGACATCATCAGCCAGAACGCCGACGAGGTGCCGCAGCGCGTTGGCGGCGCGGTGGTGGAGTTCCGCATCCTGCATCTGGACTGGCCGCGCCTTGGCGACGCTTATGAGGTGCGCGGCGGGCTGGCCGGGATTGAGGGGCAGGTGCAGAAGCTGGTGTTCTGGATGCTCGATCCGATCACCGGGCGGGTCTATGGCACGATGCATTCCATCGCGGTCAACTTTGACCTCGACAAGCGCAAGGTGATCCGCGTTTCCGACCGCGCCCGCGCGCTGCTGGAACCGCTGACCACCCCGGGGCTGGACCTTTAACGAAACCGCTCGGCGGTCGCGCTGGCGTTGAGCAGCGCGGCCAGTTCGCGGCGGGTCGCCCCCGACGATTCCGGCGCGCGCAGCAGGAACGCCTTGACCGCGCGCGTCACGGCCGGGGAGTTTTTCGCCAGCGCCTCGACCACCTGCGCGACCACCCCGTCCAGATCATCGCTCACCACGCCGATCAGCCCCAGCGTCTGCGCCTCAGCCGCGCTGACCGGCTGCCGCGTCAGCACCAGCCGCGCCAGCACCGCGCGCGGCAGCCGGTCGACCAGCGCATCCATCACCAGCGTCGGGGCGATGTCGTGGTTCATCTCGGGCACCGAAAACACCGCGTCCTCCGCCGCAATCGCCACATCGGCCAGCGCCGCCAAAGCGCAACCCACCCCCGCCGCGCGCCCCTGCACCCGTGCGACCACCGGCACCGGGGCCGAGCGCAGCGCGTCGTAAAACGCCAGCACCGGGTCCGAGATCAGCGCGCGCAGGTCGTTCGCGGTCATCCGCGCGCCCTTGGGCGGCATCACCGGCGCGCGGCCGGTGCAGAAATCCGGCCCTTCGGCGCGCAGCAATATCACGCTGACCTCGGGCGCGGGGTCGCTCACCGCCGCCGCGATGCCGTCGGCCATCGCCGGGGTCAGCGCGTTGCCCGCGTCGCCGCGGGTCAGGGTGATTTCCAGCACCGCGCCGGTTTGCTCGATCTTCAACTCAGTCATTCTGTGCTCTCCTGATCGCTTCCCAGATCCGCAAGGGCGTGGCCGGCATCTCGACATGATGCACGCCCAGATCGCCCAGCGCATTGGCAATCGCGTTGATGAAAACCCCCAGTGCCGGGGTCGTGCCGCCCTCGCCGCCGGGGCGGAAGCCCATCGGGTGGCTGGTCGCCGGAACCTCGCTGAGCGCGGTGTCAAAGGACGGGAAGTCGGTCGCGCGCGGCATCTGATAGTCCATCAGGCTGGCCGTCAGCGCCTGCCCGTCGCCGTCCCAGCGGATCGCCTCATGCCAGGCTTGCCCCACACCCTGCACGATGCCGCCATGGGTCTGGCCGTGCAGGATCAACGGGTTCAGCGCGCGGCCCACATCATCGACCGAGGCATAGCGCGGGATGGTCAGCGCGCCGGTTTCGGGGTCGATTTCCACCTCGCACACCGCCGCACCATAGGGGAAGGCGAGGCCGGGGATGACCTCGTTACACTCCGCCGCCAGCGGGCCTTGCAGGTCCAGCGGCACGCGCGGGTCCAGCGTGTGCGCGCTCAGCTCGAACAGGCTCATCGCCTCATTGGTGCCCGGCACCCGTAGCAATCCCTCGGCGTAGTCCACTTCTGCCGCGCCGGTCAACGCGGCGTAAACCGCCTTGGCACGGGCGATCACCGCACGGGTCGCCTTGTCCATGACGATGCTGCCAAAGCGCAAGGACCGCCCCGAATGCGAGCCGCCGCCTTGCGTGACGAAATCACTGTCGCCGGTGCGCAGCACGACCTGCTCATACGGCAGGCCGAACCATTCCGCGACCAACTGGGTAAAGGCGGTGCGGTGGCCCTGTCCGGTGTCCTGCGTGCCCAGCGTGACCTCAATCCGGTCCTCAAGCACGCTCACCACCGCGCGCTCTTGCGGATAGCCGCCCGCTCCTTCGATGTAATTCGAAATACCGATGCCGCGATACATCCCGCGCGTCCGCGCCTCGGCCCGCCGCGCCTCGAACCCCGCAACATCGCCGATCTGCATCGCCGTGGCCAGCGTCGCCAGATGGTCGCCGCTGTCATAGGTGACGCCGAAAGGGTTGGTGTAGGGGAAGGCATCGACGGGGATCATGTTGCGCTGGCGCAGCGCGATCCGGTCAAAGCCGCATTGCTGCGCGGCCAGATCGACCAGGCGCTCGATGGCATACATCGCCTCGGGTCGTCCGGCGCTGCGGTAGGGGATGGTCGAGGGCGTGTTCGTCACCACCGCCCGCGCCACCGCATGCGCGACCGGCACGCGGTACACGCCGGTCATCAGCTGCACGCCCTTGTTCAGCGGTGTGTAGCTGACCGTGTGCGCGCCCTGGTTCGAGGTGTTCACGCAGCGAAGGGCAAGGAAAGTGCCGACATCATCCAGCGCCAGTTCCACATCCACATGCAGATCGCGCGCCTGATAGTCAGACACAAACGCCTCCAGCCGCTCGACCCGGTGCTTGACCGGACGACCCAGCAGCTTGGCGGCATGGGCGATGACCACCCATTCTGGATAGGTGGCGTTGCGCGTGCCGAAATTGCCGCCGACATCGCCGGGGGCGACGATGCGCACCGCTTCAAGCCCCACACCCAGCGATGCCGCCATCTGCTCGCGCACCTGCACCACGCCGATCCCGGCCGAGCAATGCATCACATAGCGCCCGTCGACATAGGCCGCCGCCGCCGTGCGCGGTTCCATATGCACGCCGGTGACGCGGTTTATCTGGCTGGTGAAGCGGACGCGGTGGGTGGCTGTAGCAAAGGCGGCCTCGACCGCCGCCGCATCGCCCAGTTCGGCCTCCAGCGTCAGGTTGCCGGGGACGGTGTCCCACAGCTGCGGCGCGTCGTCGGCCAGCGCGGCCAGCGCGTTGGTGACGGCGGGGAGTTCGTCGAACTCGGCCTCGATCAGCTCGGCGGCGTCCTTGGCTTGCTCCATCGTCTCGGCGATCACGGCGGCATAGGCCTCACCGGCAAAGCGCACGCGGTCCAGCGGCAACGGGTGGTGCAGGGTGCGCAGCCGCTCGCTGCCGTCGCGCTGGCTGAGCGGCCTGTCCGAGCCGCGCTTTGACGAGCCGATGGCGTGCGGAATGGGCCCGATCCCCGCCGCGGCCAGATCCGCGCCGGTCAGCACCGCCAGCACGCCGGGCATGGCGCGCGCGTCCTCGACCTGCACCGCGTCCAGCCGCGCATGACCATAGGGCGAGCGGGCGAAGACGGCGAAAACTGCGCCGTCAAAGGGCAGATCGTCGGCGTATTGGCCGCGTCCTTGCAGCAGCGCGACATCCTCGCGCCGGGGCAGGGGCGCGCCGATCAGTCCTTGACGCGTTGCGGATGATTCGGTGCTCATGTCGGGCTTCCCGGTCGATTGTCTATTTTGAATGCCATTCACTATCAGCAAAACTTCGCCACGCTAACCGAGGGCTGAGTTGTTGACAATATCAGGCTTTCTTATATCAAAGCGAAACCGGAGGCGGCACGCAAGGGCCGAAAATTCTACGGTTCGGGGAGGGAAGTTTTCATGACCACGTTCCAAGACGGGGCCGAGAGTGTCACGCCTGCGGGCTATGTCGAGCCGCAGCTGCTGATCGACGGCGACTGGATCGGGGCCGATGCCCGCCACGCTGAACCCATCGTCAATCCGGCGACCGGCCGCGCGATTGGCCGCGTGCCTCACGCCACCGCGCAGGATCTGGACCGCGCATTGGCCGCCGCCGAGCGTGAGTTCCCGAAGTGGCGCAAAGTGAACCCGCGCGAGCGCGGGCGCATCCTGAAGCGCGCCGCCGATCTGTTGCACGAGCGCGGCGATGCCATCGCGCAGCTGGCGACGCTGGAAATGGGCAAGCCGCTGTTCGAGAGCAAGATCGAGGTGCATGTCGCCTGCGAGGAACTCGAATGGTTCGCCGAAGAAGCCCGGCGCAGCTGGGGCCGTATCCCGCCGGGCCGGTTCGGTGATACCCGCTTCAGCGTGATCAAGCAGCCGGTCGGTCCCGCCGCCGGGTTCTCGGCGTGGAACTTCCCCATCGGCAACGCCACGCGCAAGCTGGGCACCGCCCTCGCCGCTGGCTGTCCGATGATCTACAAACCGGGTGAGGAAGCGCCCGCCTCGGCCCTCGCCGTGGCGCGCTGTCTGGTCGATGCGGGTGTGCCTGCCGGGGTGATCGCCGTGGTGTTCGGCGTGCCCGATACCATTTCGCGCCACCTGATCGCCTCGCCCATCATCCGCAAGATCAGTTTCACCGGCTCGATCCCGGTGGGCAAACACCTGATCAAGCTGGCCGCCGATACCGTCAAGCGCACGACGATGGAGCTGGGCGGCCATGCGCCCGTACTGGTGTTTGACGATGCGCCGCAAGAGGCGGTGCTCGACCAGTCGGTGCAGCGCAAATACCGCAATGCCGGGCAGGTCTGCGTCTCGCCCACGCGCTTTTATATTCAGGACGCCAGCTATGACGCCTTCTGCGCCGGTTTCGCCGCGCGGGCCAAGGCGCTCACGGTTGGCGACGGGATGGACCCGGCCACCGTCATGGGGCCGATGGTCCATGCGCGGCGCCGCGACGGGATCGAGGCGCTGGTGCAGGACGCCGTCGCCAAGGGCGCAAAGCTGCTGGCAGGCGGTGAGCGGATCGGCAACGACGGGTTCTTCTATGCCCCCACCGTGCTGGCCGATGTCCCCGGCGACGCGCGCATCATGACCGAGGAACCCTTTGGCCCGGTCGCCGTGCTGAACCGTTTCAGCGGCCTTGATGACGGCATCGCCAAGGCCAACAGCCTGCCCTTCGGTCTGGCCGCCTATGCCTTCACCCAGTCGCTTTCCAACATCCACCGCTTGTCGGATGAGATCGAGGCGGGCATGTTCGCGATCAACTCGTTCAACATCTCGATGCCCGAGACCCCGTTCGGCGGGATCAAGGAAAGCGGGCTTGGCTCCGAAGTCGGGACCGAGGGGCTTGATGCCTATCTCGTCTCGCGCACCATCAGCGTCACGTAAGAGGCCCGCATGACCTATACGCCCCCCACCGGCACCACCGCTGCCGAAGACGTTCTCAGCCGGTTGAAATCCGCCGGGGTTGACGTGCTGCTGGCCAATGGCGGCACCGATTTCCCGTCGATCATCGAGGCCTATGCCAACACCGCCGAAAGCGGGCTGGACCTGCCGGTGGTGCACACGATCACCCATGAAAACGTCGCGCTGGGCATGGCGCATGGCTATTACCTTGCCACCGGGAAACCGGCGGGGGTGATGGTGCATGTGAACGTCGGGCTGGCGAATGCGGTCATGGGCCTGATCAACGCCAAGTCCGAGAATATCCCGGTGGTGATGTGCTCGGGCCGCACGCCCTTGACCGAGGGCAACCGCTTTGGGTCGCGCTCGTCGCCGATCCACTGGGGGCAGGAGATGCGCGATCAGGCGGCGATGATCCGCGAGGTGGTCAAGTGGGACTATGAGCTGCGCTATCCCGAGCAGGGCGGGGCGATCGTCGACCGCGCTGTGTCCATCGCCATGAGCGAGCCGCGTGGGCCGGTATACCTGAGCCTGCCGCGTGAGGTTCTGGCCGAAGCCAAGCCGCTGCCGCCGCACCGCCCCGGTTCGAATGTCGCGCCGACCTCGTATGGCGCCGCGCATCCTGACGCCGTCCGCGCCGCCGCCAAGGCACTGGCCGGGGCCAAGCGCCCGGTGATCATCTCGCAAAGCCCCGACCATCTGGCAGGGTTCGAGCCGCTGGCGGCGCTGGCCGAGAAACACGCGATCCCGGTGGTGGAATACTGGTCGATCCGGCAGGCCCTGCCGACGACGCATCCGATGCACGCAGGCCGTGAGCCGACGCCTTGGATCAAGGACGCCGATGTCATCGTCGCGCTGAATGCCATGGTGCCGTGGATCCCCGAAGCCGTGCAGCCGCCCGAGGATTGCGTGATCATCGCGCTGGGGCCGGACCCGCTGCATCAGGCGGTGCCCGCGCGCGGCTTCCCCATCGACATCTCGCTGGCCGGGGGGATCACCCCCACGCTGCACGCACTCAGCGCCGCGCTGGATGAGGTCGCCACCGACACCGCCCATACCGAGCGCCGCGCCCGCGTCGCCTCCTTTCGGCAGGCTGCCGCCGAAGGCGTCGCCAAGCGCGTCGCGGCGGGTCAGGGCAGGCCGATGAACCCGGCCTATGTGTCGAAATGCCTGTCGGATGCCGCCGACGACAAGACCACCTTCGTCAATGAGCTGGGCGTCGATCCCTCGGTCATGGAGTTCCGCGCGCCCAACACGCTGTTCGGCTCGCCCCTGTCGGGTGGCCTCGGCTGGGGCATGGCCGCGGCGCTGGGCGTGCAACTGGGCGCGCCGGACCGGCAGGTGATCGCCTGTGTCGGCGATGGCTCGTACCTGTTTGCCAACCCCGTGGCCTGCCATCAGACCGCCGCGTCGCTGGGTCTGCCGCTGCTGACCGTGGTGTTCAACAACGGCATCTGGAACGCCGTGCGCCGCTCGACCCTGTACATGTACCCCGAAGGCAAGGCGGCGCAGGCCAACACCATGCCGATCACCGCGCTGAACGCGATGCCCGACCACGCCGCCATTGCCCGCGCGCATGGCGCGCATGCCGAGCGGGTCGAAGATGGCGCCGATCTGCCCGCCGCGATCCAGCGCGCGCTGGCCGCCACCAAAGCCGGGCAGCAGGCGCTGCTTGAGGTTATTGTGAGTTACTGATGGACCCGACCCTCGCCCAGCTGCGCCGCCAATACCCGATGGTCTCGGATCTGGAGCGCCGCGCGCGCTGGCGCATGCCGCGCTTTGCGTTTGAGTTCCTGCAAGGCGGGGCGGGGGACGAAACCGGCATGCCGCGCAACCGTGCGGCACTGCAATCGGTGCAGGTGGTGCCGCGCTATGGCGTGAGCGTCGGCGCTGCCAGTCCCGAGACCGAGCTGTTCGGCCACCGCTACGCCGCCCCCATCGGCATCGCACCGATCGGCTTTGACGGTATCATGTGGCCCGGCGCGACCCGCCTTTTCGCGCAGGCCGCGCAGGCGCGCAACATCCCCTATATGGTCGGCACACTGGCGACCGAAACGATTGAAACCGTTTGCGCGCTGGCCCCTGATGTGACGTGGTTCCAGCTTTATCCGCTGGCGGCCGATGACCACCGCGTGACCTTCGATCTGGCCGCGCGCGCCGATGCAGCCGGGGCCAAGGTGCTGGCCGCGACGCTGGACGTGCCTGCCCGCACCAAGCGCCCGCGCGACATGCGCAACGGGTTCGGCATGCCATTCAAGCTGACGGCGGGGATGCTCTGGCAAGCCGGGATCGCCTGGCCCTGGGCGCTGGCCATCGCCAAGCGCGGCATCCCGACCTTTGCCAATATCGAGCGGTATTCAGGCCCCGGTCGCGACGTTTCAGCCCGCTATGTCGGCCAGCACGTCGGCGGCGGCTTTGATTGGGAGGTGCTGGCCCGCCTGCGCGACCGCTGGAAAGGGCCGATGATGGTCAAGGGGATCCTGCATCCCAAGGACGCCGAAAAGGCGGTCTCGCTGGGCATCGACGGGATCGTGGTGTCGAACCACGGCGGTCGCCAGTTTGACGCGTCCCCCGCCAGCGTCGACATGCTGCCCGCCATTGCTGCGGCGGTTGGCAGCCGCGCCACGGTGATGCTGGACAGCGGTGTGACCGCAGGCGTTGACGTGCTGCGCGCGCTGGCGCTTGGGGCAAAGGGCGTCTTTGCCGGACGGGCGTTCATGCTGGGTCTGGGCGGCATCGGCGATCTGGGTGCGCAGCATATGGCGGGCGCGCTGATCGAAGAGCTGACGCTGGCGATGGCGCAATCGGGCGTCACCACGACCGATCAGATCGCCACCCTCGCCACGCATCATCCCGGCGCTTGGAGGTTTGACGCATGAGCGCTGCCGTCACCGACCTGATCGCCGCGCTGGGCGAGAAGGTCTCGACCAACCCCGCCGTCCGCGACCACCACGGCCACGACATGAGCCGCCAGCCCCTGCACCGCCCCGACGGCGTGGTATTTGTCGAGTCCGAGGCGGATGTGGTCACGGCGGTGAAAATCTGCGCGGCGCATGGCACGCCCGTCGTGCCCTTCGGTGCCGGCTCGTCGATGGAGGGCCACACCATCCCGCTGCGCGGCGGCGTCAGTCTGGACATGACGCGGATGAACAAGATCCTCGCCGTCCATGCCGAAGATTTCGACGCGGTCGTGCAGGCCGGTGTCACCCGCAAACAGCTGAACGAGCATCTGCGCGACAGCGGGCTGATGTTCACCGTCGATCCCGGTGCCGATGCGTCGCTGGGCGGCATGGCCTCGACCCGCGCGTCGGGCACCACCGCCGTGCGCTATGGCACCATGCGCGAGACGGTCATCGCGCTGAAAGTCGTCACCGCCAGTGGCGAGGTGGTTAGCACCGGGCGGCGGGTCAAGAAATCCTCGACCGGGTATGACCTGACCAAGCTCTTTGTCGGGGCCGAGGGTACGCTGGGCGTGATCACCGAAGTTACCGTCAAGTTGCACCCGATCCCTGAAGTCATCGCCTCGGCCATCTGCAGCTTCGCTACCATGGCCGGGGCCGTGCAGACCGTGGTCGAGACGATGCAATCCGCGCTGCCCGTCGCGCGGATCGAGTTTCTGGACGAGGTCGCGGTCGATGCCGCCAACGCTCATGCCGGTCTGGGATTGAAACGCGCGCCGACGCTGTTTCTGGAGTTCCACGGGTCTGAGCGCTGGGTGCAGGAGCAATCCGAAACCGTCCGCGACCTGGCGCGGGGCAATGGCGGGTCCGATTTCGACTGGTCCACGCGGACCGAAGACCGCGCGCGGCTGTGGAAGGCGCGGCACGAAACGATCTATTCCAACCAGTCCCTGCGCCCCGGTTGCAAGACCTATACCACCGATGTCTGCGTCCCGATCTCGCGGCTGGCCGAGGCGGTTCTGGCCGCCCGCGCCGATGCCGATACGGCCCCCTTTCCGGTCAAGATCATCGGCCATGTGGGCGACGGGAATTTCCACGTCGGTTATCTGATCAAGCCCGAAATCCCCGAGGAACTGGCCGAGGCCGAGCGTCTGGCCGAACGCCTTTATCAGCGCACGATGGACATGGAAGGCACGTTTTCAGGCGAGCATGGCGTGGGGATTTCCAAGCTGAAATACCTGCGGCGCGAGCATGGGGCGGGGGTCGATCTGATGAAGGCGCTCAAGGCCGCGCTGGACCCGCAGGGCATCATGAACCCCGGCAAGCTGGGGCAGGAAGGTTAGCGCAGCAGGTCGATGACGGTGCAGCGAAGGGCGGCTACCAGATCACCGGGCGCGAGGCGGATCTGCAACCCGCGCTGCCCGCCGTTCACGTAGATCTGCGGCCAATCATGGGCGCTGGCGTCCAGCACAGTCGGCACCGCGCGCTTCTGTCCCAGCGGACTGACCCCGCCGACCTTGTAGCCCGTGCGCCGCTCGGCATCCGCTGGCTGCATCATCTTCGCCGATTTGCCCCCCAGCGCTGCCGCCAGCTTCTTCATGTTCAGCTCGGCATCGGACGGCAGCACCGCGCAGACTGCGTTGCCGTCCAGATCGACCATCAGCGTCTTGAACACCTGCGCCGGGTCCGCGCCCATCGCTGCGGCGGCCTGCAGACCGACGCGTTCGGCACCGGGGTCATAGTCATAGGGCACCAGCTCGAACGCCAGTTTCGCGCGCAGCAAGGCTTGGGTGGCGGGGGTGGTCTTGGCCATGGGTCCGGGCTGCGTTGTGGGTGCTCCGTTGTGCCGCGAGGGCGCGCGGGGGACAAGCCCCTCAGCCCAACAGCACCCGCGCGATGATCTCCAGCTGGATCTCGTTCGAACCGCCAAAGATGCTCTGCGAGCGCGCATTGATGTAAACGGCACTTGCGACCTTGCGGTCCTCAGCCAGCTCCTCCTCGACCGGCAAATCGTGCAGCGGCCGGTGCGGCTCCCACCGCAGCGCGTCGGGGCCAAGGCTATAGGCCCCCAGCTCGGTGATCGCCTGCCGGATGCGGCTGCGCTCGATCTTCATCACGGATGAGGGCACGGCGCCCGGATTGCCGCCCGCCTGCACCGCCGACATCGCCGTCAGTTCCAGCATGTCATTGGCGTCGATATCCGTGCCGATTTCGGCAAAGCGGGCCATGAACAGCGGATCATCGGTCAGGCCCGACGCTTCCGCCATCCGCCACAACCGCGCATAGAGCGCCCGCAGCAGCCCCCCGGCGAAAGCCCCGCCGCGCTCGAATTCCAAGAGGTACTTGGCGATCTCCCACCCGTCGCCCTCTGCCCCCACCAGATCACTGGCGGGGACGCGCACAGCGTCGAAAAACGTCTGGTTGAATTCATGCGTGCCGCAGATCGAGCGGATCGGTTTCACCGACACACCCGGCGCGTTCATGTCTATCAGCAGAAAACTGATGCCCTGTTGCTTCTTGCCGCTGTCATCGGTGCGCACCAGCGCGAACATGCGGGTGGCGTGGTGGGCGTGGGTGGACCAGATCTTTGAGCCGTTCACCACATAGCTGTCGCCGTCGCGCACCGCCTTGCACGACAGGCTGGCAAGATCGGACCCCGAGCCCGGCTCGGAATAGCCCTGCGCCCAGAAATCCTGCCCGTTCAGGATGCGCGGCAGATAACGCGCTTGCTGCGCGGGCGTGCCATAGCGCATCAACACCGGCGCGATCATCTTGAAACTGGCACCGCGGAAATGCGGCTCACCGGCGCGCTCGCTTTCTTGGTCAAAGAGGTAGCGCTGCGTCAGCGTCCAGCCGGACCCGCCATGTTCAGCGGGCCACGAGGGCGCGGCCCAGCCAGCGGGGAGCTTTTGCAGCCAGCTGAGCCCGATCGGGGGATGGGCCAGGAACGAGGGGTTCAGCCGCTCGGCCCGTTTGGTGTCAGCGTCGAGCGTGGCGTCAAAGAACGCGCGCACCTCATCGCGGAAGGCCAGATCGTCCTTGCTCAGCGCAAGGTTCATCCCGCCGTCATCCGCGCCGGCCCGCAGCAAGCCTTGCTCGCGCAGCGCCGGGTCACGCAGGGCCTCGCCATAGCGCTGCAAGTGGAACGCCGTGGCCCCCCAGGTGTTTTCCAGCGCATAGAGCCGCTTGAACCAGCCGCCGACTGGCATCTCCTCCGAGAAGCCCATCGCGCCATGCAACTGGATCGCCTCTTGCGCCACCGAGCGGGACAGCTTGCCGATCTTGGCACGCGCACCGGACACACCCCGCGCACGCTCCAAGGGTTCCATGCCCAGCGACAAAGCCGCCAGCAGGGCCGAGGCGCGCGCCTCTTCCAGCTTGACCGCCATCTCGGCCATGCGGTGCCGCAGCGCCTGAAATTTCGCGAGCGGCTGGCCGAATTGCACCCGCTCCTTCGTATAGCTGACCGTCGCTTCCAGCAGCGCGGCCATCGCGCCGACGGCCTCGGAACAGGCCGCCGCATTGGCGTGGTCGAGGGCTTGCAGCAGGCCGGGGCTGGCGTCCACTGCCGGATCGCCCAGCACCTCACCCGGCGTGCTGTCCAGCACCAGATCCGCCGCAATCCCGCCGTCAACGGTGGCGTAGGGCGTCAGGCCCGCAGGTGCCACCGCGAACAGGCCCAGCCCCGCCGGGGTCTGAGCCGTCACCAGCAACAGCCCGGCCTTGTCGCCATCAAACACCGCCGCCTTCGCGCCGGTCAGCGCACCGTCCCAGCGCGTTGCGACCGACAGCAGCCCGTCCCCCCGCTCGACATGCGCGAAGGCCACGCGCAGCGTGCCCTCTGCCATCGCGGGCAGCCAGCGGGCCTTTTGCGCCTCGCTTGCCAAAGCGTCGATCAGCACGGCAGGCAGCACGGCCCCGGCAACCCACCGCTCAACCACCCGCGCGCGGCCCATCTCCTCGGCCAGCACGGCGACCGTGCTGGCAGCACCGCCCAGACCGCCGAAAGCCTCGGGCACCGGCAGCGCCAGCCAGCCCTGTTCGGCGAAGTCAGCCCACGAGGCCCCACCCGCCAGCAGACGCCGCGCTGAATCGCGCAGCATCCTCTCTTCGTCACCGGGGATCAGACGCATTCAGCTCTCGCGCGAATAGGCGCCGAGGCCGGGGCGATAGGTCTTGTCGTCGAGGAACTGTTTCAGACCCTGCTGACGGCCCTTTTCGGGGTCCACAAAAGTGGTCTGGTCGCCCTTGGCGGTCAGGTATTCCGCCGCCTGCTCCCAATCCATGTAGCGGGCGTATTTATACCCCATGCGCGCCTGACGCAGCACCGTCGGGTTCTTCTCCAACAGCACCTTCGCCAGTTCGGTCGTGCGCGCGCGCAGCTGATCGGCGGGCACGGATTCGTTGACCAGGTTCAGCTCGGCGGCTTTCTTGCCGTCGAATTTCTCGCCGGTCATCACGTAATACATCGCCTTGCGGTCACTCATCACGGTCGAGATCGCCTTGGAGACCACGCCGCCGGGGATGATGCCCCAGTTGATTTCCGACAGGCCAAAGACCGCATCATCCGACGAGATCGCCAGATCGCAGCAGATCAGCGGCGTGAAGGCCCCGCCAAAGCACCAGCCGTTGACCATGGCGATGGTCGGCTTGGCGTAATGCATCAGCGTGCGCCACTGCCACGCGCGGGTCGAGCGATAGGCGCGCATGCGTTCGACATCCGACACGCCATCGGTGGCGCGGAAGAAGTCCTTCAGGTCCATGCCGGACGAGAACGCCTCGCCCACGCCGGTCAGCACGATCACGCCCGCGCGGTCGTCGATTTCCAGCGCATCGAGCGTTGCGTTCATCTCATGCGCCAGACCGACCGACATGGCGTTGCGCTTGTCGGGGCGGTTGATCTGCACCCAGGCGATGCCGTCCTCGAAATCAACGAGGACATCGGTGCCCCAGGGGTCTTGTTGCTTGGTCATGATGGCCTCTTTACGATTGAGAAACGGTTTTGGTGACAAGATAGGCGTCCATACCCTCGGACCCGCCTTCCGATCCGTAGCCGGACTGCTTGACCCCGCCGAAGGGGGTTTCGGGCATGTTGATGGCGACGTTGTTGATGCCGAGCATCCCGGCCTCGACCCGGTCCGCAAGCGCCGAAGCGATGCGGGTATCTTGGGTGAAGGCGTAAGAGGCCAGACCAAAGGGCAGGCGGTTGGCCTGTTCGATCACCTCATCGAGCGTGCTGAACCGCGCGGTCACGGCGACCGGGCCGAAGGGCTCTTCATTCATGATCCGCGCGTTGGCGGGCACATCGGTCAGCACCGTCGGCTCAAAGAAATAGCCCCGGTTGCCGCCGGGATTGCCACCCAGACGCAGCCCCGCGCCGTGATCCACGGCATCGGCCACCAGCGCCTCCATCGCCGCGACGCGGCGGTTGTTGGCCAAGGGGCCCATTGTCGAGGCCGGGTCCATCCCGTCGCCCATCCTGATCTTGGCGGCAGCCGCCGCGAAGCCTTCGACAAAGCGGTCATGCACCGAGTCGTGCAGATAGAACCGCGTCGGTGCGATGCAGATCTGGCCTGCGTTGCGGAACTTGGCACCGACCATCGCCTGCACGGCGGCGTCGATATCGGCATCCTCGAACACCATCACCGGCGCATGGCCGCCCAGTTCCATCGTCGCGCGTTTCACCCCGGCCTTGGCGGCCAGAACCGCCAGCTGTTGGCCCACGCCGGTCGAGCCGGTGAAGGTGATCTTGCGGATCGGCTCGGCGGCGATCAGATGCGCGCTGACCTCGGCGGGCACGCCGTAAACCACGTTCAGCACGCCCGCGGGCAGGCCCGCATCCTGCAACGCGCGGGCGATTTCGAGCACCGAGGCGGGGGTTTCTTCGGACGGTTTGATCACCATCGTGCAGCCCGTCGCCAAGGCGGCGGAAATCTTGCGCGCCGGGATCACGCAGGGGAAGTTCCACGGCGTGAAGGCCGCGACAGGCCCCACGGGTTCGCGCGTGACCATCCAGCGCATGCCGGGCACGCGGGCGGGGATGATGCGGCCATAGGTGCGCCGCCCCTCATCCGCCGTGTAGTCGAAGATATCGGCCGAGATCAGCGCCTCTAGCCGCGCCTCGGCAAAGGGTTTGCCCTGCTCCAGTGTCATCCGCGTGCCGATCAGATCGGCACGCTCGCGCAGCAACTGCGCCGCCTTGCGCAGGATCTGCGCGCGCTCAAACGCCGGCACCCGGCGCCAGCTTGCGAACGCCGCCCCGGCAGCCGCCGCCGCGCGGTCCAGATCGCCGGGCGTCGCGTGGGGCAGGGTGCCGATGGCCTCGCCGGTGGCGGGGTTGATCACGTCTTCGGTCTGGCGGCCCCCGGCCCCCAGCCACTCGCCGTCGATGAACAGATGCAAAGCGCCGTAGCGGTCGTCCATGTGCGTCTTCCTCACTCGGTTACGAACAGCGCGTCCAGCGCGGTCACGCCCTCACCCTCGGCGTGCACCACCAGCGGGTTGATATCGACTTCCAGAATCTGCGGATTGGCCCGCATCAGCGCCCCCAGTTGCACCGCAACCTCAGCCACCGCCTGCACATCGCGCGCAGGCTGACCCCGGAACGCGCCCAGCAATTTGGCGGCTTTCAGCTTGCCGATCTCGGCCTTGGCACGGGCAACGCTGACATCGGCAGGCATCAGGCGCGAGTCCTTCAGAACCTCGATCCACACGCCGCCCAGGCCCACCAGCACCATCGGGCCCCAGTTCGGATCGCGCATCGCGCCGATGACCAGCTCCAGTCCCGGCTTGACCATTTCCTCGACCAGCACACCGTCCAGTTCCAACCCCGGCGCGGCGCGCTGAACGTTGCCGATCAGCTTCTCCCAGCCGTCGCGCAGCGCCGCTTCGTCGCGCAGGTTGATCAGCACCGCGCCTGCGTCGCTCTTGTGGCTGAGCTTGGCGGCCTGCGCCTTGATCACCACCGGATAGCCGATGCGGTTCGCGATGCTGACAGCCTCGTCTACATTGCTCGCCATTCCGCCCTGCGGCACGGCAACGCCCGCCGATCCCAGCGCCTGCTTGCCCAGATACTCGACCACCGCGCCACCGGCGGGCAGGTCCAGCATGGGCGCATCGCGGGTGTCGCGGTCTTCGGCGGCAACCCGGGCGGCGGCATAGTCGCTGACCAGTTTCATCGCCCGCATGGCGCGCTCGGGCGAGCGGAAGAACGGCACGCCGCAGGCGCGGACCTTGTCCACGAAGGGCGGGGTCAGGGGGTAGTCATCGCCGATCAGCGCAAAGACGATGGGCTTTTGCGCGGTCTCATAGACCGGCAGCAGGTAGTCGATCTTCTTCTCCTGCATGCCCGGCGAGCCCCCGGCATGCACGCTCAGAATGATCCCGACATTCGGATCATTCAGCATCGCCGTGGCCGAGGTGCCATAGATCCCCGGATTGGCGAAACCGGTGGTGCCGATGTCGAACGGGTTATCGACATGCACGTAATCGGGCACATGGGTGGACAGCTCGGCCTCGGTTTCAGGGGCGAGTTTCGCAATCTCCAGCCCGACGCTTTCGCCGAAATCGAAGGCCAGCCCGCGGATCGCACCCGAGTTGGTGATGATCCCCGCGCCACCCGGCGCAGGCGTCGGAAAGCGCACCAGAATGGCGCAGCAGTCGAACATCTCATCGAGCGTCGGCACGCAGACCACCGCCTCGGCCCGCGCGGCGGCGAGCATCATGGCGTGATCCCCGGCCAGCGCGCCGGTGTGGCTTTCGGCGGCCTTGCGCCCCCGCTCGCTGGAGCCGGGGTGCAGCATGACGATGGGCTTGCCGACAGCGCGGGCGCGGGCGGCAAGGGTCAGGAAGCGGGCCGGGTCGCGCAGCTGTTCGACATAGACGGCAAGCACGGCAATGTTGGCGTCATCCAGCGCGTGCTCGATGAAATCCTCGGCTCCCAGTTGCGCCTCGTTCCCGGTCGCCACGACATGCGACAGCGAGATTGCGCGCGACTGCAGCGCAAAGCGGATGTTGGCCGCCGTCGCGCCGGATTGTGCGATGATTGCGACGCGGTTGCCGGTGCCGGCGTCATGCTTGGCAATCGGCTCGAATGTCATCGGGATGCCGGCGACAAAATTGGTGTAGCCCATGCAGTTAGGCCCCAGCAGCGTCACGCCGGCGTCCGAGCACAGCTGCGCCAGTTCTTCCTGCTGGCGGCGACCCTCGTCCGATGCTTCGGCAAAACCCGAAGTATAGACGACGATCCCGCGGACGCCTTGCGCGATGCACTCGACCACCGACTGACGAGATCGCCTTGTGCGGCACGATCAGCACCGCCACGTCGATGTCGCGCGGCAGCTCGGCGATGGTCTTGACGCAGGGCCGCCCGTTGATCTCGTCGCGCGAGCGGCTGACCAGATGGATCGCGCCTTTGTAGCCAAAGGATTCAAGGTTCGACAGCACCCCGCCACCGATCGAATCGCGCTCGGGCGAGGCGCCAAGAATGGCGATGGACTGCGGGTTCAGCAGCCGTTCGATTGCTGCTTTGCCCAGCCCGTTTTGCGTGTCGCCAACCGTCATTCTGCTCTCCCCCAAAGTCTGAGCCTGTCGGCCCGCTGCGATTTGGTTATCAGGGAGCCGTATATCTGTCAACGCGCTGCGACGCGCTCTTAGCCCCGACCAAGGAAGGGCATGGTTACCGGCAGAATCGTGCTCTCATAGAGGTTCACGTCGTCCGGTAGCGAGGCCATCAGGACCACCACGCGCGCCACGTCCTCGGCGGCCATCGTGCCTTCACGTTTCTGGTCGGTGATGCCCGGCACAAGGCTGCTGATCGTCGAGCCGGGGTGCACCATCGACACGGCGATGCCGTGCGGACGGCCGTCCAGCGCCAGCGAGCGGGTCAGCCCCTCAAGCCCGAACTTGCTGGCGGTATAGGCGGCGGTATCGGGGCGCGGCACCTTGGCCGAGATCGAGCCGACGTTCAGAATGCGCCCCGGCTTGCCCGCCGCGATCATTGCCCGCATGGCCGCCCGCGCGCCCAGAAACACCGAAGTCAGGTTCGCGCCGATCACTTCGCTCCACCGCGCCATCGACAGGTCCACTGTCGGCGTATGGTCGGCGATCCCGGCGTTGTTTACCACCAGCGCGGGCGGGCCATAGGCGGACTGGCAGGCGGCAAACAGCGCGTCGACCTGCGCCTCGTTCGTCATGTCGGTCGGCACGGCCAGCGCGGTGCCGCCAGCGGCTTCGATCCGGGTGACCAGCGCGGCCAGCTTGTCGGCGCTGCGGGCGGCGACCACCACTTTGGCACCCTGTGCGGCCAGTGCCTCGGCAATGGCAAGCCCGATGCCCGAACTGGCTCCGGTGACGATGGTAACGCGATCTTTGAGCAGCATGGAACGTCCTTTCTGAGTTGCGCGAAATTTGCTGACGGCAAACACGATTTGTCAATGTATCGTAATCCCATCCGGCAAAATCCGCGCGCTGGTGTCAGAATCAGACATCCGTCGGTTGTGCTGGCCGCGTGGCGGGGGCGATGGGTGTATGCATCGGTGAATTTCAGGGCAGCGGCGGGCGGGTCCGGCTGCGGGCAAATGCCCTGAAATCCGACATCGTATAAATTGATATGATAGAATTGAAGTGATGTATGGGAGCCGAATATAGGTAAAAATGTAAATATTAACAATGTATTGCGCGTCACTTCGCAGGCGCAGAATCGGCGCATCCCGCTGATTTGAGGTGAAAATAGCTGTTGACTGTGAGGGTCTCCCTCGCATGATGCTGTATACGAACAGGAGGCAATGCCGCGCTATCGGCGTCGCTGCGCCACAGAACCCGCGAACGGGGCATGGCTGCGGCGACTGACGATGGCTGCGGACCGTAAGTCGTCATCAGGGAAAATGGGAGGATTGACCCTATGAACTCGTTTATCACCACCACACGCCGCAAATTGCTGGTTCTTGCCGGCGGGGCCGCGATGGCCACCGCCGTCACACTGCCCGCCTTTGCGCAAGACGCCTATCCGTCGCGTCCGGTCACCTTTGTCTGTGCCTTCCCGGCCGGCAGCGGTGCTGACGTTCTGGTACGCTACTTTGCCAACGCGATTCAGGAATCGACGGGCCACACGATCATCGTCGAGAACAAGCCCGGCGCGTCGGGCAGCATCTCGGCGGAATATGTCGCGCGCTCGGATCCTGACGGCTACACGGTTTATGTCCACTCCGGCTTTTCCACTGCCGTGAACTATTCGCTGTGGAACACCCCGGCGATTGATCCGCGCAGTGACCTGATGGGCGTGGCCGGGATCAACGAACAGCCGTTCTATATCGTCGTCGGTGTCGATTCCGAAATCCAGTCGATCGAACAGCTGAATGCCTATCTGCTCGAAGCGGGCGACGAAGCGACCTATGGCGTCAGCGCGACCTCGGGTCGTTTGCTGGCCGCGCAATACCTGTCCGAACTGGGTGGCACTCCGGTCGAGGTGCCCTATCGCACCGGCATGGAAATGGTTCCCGATGTCGTCAATCTGGGCGTCGATTTCGCTGTGACCGACCCGGTGACCGCGATGGTGCAAGAGCGCGAAGGTCGTCTGCGCGTGCTGGCCACCGGCGCGGGCCGTCGTCTGGACGTGGCGCCCGAAGTGCCGTCGCTGACCGAGTTCGGCATGGATGTCGATCAGATGGGTGTCTGGGCAGCCTATGTGCCCGCAGGGACGCCGCAGGATGTCGTCGATACGCTTGCCGGCATGTTCCACAGCGTGCTCGAAACCGAGGACACGCAGGCCTACCTGCGCACCATGGGTGGCGTGCCGTGGATCGCGACTCCGGCCGAAGTCGACGAGCGCATGGCGCAGAACGTTGAACTTGGGGCGTATCTGGTCGATCTGGCCGAACTTCCCAAGAACTGACGAAGCGACAGCATGCCCCCCGATGCGGGGGGCATGCCGACGATCTGGGGTCGTGGTGAGAGCGAAACACGTCTCCGTCAGCGAAAAAAACGGGAGGATTGATCAATGAAGACACTCTTTGCAACGACCCGCCGCCAGCTGCTGGCGCTTGCTGGCGGGGCCGCGATGGCCACCGCCGTCACGCTGCCCGCCTTCGCGCAAGACGCGTATCCGTCGCGTCCGATCACCTTTGTCTGTGCCTTTCCGGCCGGCAGCGGTGCTGACGTTCTGGTGCGCTACTTTGCCAACGGGATTCAGGAATCGACCGGCCACACGATCATCGTCGAAAACAAGCCGGGTGCTGCGGGCAGCATCTCGGCCGAGTATGTCGCGCGCTCTGATCCCGATGGGTACACGGTCTACGTGCACTCGGGCTTTTCCACCGCCGTGAACTATTCATTGTGGAACAACCCGGCCATCGATCCGCGCACGGATCTGATGGGTGTCGCCGGGCTGAGCGCTCTGGCGTTCTATCTGGTTGTGGGGCCTGACTCTCCGCACCAGACGATTGAAGACCTGAACGCCTATCTGCTCGAAGCGGGCGATCAGGCCACCTTCGGTGCCAGCGCGACCTCGGGCCGGTTGTTGACCGCACAGTACCTGTCCGAACTGGGGGCCTCCCCGGTCGAGGTGCCGTATCGCACCGGGGCCGAGATGATCCCCGATGTCGTCAACGGCGCGGTTGATTTCGCTGTGACCGATGGGGTGAACGCCCTGGTTCAGCAGCGTGAGGGCCGCCTGCGTCTGCTCGCCACCGGGGCTGGCACCCGGATGGAAGTGGCGCCTGATGTACCGTCGCTGACCGAGTTCGGCATGGACGTTGATCAGGTCGGTGTCTGGGGGGCCTATGTTGCACCCGGCACGCCGCAAGAGATCGTCGACCAGCTGGCGGCGATGTTCGACGGCGTGCTTGCGACCGAGGAAACGCGCGAATTCCTGGCGGGCGCGGGCAGCATTGTCTGGCGCGCGTCTCCGGCCGAAGTTGACCAGCAGATGGCCGATGACGTCGAGCTTGGGGCCTATCTGGTCGATCTGGCCGGTATCCCCAAGAACTGACACAGCACCGCAGCCGGGGGTCAGCCCCGGCGGCAGAACGATCGGGCGTCGGGGGGCTACGCTCTCCGACGTTCTCACTTGAAAGCCCACGGGTTACCGCGCACGGGAGGTGCAGTTGACCAAAATCAAGACAATCGACGTATGCGCAGGGGCGTTTATCGTCCTGATCGGCGTACTCGCCATCGTCGAGTCGCTCAGCTTCGATATCGGGACGACGCGTCGCATCGGACCGGGCTATTTCCCCTTTTATGTCGGCCTGTTCATGGTGCTTCTGGGGGTCGTGATTGCCCTGGAACGGCTGTGGACAAAGTCGCTGGCGGATACCGAGTTCTCGTTTCCGCCGCTGCGTGCGCCGCTGTTGATCATGGCCGCTGTCGTCACCTTCGCGGTGATGATCGAGCGTTTCGGGCTGATCCCGGCGGTCGGCGTCGGGGTGTTTCTGGCTTCGCTGGCGGATACCAACACAACACTGACGCAAAAGCTGACGGTCGCAGTTGCCGTGCCGCTTGTTGCCACACTGATATTCAAGATCGGGCTGGATATGCATGTTGACGTGATCCGGTGGCGGCCATGAGCGATTTCGTCTCAAATCTGTCGCTGGGCTTTTCGGTTGCCTTCTCGTGGGAGGCGATGGCCTACTGCTTTCTCGGCGTGTCGCTAGGCACGTTCATCGGCGTTCTGCCCGGCATCGGTTCGCTGGCGGCCATCGCCATGCTGCTGCCATTGACCTTTGGCATGGAGCCAACGCATGCGTTGATCATGCTGGCGGGCATCTACTATGGCTCGAACTATGGTGGCTCGACCGCGTCGATCCTGCTCAACCTGCCGGGCACGCCGTCTTCGGCGGTGACCTGCATCGAAGGCTACCCGATGTCCCAGCAGGGCCGCGCAGGCGTGGCGCTGTTCATGACGGCGATCGCGTCCTTTTTCGGCTCGATCTGCGGCATGCTGATCATGGCGATCTTCTCCCCGCCCATTGCAGCCCTTGCGTTCAGTTTTTCAGCCCCTGACTTCTTCTCGCTCATGGTGCTGGGGATGATCGCCGCCTCGACCCTCGCTTCTGGCTCGCCGATCAAAGGGCTGGCGATGATTGGGCTGGGGTTGATCATGGGCATGGTCGGGCGCGATCTCTATTCCGGCCTGCTGCGCTTTTCCTACGGCGTGGACGAGCTTTACGAAGGCCTGCCGCTGGTCGCCGTGGCGCTGGGCATCTTCGGTCTGCCCGAGGTGATCAAGAACGCCGGCCAGATCACCGGCCGCACGGTCAAGGCCAAGGACATCTCGTTCCGCTCCATGCTGCCGACCCGCGATGACTGGCGGCGCAGCTGGGGTGCCATGGGACGCGGCACCGCGCTGGGCAGCTTCTTTGGCGCGCTGCCGGGTACGGGCGGGCTGCTGGCCAGCTTCATGTCCTACGCAACCGAGCGCCGTCTGTCCAAAGAGCCCTGGCGCTTTGGCAAGGGCGCGATCGAGGGCATCGCCGGGCCCGAAGCCGCCAACAATGCTGCCGTGCAGACCGCCTTTATCCCGACGCTGACGCTGGGCATTCCGGGCGATATCGTCATGGCGATCATGCTGGGGGCGCTGACCATTCACGGCATCCAGCCGGGCGTGTCGGTGATCAACTCGCACCCCGATCTGTTCTGGGGCCTGCTGGTCAGCTTCCTGTTCGGCAACATGATGCTGCTGGTGCTCAATATCCCGCTGATCGGGCTGTGGGTGCGGATGCTGTCGATTCCGTACTGGGTACTCTATCCGTTCATCATCGCCTTCATCTGCATCGGTGTTTACAGCGTGAACAGCTCGGTCGTGGATCTGTATGTCCTGATCTTCTTCGGCGTCCTCGGGGTTGTCATGACCACGCTCAAGTTCGAGCCCGCGCCGCTGGTGCTGGGCCTGATTCTGGGGCCGATGCTGGAAGAGAACATGCGGCGGGCGCTGACCCTGTCGCGGGGCGATTACACGGTGTTCTTCACCCGCCCCATCTCGGGCATGTTCATGGCGATGGCCGCACTGGTCCTGATCTGGACCGTCTATGGTGCGATCAAGGCGCGCAGTGTCCGGCGTGACCACCTGCGCGAGATGGCGCGGAACCTGCCCGACGATTGAGGGCACAGCGCGAGAAAAGCAAGGGCGGCGGGGAAACCTGCCGCCCTTTTGCTGTGCGCGGCGTTGATCTTCGCCTCTGCCGCCGATAGCCAAGCGGGAATGAACATCCTCGCGATCTCGGGCAGCGGGCGGGCCGCTTCGACCAACACGGCGCTGTTGCGCGCGGTGGCAGGGATTGCGCAGCCTGCGCACCGCGTGACGGTGTGGGACGGCATCGCCGGGTTGCCGGTGTTTTCACCTGATCTGGAAGCCGGGCCACTGCCCGCCCCGGTCCAGCGCTTCGCCGATCTGATCCGCGCCAGTGACGGCGTGATCATCGCCAGTCCCGAATACGTCCGCGCCATCCCCGGCGGGCTGAAGAACGCCATCGACTGGCTGGTGTCGCGCGACGAGATCGTCGCCAAGCCCCTCGCGCTGCTGCATGCCTCGCATCGCGGCGACGACATGTTGGCGCAACTGCGGCTGGTGCTGGGGACGGTCAGCCAGCGCTTCGCGCCCGAAGTCTTCGCCCGCTTCGCGCTGATGAAACTGACGCCGGACGAGATCGCGCAGCGCATGGCCGAGCCCGAGAACCGCGCGGCGGTCGCGGCCTTTCTGACCGCCTTCGCCGCGTCCTGACATGCAAAAGGGCGGCAGGTTTCCCCGCCGCCCCTTCAATCCGCCGAGAAAGTCCTCAGCCCGCGTCTTTGTCATAGGCACCCAGACCCGGGCGGTATTTCTTTTCGTCGATGAACTGGCTCATGCCCTTTTCCGCCCCGCGCGACTTGTCGCGGAAGGTGGTTTGATCCGACTTGGCCATCAGGTAATCCAGCGACTGTTCCCAGCCCATCTGGCGCACGTGGTGATAGGCGGTCTTGCAGGCGCGCAGCACGTTGGGGTTCTTGGCCCGCAGCGTTTGCGCCAGCTTCGACGCTTCGGCGCGCAGCTGATCGGCGGGGACGGATTTGTTGACCAGCTTCATCTCGGCGGCTTGTTTGCCGTCAAACGTCTCGCCGGTCATGATGTAATACATCGCGTCGCGCTGGCTCATCACCATCGACACCGATTTGGTGACGATGCCCGCCGGGATGATCCCCCAGTTGATTTCCGACAGACCAAAGGTCGCGTCGTCCGAGGCAATCGCCAGATCGCAGCCGATCAGGATCTGGAACGCGCCGCCAAAGCACCAGCCGTTGACGGCGGCGATGGTCGGTTTGCGGTAGAACATCGTGCGGCGCCACTGCCACGCGGCGTTCTGCGCGAACAGCTTGTCGCGCTCGTGCGGCGGCCAGCTTTCCGTCTCGCGGAAGTATTCCTTCAGATCCTGCCCGGCCGAGAACGCATCCCCCGCACCGGTGATCACGATCACCTCGGCCGCATCGTCGGCTTCCAGCGCGTCGAACACTGCCGTCATTTCCCGCACGATGGCCGGGTTGATCGCGTTGCGCTTGTCCGGGCGGTTCATCGTGACCCATGCCACGCCGTCCTCGATAGAGACCGTGACCGCGTTGCCCCAGCCAGTGCCTGATGTTTCGTGACTCATTGTCAGCCTCCCTGTGTTCCTCTACGCTTTGGAAAGAGAACATATCAGGGTGCCTTATACTGTCAATGTCTGATCCACATGATCTGGCCACTTTGCGGCCGCGCCTCATCTATTTGCTCAACAGCCTCAACCTTCTGGCGCGTAAATCGCTGGACGAGCGGCTGAAGCCGTTCAATCTGGGCGGGCTGCAATACACCATTCTGGCGCTGGTCCGCGACCGTGAAGGGATCAGCTCGGCCGAGCTGTCACGCCGGTTTTTCGTGACGCCGCAGACGATGAATGAAAGCGTCACGGCGCTGGAACGCCGTGGCCTGATCGCCCGGTCCGAGAGCGAGGCGAACAAGCGCATCCTCAATTCGCGCATCACCGACGACGGCCGCGCGCTGCTGGACGAGTGCGACCAGATCGCCGATGCGCTTGAGCAGGACGTGTTCGGCGACCTGTCCGACGCGGATCAAAAGACGCTCCACCGCATTCTGCGCGATCAACAGCTCAAGATGCGCACGGCGGGATAAGGCTCAGGCCGGGATCGGCAGGCGCGTCGCGTCGTATTCGAACAGCCAGTCATAGCGCAGGCGGACCTTGTCCGGCTGCCATTCGCGCTCGACATAGCGCGGGGCCTCGACGGGATCGGCCAGCACCGGGTTGTGAAAGCGGTGCAGGTTGGCCTCGGACCCGGTGACGATGGCGGCTGTGCGTTCCGAGCGCAGGGCCTCATAGGTCTTGAGCGCGCCCTGCGGGTCGCCCGGCGCATCCTCAAGGCAGCGCGCCAGAATATAGCCGTCCTCGATCGCCATGATCGCGCCCTGCGCCAGAAACGGCAGCGTCGGGTGGCAGGCGTCGCCCAGCAGCGTCACGCGGCCTTGCGTCCAGTTCGGCAGCGGATCGCGGCTGACCAGCGCCCAGCGGAAGGGTTGGTCCAGCGTGTCGATCACCGCGTGGATCAGCGGGTTCCAGCCAGCGAAATCCGCCTTGCACTCGGCCTGCGTGCCCGCTTCGGTCCAGCTTTCGCTGGTCCAGGCGCGGTTTTCCACCAGCCCGACAAAATTGAGCAGCCGGTTGCCGCTGATCGGATAGGTGATCACATGGCCGCCCGGCCCGATCCAGTTGGTGCCCACCGGACGCTGCAATTCGGCGGGCAGAGCGTCCATCGGCGCCAGCCCGCGCCACGCCATCAACCCGGTGAAGCGCGCCTGCGGCGATTGCCACATCTGCGAGCGCAGCTTGGAATGCACGCCATCCGCACCGACCAGCACATCGGCCCGGATCTGCCGCCCGTCGGCCAGCCGGAGGGTGACGCTGCCGTCGTCCTGCTCGAACCCGACCGCCTGCGCGCCGGTGATCACCGCGTCGGATTTCAGCGCGCGCACGGCTTCCAGCAAGACCCGGTGCAGCTCGCCCCGGTGCACCATCCAGTAGGGTGCGCCGAAACGCTCGATGCTGTCAGCCCCCAGATCGAACAGCTTCCACGTCTGGCCAGTGTTCCACAGCCGCACTTCCTTGGCCGCCGCTTCGCAGACGATGTCCGCCAGCCGCTCTTCCAGCCCCAGCTCGATCAGCACGCGCGAGCCATTGGCCGCCATCTGGATGCCGGCGCCCAGTTCGGCCAGCACGGGGGCCTGCTCGAACACGGTCACATCAAAGCCGCGCTGCAACAGCGCCAGCGCGGCGGTCAGGCCACCAATGCCTGCGCCTGCGATCAGGATTGTCGGTTTCGCGCTCATTCTTAGCCCTCCAGCCCCCGCGCCGCGCACCAGGCGGCGACGGTGTCGATGCATTGGGTCAGCAGCTCGGGCTGGCCCAGATAGTAATGAGTCGCGCCCGGCAGCTCGACATGGGTTGTGTCCTGCGTTGCCAGCGCCGCGCGGATCGCCGGGTTATGCGTCGCGGGCACGGCATCATCGGCGCCGTTGACGATCTGCAGAACCGGTGCATCGGTGATGCGGGCGGCGTTCAGCGGGCCCTTGGCGTTGGACAGATCATAGCTCCACTGGCTGAGCCACGAGCGCAGCGAGGTATAGCGCGCCAACCCGACGGGGCCGACATTCACCGTCATCGGATGGCCCATATAGGTCCATTCCGGTTTGCGGCCGTTGGGGTCCAGCGTCGGGTCCAGCCAGCGCACGTCGCACATCGTGCGGTGCACGACAAAGGCGCGCTCGACCTCGGGCGTGCCGCGCGCTTTCAGCTCGGCCAGCAGCCCCTGCACCCAAGAAGTGATGCGCCGGTTGCGCGCGCGCTGCGCGTCGCGGAAGCGCGCGACGAACTCGGCGGAATAGGGCGGCTGGTGCGGGCAGTCGGGGGAATAGATGTCAAACTCGGGATCGCGCTTGTCGGGGTCGGTTTCATCCAGCACCGAGGGGTCCAGCCATTCGGTCAGCGTTTCGGCCCGGCTCAGGTGGGCGGCGATGAACACCACACCATCCGCCGGGCTCAGCCCCGCTGTGGTCAGGTCCACCGGGTCACCGGCGGGGGTGTGGGTGATCGTCGGATGCTCGGCCTGCGCCTGATAGAACAGCGACAATGACCCACCGCCGGACCAGCCGACCAGCACGACCTTGGCATAGCCCAGCGTCTCGCGCGCATGGCGGATCCACGCGCCCAGATCCAGCGCCACCTTCTCCATGATCAGCGCCGAGTCGTTCTTGGCATAGCGGCTGGCGGCGCACAGGACGTGAAAGCCCCGGTCGGCCAGCGCCATCGGCATCGGCAGCAGTTGCAGGGTCGAGGTCGGGTGCATGAACACGAACACCGTCCTGGCGTCGGCCTCGCCGCGCAGCAGTTGTCCCTCAAGGTTCACCATCCCCGAGTTTCCGGCGAAGCCGTAAACCTCGGTTGCTTTGACGTTCTCGGCAAACGAGACGATCTCAAGCTGGCGGCGCCAAGGGGCTTTTGTCTGCATTATCAAGATTTTCCGGCGATCCTGCGCCCGCAGGCATGGCCCTGCGTGGCGTTTGTTTTTGTTGAACGTGATTGTATTATTCCGAATAAAACGGCTGCGTCAACCAGTCACAGGCCCCCTGACATGCGAAAGGGGCCGCCCGCCGGGCGACCCCCTGACCGATCTGCGCGGTATCAGGCCTTTTGCGCCAGCAGCCGGGCTTTCTTGGCGCCCCATTCCTTGAGAATCCCGTGCGCCGCCTTCGCTTCCTGTTCCAGATACCCTGGTTCATCGACCCGCGCGGTCACTTCCAGCCGCAACCCGTTGGGGTCGAAGAAATAGATCGACTTGATGAAATGATGGTCCACCACCGGGGTCACATCGACCCCCGCCGCCTTGAGCCGCTCACCCATCGCTTCGACGGCTTCCACGCTCTCCAGCTCGACCGCGAAATGCATCACCCAGCCCGGCGTGTTGGGCGAGGGCAGGGGCATCTCGTTCTCGCCCAGATCAAAGAACGCGATGTAGGACCCATCGCCCATTTCAAAGAAGAAATGCGCATAGGGCTTTTCTTCGCCGGTCGAGGGCACCTTGTCGGCCATCATGCAGGCGACCAGCGGCAGGCCCAGAATATCCTCGTAAAACGCGCGGGTTTCCTCGCCGTCGCGGCAGGGAAACGAAAAGTGGTACAGACCCTTGATGGCGGGAATGCTCATGGCGGACTCCTTCTGTTGCGTTTGACACGCTAGCGGGGGCGGGCTTAGGCTGTGTCCCACTTCAGGGGGGACAACATGCCGGAACTCGATGCCTTTGCGCCGCTGGTGGCAAGCCTCGGCCAGCCCGGTTTCGCCCCCGCGCTGATGGCGCTGCTCCATGCCGAATGCGGGGCCGACCTGTGCTCGGTCTTTGCGATCGCGGGCGAAGGGGCCAGCGTGCTGGTCGCCGAAAGCATCGCCCCCGAACGCTCGGCCTTCGCCCGCGTTGCCTCGCTGCGTTACGCCCAACGCTACTGGCGGCGCGATACCTCGGCGGCCAGCACGCTGGGGCGGGCGCATCGGGCGGTGCAGGTGCTCAAACGCCCGGCGCAGGGGATTCTGGACATCGACTACCGCCACGAATGCTACACCGAGGGCGCGGTGGTCGAGCGGCTGTCGCTCTACCGCGCGGGGACGCCGGGGATCATCGCCAACGCCTACCGCGCCCGCGATTCGGGCCCCTTCACCCCCGACCATTTGCGCGCCTTTGCGGCGATGGCGACCCTGCTGCACGCGGCGCTCGCCCGCCACGCCGCGCTGGCCAGACCGCCCGAGCAACCCGCCACCACCCTCAGCTGGCGCGAGGCGCAGGTCGCCAGCATGACCGCCGACGGGGCCGAGCAACCGCAGATCGCCGAGGCGCTCAACCTCGCGCCCAGTTCGGTGATCACCTACCGCAAGCGCGCCTATGCCAAGCTGGGGGTCAGCAACCGCCACCAGCTGCGCGCGCTGTTGACGGGTGAGTGACGTCACGATCAGCGCCCTTTGCCAAAGGCCTGCGCAATGCTATATGACAGGCGTCCGCTTCGGCAGACAGCCAATCGGTGACCGGGCCCCTCTGGCGAGAGTAGCGGCGCTCTCGTGATGTCGGCACTGAACGCAAACAGCCGCGTGACGCATGTCCATGAACCGCAGGTCGACCCTCGCATCCGAGGCTACGCGCACGCAGGCGCATAGTAGCATATTCCGCTATTTCCGCTGGGCTTTCATCGTCACCGCGCTGGGTCTGGTGCTGGGCGCGGTGTTGGGCTGGCAAAGCACCGGCACCGTATCGGGCACGCTGGGCGTGTTCATCATCGTCGCCGTGCTGGCGGTGCTGGAAATTTCGCTGTCCTTTGACAACGCCATCGTGAATGCCAACAAGCTCAAGGACATGCGCCCCGAATGGCAGCGCCGGTTCCTGACCTGGGGCATCATTATCGCCGTTTTCGGGATGCGCATCCTGTTCCCGCTGATGATCGTGGTGATCGCCGCCCATATCGGCCCGTGGCAGGCGCTGGTGTTGGCCGCCACCCAGCCCGGCGAATACGCCCATATCATGCACGACGCCCATCTGCCGATTGCGGCCTTTGGCGGCACGTTCCTGATGATGGTCGGGCTGTCGTTCTTTTTTGATCACGAGAAGGACGTGCACTGGATGCAATGGCTGGAAAGCACCATGGCCCGCTCGGCCACGGTGCGCGGCATTGAAGTCGCGGTCGTGCTGATCCTCGTGCTGCTCTTTTCGCGCTTTCTGCACGGGGTTGAGCGGCATACTTTCATGCTCGCCGCTGTCTGGGGGCTGCTGACCTTTCTGCTGGTCGAGGTGCTGGGCGGGCTGCTCGACAGCACCCAAGGCACGCTGAAAACCGCCGCGCGGGGCGGGATCGGGGCGTTTTTGTATCTGGAAGTGCTGGATGCCTCGTTCAGCTTTGACGGGGTGATCGGGGCCTTTGCGCTCAGCCAGAACCTGTTCGTCATCGCCATCGGGCTGGGCATCGGCGCGATGTATGTGCGCGCGATGACCATCATGCTGGTCGAAAAGGGCACGCTGGCCGAATACCGCTATCTTGAGCACGGCGCCTTCTACGCGATCATCGCGTTGTCGGTGATCATGTACGCGCAATCGCTCTTCGCGATCCCTGAGGTCATCACCGGCCTGTTCGGCGCGGCGCTGATCGGCGTGTCGTTCTGGTCGTCGATCCGCTGGAACAAACGCTTTGCCTGCAAGGACTGACCCTGCGCCAAGCGTGCAACAGGCCACGATAAATCGGCAACCAACGCTTGCATCGCCTTCTTGCTGACATCGTTTGCCGGTAGGGGGGTGATCATGCGCCCGATCATCGCCCTTGCCCCGCTTCTTGCCCCGCTTCTTGCCCTGCTCGCCGCCTGCGGCGGCAGCAGTGCCCCCGTGACCGAACTGCCCGATGGGCGGGTCATTGATGTCGCCGGGTTCGAAAGCTACACGACCGACCACAACGGCTTCAGCCGTGTCCGTCGCAGCTATGCGACCGACGCCGATGCCGCCGTGATCGCCGGGTTCGAGGATGGCGATCCCTCCGATCCCGCCGGCTATCGCAACCTGATTGCGCTGAACGAGCAGCTCTACGGCGGGCGCATGAACATCGAGGTCATCGCCGAGGTCGATACCCCCGATGGCCCCGCGCAGCGCCTGCTGCGCCTGACCGCTGACGCGGCACCCTTTACCAACGTCGAGAACGGCGAACTGATCGCGGCCACCGGCCAATTCTTTCTGCGCGGATCGAATTTCAGCTGGGTGTCGATTGATGACGGCCCCTTGCTCAGCGGCGCGGATCAAGACGGTCTGGTCAACATGGTCATCGACTTTGACACCGAATCAGTCAATCTGAACCTGCGCACCGGGGTCAATGACGGCTCGGACGTGCGCATGGAGATCCTGGTTGAGGACATGCCGCTCAACATCATCACCGGTGGCTATGGCGGGGACATCACGATCCGTGTCTGGGACCCGGACAGCCCCGACATTCTGGACGTCGACGGCACGCTTTTGGGCAATCTGGCCGGTTCGCCGCGCTATGAGGATGATCAGCACGATCTGTCAACGGCGGGGCTCTATACCGCTGAGGGCACCGATACGGACACCGGCCGCGAGGTTCGCGTGGACGGGGTGTTCTTTGGTATGGATCCCAATGGTATCCCTGATCACTGACCGGCTGTGGCACGCGCTTGTCGCGGTGCCCATCGTCGTGCTGTTGGGGCCTGCGCCCGCGCTGGCCGATGCGATGGACCGCGCGCGGATGGCACCGCTCGCGTCGAGCGAACGGTTGCGCCTGTTCACCTATGGCCGCGCGCTGCAAACCCCGCATCCGCCGCAGGCCATCACCACCGCCATGCGCCGCACGATGGAGCGCACAGGCTTCTACCATCAGGGCGGCGGCATCAGCCTGCTGGGCCGGTCGCTGCGTTTCAGCCCGGTTGTGGCGTGGGATGACAACATCAACGGCGGCTATTTCAACGATACGCTGGATCTGTTCGGCCTGCAGTTTCTGGTCAGCCCCGACAATCTTGCGCGCGCCGGGTTCGTCTTTGGCGGGCGCGTTGAGGGCTCGGTCCGGCTGGCCTATGCCGAGGGGCGCTATCTGGACTTCTCCGCGCATACCGAGGCTGCATGGTCGCCGCGCCACGAGATCGGGCGCGCCAATGCCGCCCTGTCGGCCTGCGCGCGCAACCATGTGACCGGCTGGACCTTTGCCGATGTCTGCGTCACGGCCGGCGGCGGCTGGCGCGAGCTGTCCTCGGCCACCTCGACAGCGGTGTCGGCCACGGTCGCGCAGCTGTTCGCGGCGGGGGCGGGCACGCATGAAGTCTCGGTCGAGGTTGAGCGCCGCCAGTTGAGCGCGGGCGACCAGAACTCGGTCACCCTGGGCTGGGCCAGCATCTGGAACCGGGCCACCACCGATGTCAGCCTGACGCTGGGCGAGGCGATCCCCAACGCTTCGGCCACCCGCGCCCGGCTCACCGCGCGTACCAGCTGGATCTGGCACAACCGCCCGGTCACCCTGAGCGCATGGCACATGCGCTCAAGCGGCGGGATGCTGCTGGGCATGCCGCGTGAGGATCGGTTGACCGGCCTTGGCGTGTCGGTTCAGGCGCGTCCGGGGATGAGCGTGGATCTGATGCATCAGGTCACCCGGTCCACCATTTCGCTGTTCGATGAGTCGCGCACCGGCCTCACCGTGCGCTTTCAGCTGGGCAATCGCTGACCGCAGGCCAGACCAGTATTCCGCGCTGCGGCAAAGGGCCGGGATAATCGTCCGGTTCGCCCCGGTGTTGGAACAACTTCCTTCCACAAAGGCGATACGAGGGGCCAAAACCTCCTTGTTCGCCCGGATACCTTGCTAGAATCGGGAAAATTTTCCATCTTGGTGGTATCCAGCCGGAGACACCGCCATGCAACATTTCCCGATCTTTCTTGACCTTGCCGACCGTCCCGTCGTCATCGCCGGGAATGGCGCGTTCGCGCTGGCCAAGATGCGGCTGTTGTCCAAGACGCAGGCGCGTCTGGCGCTCTATGCGCCGGTGCCCGAGGCTGATCTGGAATCCGCCGCTGCCGAGCTTGCCGTTCCCCTGCACCGTCGGAGCGTCGAGGCAGCCGACCTCAGCGGTGCCGCGCTGGCCTATGCAGCGCATGGCGAGGCGGCGGCGGATGCCCGGCTGGCCGGGTTGGCCCGCGCCGCAGGGGTCATCGTCAACGTGGTTGATAACCTCGAAGCCAGCGACTTCATCACCCCCGCCATCGTCGACCGTGACCCGGTGACCATTGCCATCGGCACCGAGGGTGCTGCCCCCGTTCTGGCGCGCAAGATCAAGGCCGATCTGGAGGCGACGCTGCCAGTTACGCTTGGCCCGCTCGCCCGGGCTGGCAAGCTGTTTCGCCCCCACGCCGAGGCCCTGCCGCAAGGCCGCGCCCGCCGCGATTTCTGGGCGGACTACTACTTCAACACCGGCCCGCTGGTTCTGGCCGAGGCGGGCGAGGAACTGCTCGACCACGCCCTGCACGCGCTGCTCGACCAGCACCTGAACGCTGCCACCGAACCCGGCCGTGTCGATCTGGTCGGCGCTGGCCCCGGTGACCCTGAGCTGATGACGCTCAAGGCCCGCCGCCTGCTGGACGGGGCCGATGTGGTGATCCACGACCATCTTGTCCCCGCCGCGATCCTTGAGCTGGCGCGGCGCGAGGCGATCTTTGTCGGTGTCGGCAAGATCGGCTTCGCCCCCTCGACCCCGCAGGAAGACATCAACGCGGCGATGATCGAACACGCGCAGGCCGGTCACCGTGTGGTGCGCCTCAAGGGCGGCGATGCGTCGGTCTTTGGCCGTCTGGACGAGGAAACCGAGGCGCTCAGCGCCGCCGGGATCGACTGGTCTGTCACCCCCGGCATCACCGCCGCCAGTGCCGCCGCCGCCAGCATCGGTGCCAGCCTGACCCGGCGTGGCCGCAACAGCGACCTGCGCCTGCTCACCGCCCATGACGTCAGCGGCTTTGCCGATCACGACTGGCGCGCGCTGGCCCGTCCCGGTGCCGTCGCCGCGATTTACATGGGCAAGCGCGCCGCGCGTTTCGTGCAGGGCCGGTTGCTGATGCATGGCGCCGACGGGCAAACCCCGGTCACGCTGGTTGAAAACGTCAGCCGCCCGGATCAGCGCATCGTCACCAGCCGTCTGGACCAACTGCCCCAAGACATCGCCGAGGCGGCTTTCGCCGGTCCCGTCATCACCCTGTTCGGCCTGGCACCCGCCCGCGCCGCCGCTGTCCTGCCTGCCCTGATCGAAGAATTCGCCTGATGTCCCGCGCCCCCAAGACCCAAGTTGTCACCGCCAACGCCCTGATCGAGGGTGACGTCGCCTATCTGGCCGCCGGTGACAACTGGACCCGCCACCTGACGCAGGCACAGGTCTTCACTGACCCCGAGCTGGCCGAGGCCGCGCTCAAAGCCGCGTCCAGGCGCGATGCCGAGGTGGTCGGGTGTTATCTGGCCGAGGTCCGCCAGACCGCCCAAGGCATCGAACCTGCCCATTTCCGCGAGGATTTCCGCCGCCGCGGCCCCTCGAACTATGCCCATGGCAAGCAAGCCGCGGCCTGAGGAATACCAAAATGTACGTCTATGATGATTTCGACCGCGCCTTCATCGCCGAGCGCAACCGCCAGTTCCGGGGCCAGGTCGCCCGCCGCATCGACGGCTCGCTGACCGAGGACGAGTTCAAGCCGCTGCGCCTGATGAACGGGCTCTACCTGCAACTGCACGCCTATATGCTGCGCGTGGCGATCCCCTATGGCTCGCTCAACCCGTCGCAGATGCGCAAACTGGCCGAGATCGCGGATCGCTGGGATGAGGGCTACGGCCATTTCACCACCCGCCAGAACATCCAGTATAACTGGCCGAAGCTGACCGACGTGCCCGATATGCTGGACGCGCTGGCCGAGGTCGGGCTGCACGCGATCCAGACCTCGGGCAACACCATCCGCAACGTGACCTCGGACCATTTCGCCGGGGCGGCGGCGGATGAAATCGCCGACCCGCGCCCCTATGCCGAACTGATCCGCCAATGGTCGACCGACCACCCCGAATTCCAGTTCCTGCCGCGCAAGTTCAAGGTTGCGGTGACCGGTTCGGAAATCGACCGCGCCGTCACCCGCGCGCATGACATCGGGCTGCGCATGGTGCAGCGCGATGGCGAGACCGGGTTCGAGGTCATCGTCGGCGGCGGCCTTGGCCGCACGCCGATGATCGGCAAGGTGCTGCGTGATTTCCTGCCGGTCAGCGACCTGCTGCCGTATCTTGAGGCCGTGGTCGGCACCTATAACCTGCTGGGCCGGCGCGACAACAAGTACAAGGCGCGCATCAAGATCACCGTGCATGAGAACGGCATCGACACGGTCCGCGATCTGGTCGAAGCCCGTTTTGCCGAAATCGCCCCGCAGTTCGACGCGGGCAACACCCTGCAGCAACTCGACCGCCTTCAGCGCATGTTCCGCGCGCCTGATTTCCGCGCGGCCTCGGACCTTGCCTATCAGGCGGCCTATAACGCCGACCCGATTTTCCGCGCCTGGGCCGATACCAACCTGCACGCCCACCGCGACGCGGGCCACGCCATCGTCACCGTCAGCCTGAAAGCCCATGGCGAAACCCCGGGCGATGCGACCAGCGCCCAGATGCGTGTGATCGCCGATCTGGCCGAGAAGTTCGGCTACGGCGAGATCCGCATCAGCCACGAGCAGAACGTCATCCTGCCCCATGTCGCCCGCGCCGACTTGCCTGCCGTGCACAAGGCGCTCAAGGCGCAGGGGCTGGCCACGGCCAATGTCGGGCTGGTCAGCGACATCATCGCCTGCCCGGGCATGGATTATTGCGCGCTGGCCACGGCCCGCTCGATCCCGATCGCGCAGGAAATCGCCACGCATTTCGACGCGCTGAAGCTCGAGCATGACATCGGCCCGCTCAAGATCAAGATCTCGGGCTGCATCAACGCCTGCGGGCATCACCATGTCGGACATATCGGCATTCTGGGTCTGGATCGCGCCGGGGTGGAAAACTACCAGATCACGCTGGGCGGCGACGGGTCGGAAGACGCGGCGCTGGGCGAACGCACCGGCCCCGGCTTTGCCTATGACCAGATCGTCCCCGCCGTCGAGCGCATCCTGCGCGCCTATCTTGACCTGCGTACCAGCCGCGAGGAAACCTTCCTCATGGCCTATCGCCGCGTCGGTCTGGCCCCGTTCAAGGCCGCTTTGTATGAGGCCGAGAGCCATGCAGCCTGACCTGACCCGCCTCAACGCCCGCTACGAGGGCGACGCCGAAGGCGCGCTGCGCGTCGCGCTGTCGGGCGCTCTGGGCAAGATCGCCATGGTCTCCAGCTTTGGGGCCGATTCGGCGGTGCTGCTGCATCTGGTCGCGCAGATCGACCGCGCGACGCCGGTGCTGTTCATCAACACGCTGATGCTGTTCCCCGAAACGCTGACCTATCAGCACGATCTGGGCAAGCAGCTGGGCCTGACCGACCTGCGCGTCATCGGGCCGGACCGGGGCGAGCTGCTGGAAAAGGATGCCGATAACATCCTGCATCTGGCCGACACCGACAGCTGCTGCGATCTGCGCAAGACGCGGCCGCTGGAGCGGGCGCTGCAGGGGTTTGACGGCTGGATCACCGGGCGCAAGCGCTATCAAGGCGGGCTGCGCGCCAGCCTCGATCTGTTCGAGCATGACCCGGCGACCGGGCATCTCAAGGTCAACCCGCTGGCCGGGTGGAGCGCCAAGGATCTGGGCGACTACATGAATCGCCATATGCTGCCCCGGCACCCGTTGGTGGCGCGCGGCTATCCGTCGATCGGCTGCGCCCCGTGCACCGGGCCGGTCGCGGCGGGCGAAGACCCCCGCGCCGGGCGCTGGCGCGGGCAGGAAAAGGACGAATGCGGCATTCATATCGTGGATGGCCGCGTGATCAGAAGGCAGGCATCATGAGCGTGATCGTCACCGACCGGGGCTTCACCCCCGACACCCACAACGGCGACTGGTTCGACCTCGCTTCGGACATTGACCCCTCGGCGCTGGGCGACCAGCTCGATGGTGCGCAGGCGATCCGCATCGCGTTTCCGTCGTTCTCGGACGGGCGCGGCTTTACGCTGGCGGCGCGGCTGCGGCGCATGGGCTTTGCCGGGCGTCTGCGCGCGCAGGGTCATGTGATTGCCGACCAATACGCGATGGCGCGGCGCTCGGGCTTTGACGAGGTGGAAATCTCGGATGAGCTGGCTGAGCGCCAGCCTCAGGAACAATGGCTGTCCCGTGCCGACTGGCAGGGCCACGACTACCGCGCACGGCTGCGGAGGACTGCATGAACCAGATGACCAACCCCGACCTGCAAACCGTCACCAAAGTCACCCACTGGACCGACACGCTGTTTTCGTTCCGTGTGACCCGGCCCGCCAGCCTGCGCTTCCGCTCGGGCGAGTTCGTGATGATCGGGCTGCCCGGCGACAACGGCAAACCGATCCTGCGGGCCTATTCCATCGCGTCGCCGTCTTGGGATGACGAGCTGGAGTTTTATTCGATCAAGGTTGCCAACGGCCCCTTGACCAGCCGCCTGCAGCACGTCCAGCCCGGTGATCCGATCATCTTGCGGCCCAAGCCGGTCGGCACGCTGGTGCATGACGCGCTCAAGCCGGGGTTCCGGCTGTGGATGCTGGCCACCGGCACCGGCTTTGCCCCCTTCGCCAGCCTGCTGCGCGATCCCGAGACCTGGGAAAAGAACGAGCGGGTGGTGATGATGCACACCTGCCGCGAGGCGGGCGAGCTGGAATACGGCCGCAAACTGGTCGAGGATCTGCAGAACGATCCGCTGATCGGCGAACTGGTGGCGGGCAAGCTGCACTATTACCCGACGACGACGCGTGAGGCGGGGCCGTTCATGGGGCGGATCACCGACAACCTGACCTCGGGCAAGGTATTCACCGATCTGGGCCTGCCCGGACCGCTGGACCCCGAGATCGACCGCGCGATGGTCTGCGGTTCGCTGGCGTTCAACAAGGACGTGGCGGCGGTGCTGGACGGTTTCGGGTTGCACGAAGGGGCGAATTCAGCGCCGGGCGACTACGTGATCGAAAAGGCTTTCGTCGGCGACGGCGTGTGAGCGGATCCGCGTAGGGTGGGGTTTAACCCCACCTTACGCCACCGCCTCACCCCCTGGCGCTGATCGCCTCTTCCATCGCACTAAGCAGCTTCGCCACCTCAGCCTCGGTGTTGTAGTGGCAAAACGAGATGCGCACGCAATCGGGCATCCCCAGCGGCGTGAGCACATTGCCCGAATACTGATCCGCCTTGCGGATATGCACCCTGATGCCGCGCGCGCCCAGAAACTCGACCAGTTTCAGCGTGTCCCAGCCGTCAAGCCGCAGCGACACCACGCCTTCACGCCCCTCCAGCGCCGCGCCGCCGACCAGCGTAACGCCCGGCATCTCGGCCAGTCCGCGCAGGTTACCGGTGCCTGACATCAGCCAGCCCAGCAGCTTCGCCTCTTCCGCGTGGATCGCAGCACCTGCCGCTTCCAGCCGCTCGCGCCGGTCGGTGCTGGTCGAGAACTGCCCGCCCAGCCAGTCGAAATATGCCACCACATCGCTGAAGGTCGCATACGCGCCCGCATCGCGCGTGCCCAGTTCCCAGCTGGTCGGCCCGTTGCCGATGATCTGCTCATGGCTCAGCGCCGTCAGCCGGTCCGAGGCCCAGCCCACCCCATACCCATGCCGCGAGAACATCTTGTAGGGGCTGAGCGCATAAGCATCGATCCCGGCGCGGGACACATCGACCGGGCCGTGGCAGGCGTGCTGGATGCCGTCGACGATGATAAACGCCTCGGGCGCAACCTTTCGGATCGCCGCCGCAATCGCGTCCACATCCGTGGCCATTCCGGTGACGGGCGAGGTGTGGATGATCGAGGCCACGCGAATGTCGGGCCGCAGCGCCGCCTTGTACGCCTCGACGCTGACCACGCCCGTGGCATCGTCGTGCGCCACTTCGATCAGCTCGCGCCCGGTCACCCCGGCCCAATGCGTCATCGACGATCCCAGCGCCGGGTGTTCCAGCGTCGAGCGCAGCATGGTGCCGCCCGCCTGCGCCCCCACCGCCGCCGTGCGCACCAGCCGGAACAGCACCTCGGTCCCGCTTTCGCCGACGAAGACCTGACCCGTCGGCGCGTTCAGGAACTGGCGCATGTCCGCCTTGCCCTTGTCGATCGCGCCCATCAGGGTTTGCGAGGCAATGTTCGGGCGGCCCTGATTGTCGGGATAGCTGGCGTAAAGCGCCGAGGTCTCGACCACCGATTTCAGCCGCAGCGCGCCGCCCGCATTCTCGAAGAACACGCGCGGGCCCTCGAACGGGCAGGTGTCGATATGGGCAAAGCGGTCGCGCACGGCCTCGATCAGGCCTGGTTTGTCGGTGATCATCGCGGGGGTCCTGCCAGCAAGAGAAGGGTTCCTCTTGACGTGCAACGCCCCGCGCCGAATGGCAAGAGGGGGCGACCCGTGACAGGCCGCCCCCCGCGCATTGGTTATTTGCCGGGCGCTGCCGGGGCGGGCGCCGGGCTGTAAGGGATCGCGCCGGGCGCATGCACTGGCTCCTGATACGCCACCAACCCACGCGCCTGTGCGGCGAAGACGCCGTTCGGCCAAAGCTTGAGGAAGGTCCAGATCGCCTCGGGCCGGCCTTGTCCCAGTGCAGCGGCCCAAGCCTGCGTTTCGGTCAGGACGGGTGGCGTCATCGGGCGCGGCTCCGACACCTGCGGCATCGGCTCTGCGGCAACCTCGTCAAACGGCGTCACCCCCCGTTCACGCAGCCACTCGCGCGCAAGACGCGAGTTCAGACTGCGCGGGAAGCCCATGAGATACGCCTGCATCGTCTCGACCGACTGCTCGCTTTGCGCGAACTGCCAGGCCTGCGCTTCGGGGCTGGCGTCGCGGGCTGGCGGCGTCACGATCGCAGCCGGAGGCGTTGTCTCGGGCGCAGGCTCGGCTGTGGCCACCGGGTCTTTGCCACCCTCCGCCGGGGGCATCTGCGGCTGCGCGGTCGGTTCGGCCTGAACCGGGGGCAGGCTGACGCCGTCGGGCAATTCCGGCGAGCCGCTGAGGCTGGCAAGGAAGGCCGCCTCAAAGGCGGCGGCGCTCTCGGCCCCTTGCCCGACGCTGCGCAGGGCGATCCAGGGGGTCAGGCCGACGCCATTTGGGGCGTCCGCGATCAGGTAGACCATCTGCGTTTCGACCCCCTCGTCGATCTCGGTGCCACGGAAAACATGCAGCGTGCTGGTGCTCAGCGTCAGGGTCTCGCCGGTTGCGCTGAGCGGCATGTTGGCAAAATCCGACAGCATCGCGGGGAACTCGGGGTCACGGGGCGACGGGTGCGGCACGCGTTGCAGGGCCTCGGGGCTGAAGATCCGGATCGAAACTTCCTGCGCAATGTCGTCTGCGGCGTCACGGGCTTGCAGCCACAACTCCATGCGATCCACTTCGTCGCGCTCGCGGCGGACGGTCATCGTGTCCGGCACCGCAAAGCTCAGGCCGAAGCGTTCGCGCTGGACCCAGCCGGGGGGCAGGGCGCCGGGCATGGCATCCGGTGTCTGCGCGACTTGTGGCGCTTGCTCGGACATCTCCGGCGCAATCGCCGCACGCACCGGCGCGATGACCGCATCGTCGCACAGCGTGCTGCCCTCGGGCACGGCAAGCGTCAGCGAGTCCTGCAGCGTATCCAGCTCAGCCTCGTTCCCCGGCGCGGCCATCAAGGCGACCAGATAGGCCGGGCGACCGTCAACGCAGCGACGCGGGGCGATCACGCGGGCCGGGATACCATCCTCGGCGCTGGCAGATTCGTCGCTCAGACCGCGCGACGCCGGGCCATAGATCACCCAGACAGGCTGACCGCCGACATCGGCCTCGACCACGGCATCAATCCCGGCGAGCAGGCGCTGGACCTGCTGTTCAACCGGGCGGGACAGTTCCCCGGCGGCAATGCGGGCGGTGGGCACGGTGGGGGTTTCGGCATCGGCGAGATACAGGAACACGGCGCGCGGGTTGCGCAGCGTCTCATTCGCCACCTGATCCGGCGCAACGGCGACCGAGGCCAGACCGGCAATCAACTCGATTGAGTCGCGCGGGGAATCCATCGGCACCGACGCGGCGGCCGCCGCCTCGTCAGTCCCGGCGTCGGCAACCTCTGTCTCAGGTAATGCGGGTTCCACGACGGGCGCGTCTGCGCTGGCGATGGCCGTGGGGGGCTCAGGGGTGGCGTCGGCCTCGGCTGCGGCATCGGGCTCGGTGCTGTCGACCTGCGCCGTCGTGGGGGCGTCGGCGGTGTCGTCGCTTGCGCCGTCATCGGGGGTATCAACGGTTGCTTCCTCCACCGGCTCGGATGCCCGCAGGCTGGTGATGAAATCCAGTTCGAGCGCGCCCGCCACCTCGGCCCCAAGGCCTGCGCTGAACACGGCGATCATCAGGCCGGTGCCATCCTCGTCGGCTTCCTGCGTGACCATCAGCAGAAGGGTCGTTTCCAGCGGGGTGCCGTCAGCGCCGGGCGTTGTCCCGGTGCCGCGAAAGAGATGCAGCGCGCGCGCGCCAACCTGCACCACGATACCGCTGTCGGTAACGGGCATGTCCATCTGATCGCTGAGAAAAGCGGTATACTCGGGCGTGCCCGCGGGCGGGGCGAGGGCCAGAATGTCGGGTGACAACACCCGCAGACCGATGCGCGCGCCGACACCCGCGTCATCCAGATCAGCCACGGCATAGGTGGTCGCCGCGTCGCGGGTCACTGTCATGCCGGGGGGAAGGGCGAAGTCGACGCCAAAGCGGCTGACCTGTTCGGGTTGCGCGGTCTCGGCGATCGGGGGGGCGGTTACCGCCGTGTCCTGCGCGCGGGCGGGGCTTGGCGTCAGCGGCGCGAACGCCGCCAGAGAGACGGTGAGCGCGATCAGGGCGGTCGAACTGCGCAGCGTAAATACAGACATCAAAATTATCCTTCAGGGCAAAGGCAAATCTGCGGTCACGATAGCACTGATCCCCCCCATGCCTAGTCCCCAACCGGCGCGTGCGTTCACGCCTGTGTAACCACGCGCGCCGCACACCCCTTGCACCGTTGGCCTGCCGGGCGTAAAGAGCCGCGTCGCCCGACGGGTGGCCAAGTCCCCGACCACCTTGTCAAAACGGTTTCAGAACATGACCAGAGTCTACCTGCCCGGCATCCTTGCCATGGCCGCCATCGTCGTGGCTTCGAATATCCTTGTGCAATTCCTGCTGGGCAACTGGCTCACCTGGGGTGCGCTGACCTATCCCTTCGCTTTCCTCGTCACCGATGTGATGAACCGCGTCTATGGCGCAGCCGCCGCCCGGCGCGTGGTCTGGGCTGGTTTCGCCGTGGGCGTCGCCTGTTCGCTGATCGGCACGCAGATCATGCTGCAGGGCGACGGCTATACCTTCCCGGCTGTCACGCTGCGCGTGGCCATCGGCTCGGGCCTTGCGTTTCTGACCGCGCAGATGGTCGATGTCGCCGTGTTCAACAGCGTCTCGTCCCGCGTCTGGTGGAAAGCGCCTCTTATTTCAACGCTGATTGGCGCATCTCTGGACACGGCGATCTTTTTCACGATCGCGTTTTCGGTGCTGGCCGCGCCCCTCGATCCGGCGGCGGACGTTAGCTGGGCACAAGAGGTTTTGCCACTGCTGGGCTTTGGTCCGGGCGTGCCTTTGTGGGTGTCTTTGGGCTTTGCCGACTGGATGGTCAAACTGGCGCTGGCTTTGATCGCTTTGGTGCCATTTCGCGTCATCGTGCGAAAACTAACGCAACCTGTCGCTTAAAAGGTTTTGACAAACACCAGATATGTGCCACCATCGCCTTACGGTTCAACCCAGCGAAAGGAGGTGGTCCAGTGTCTAGAGTGATATTGGAGAGTGGTGTCGGGACAGTCAGAGGGGCGCGTGAGCTGACGGCAGTCTGACGGCTGCACCCCCTTGATTGGGCCTGGTTCTAACCGGCTCCATCTCCTGAAGCTCGTGAGGGCCGCTCGATTTTCGGGCGGCCCTTTCGATTGATTTAACGGCAGTGTTTGATAAGCCCGCATCATGCTTTTCGTGACCGATCAGATCATCATTCAGGACTGGGAGCTGAGCGAAAGCTTCACGCGCTCTTCGGGTCCGGGTGGGCAAAACGTCAACAAGGTCTCAACCGCGGTCGAACTGCGATTCGAGGCCGAGCGGTCGCCTGCCCTGACGCCTGCCGCCAAGGCACGGCTCAAACGGCTGGCCGGACGGCGCTGGACGCTGGACGGCGCGCTGCTGCTCAGGGTCGAAGATACCCGCAGTCAGGCCCGCAACCGCGAATTGGCGCGCGAGCGGCTGGTGGAACTGATCCGGCAATCTTTGGTCGCACCGCGTCGCAGAATTGCAACAAAACCGACCTACGGTAGTAAAATCAGGCGCGTTGAAGCGAAAAACAGGCGGGGGACGATCAAATCCCTGCGCGGACGCGTTGACGACACGGACAGCTGAGGGCAGACTGTGGATAATTCCGACACAGATCCGGTGAACCACAAAAATGCGCGGCCGTCCTCAACGGTTGCCCCCGAACCCGAGCAGGCATCCATGAAGCAATCCGCCCTGGCGGCCTTTCGCACTTTCGTCGAACCCGTTTGGCGCCGCCCTGATTTCATTCAGGCCGCGGCACTGTGCGTGCGCAAGACGAAAAAGGGTCCTGAGGTGTTGCTGGTAACAAGCCTGACCACCAAACGCTGGATCGTGCCCAAGGGCTGGCCGATGGATGGCCGGACTCTGGCCGAGGCGGCGATGCAGGAAGCGTGGGAAGAGGCCGGGGTCAAGGGCAAGGTCGCAACCGCGTCGATGGGTGATTTCGCCTATCGCAAGCTGGTCAAGAACGGCATTCCGGTGATCTGCCGCTGCTCGGTGTTCCGCATCGACGTGTCCGATCTGGCCAATGACTTCCCGGAAAAGGGCCGCCGGGTGCGCCACTGGATGCGCCCGTCCGAGGCTGCGAAAGCGGTCGAAGAACCCGAATTGAAAGCCCTGATCCTGACGCTCAACTGAAGAGCTGGTCACCCGAACGCGCGCCACCAGCGCGGGTGGACGGATCGGCAACGCTTTGACGCAACCTGTCGCAGTCCCGGCTGCGGGTGTTGTGATCCTGCCTTGGGCGCGCTAGGGGCTTTGTGACACTTTTGCGACAGCCACGGAGCCCGTGATGACCTCGCCTGCCGACCCGAACGCCAAGGCCATCAAGACCCTCGACAAAGACCTCGGGCGCATCGGCCTGCTGGAACAAGCGACCATGTTCACCGCCCGCCCGCTGGTCGGGCCGGGCATCGCGCTGGTGTTCATGGCGCTGGCCGGTCTGGCTGCGGCCACGATCATCGGCGCAGGGACCGGGACCTGGGTGGTGGTGATCGCGGCGGTGATCGGGGCCTATATGGCCGTGAACATCGGTGCCAATGACGTGGCCAACAACATGGGCCCGGCGGTGGGGGCGAATGCCGTCACGCTGGGCGGCGCGCTGATCATTGCGGCAATCTGCGAGACGGCAGGTGCGCTGCTGGCCGGGGGCGATGTGGTGAGCACTGTCTCACGCGGCATCGTCGCGCCCGAATCGGTGGCCGAGCCGCAGGTTTTCGTCTGGGCGATGATGGCGGCGCTGCTCGCAGGGGCGCTGTGGATTCACCTTGCCACCGCCATGGGCGCGCCGGTTTCGACCACGCATTCCATCGTCGGCGGGGTGATGGGCGCGGGCATTGCTGCCGCCGGGTTCGGTGCGGTCAACTGGCCGACCATGGCGGCAATTGCGGCCAGCTGGGTGGTCTCGCCGCTGATGGGCGGGGTGATCGCGGCGCTGTTTCTGGCGCTGATCAATTCGCGCATCCTGTACCGCGAGGACCGGATCGCCGCCGCCCGCACCTGGGTGCCGGTGCTGATCGGTCTGATGGGCGGCGTGTTCGCCACCTATATGGCGATGAAGGGGCTGAAGAAGCTGGTCGATGTGTCACTGGGTGAATCGGTGATGATCGGTGTGGCCGTCGGTATTCCGCTGGCGCTGCTGATGCGCCCGGTGATCCGCCGCCAGTCACGCGGCATGGAGAACCGGGTCAAGTCGATCAAGGCGCTGTTCTCGATCCCGCTGGTGCTGTCTGCCGCGCTGCTGTCCTTTGCCCATGGTGCGAATGATGTGGCCAATGCGGTGGGGCCGCTGGCGGCGATTGTGCATGTGATTCAGGATGGCTCGTCGGGCGACCGGGTGCAGATCCCGTATTGGGTGATGATCACCGGGGCGTTGGGGCTGTCGGTCGGGCTGATGCTGTTCGGGCCCAAGCTGATCAACATCGTCGGGTCCGAGATCACCCGCCTGAACGCGATGCGCGCGTGGTGCGTGGCGCTGTCGGCGGCGCTGGTCGTGATTCTGGCGTCCTGGCTGGGGCTGCCGGTCAGTTCGACCCATATCGCCATCGGCGGGATCTTTGGCGTGGGCTTTTACCGCGAGTGGTATCACGAGAAGATCCTGAAAGAGAATCGCGACCTGTCGGCCCTGCCGGTCGAGGAACGTACCCGCCGCAAGGTCGTGCGCCGCTCGCATCTGATGACGATCATGACCGCGTGGGTGATCACGGTGCCTGCAACGGCAGTGCTGTCGGCGGGGCTGTTCTTTGCCGCGACGCTGCTGGCCGGTCTGCGCTGAGCGGCAACGGGTGGTGCGCTGAAGCGCACCCTACGGGCGACGGGTAGGGTGCGCTTCAGCGCACCGGTGCTCAGCGTCCCAGATGCAGCGCGCCGCGCGCTTCGGCCAGCGCGATCTGCTTCTGGCGCTCGCGGAAACCCTCGCGGCGGGCGTCGTCGTATTCGCTCAGGCAGTGGTGACAGCTGACCCCGTGCTCATACTCGGGCCGTGACAGATCCGCAGGCTCCAGCGGCCTGCGACAGGCGTGGCACATGACATGGCCGGTGGGCTGCAACCCGTGCCCCACCGCGACGCGCTGATCGAACACAAAGCACCCGCCGTGCCAGAGGCTTTGCTCGGGCGGCACCTCCTCAAGATACTTCAGGATGCCGCCCTTGAGGTGGAACACCTCGTCAATCCCCTGACCCAGCAGATAATTCGTCGATTTCTCGCAGCGGATGCCCCCGGTGCAGAACATCGCGATCCGCTTGTTGTGGAAGCGCTCCTTGTTGGCCTCCCACCATGCCGGGAAATCACCGAACGCCCGCGTGCCGGGATCGACCGCGCCCTCGAACGTGCCGATCGCCACCTCATAACCGTTGCGGGTGTCGATCACCGCCACGTCGGGGTCCGAGATCAGCGCGTTCCAGTCGGACGCCTCGACGTAATGGCCAACGCGGGCCAGCGGATCGACATCGGGTTGCCCCATGGTGACGATCTCGCGTTTGAGGCGGACCTTGAGGCGGCCAAAGGGCATGGTGTCGGCCTGCGCCTCTTTCCACTCCAGATCGCCGCAGCCGGGCAGGGCGCGGATATGCGCCAGCACCGCGTCGATCCCGGCGCGGGGGCCGGCGATGGTGCCGTTGATCCCCTCGGGTGCCAGCAGCAGCGAGCCTTTGACGCCTTGCGAACAGGCGAGCTGCGCCAGCGGGTGCTTGAGCGCGGCGGGGTCGGGGAAACGGGTGAAATGATAGAGTGCGGCGACGATGAACATGGGCGGCTTGTGCGACAGAGCGGCGTCTCAGGCAAGAAAGGATTCGATCACAAGGCTGACGAGGATAAAGAACGCCGCGGTCTTGATCCAGAACCACCAGCGCGCACTGCCGGTGCCTTCGGTCGTGGCATCGCCCAGCGAGGGGAGCCAGCGCGACAGGCCCAGAAAGGCCGCTTCGGGATGGGGCACGGGCGGCTGGAACAGCGGCACATCGCGCCAGCGCAGGACGGTGAGCAGCACAGCCCCGGCAGCGAAACCGCCGATATGCGCCCAGAAGGTGATGCTGACCTGACCGGGTTCCTCGGCCAGCGCGGCGATCAGATCCAGCACCACCGACAGGCCGACGAAGACCCCCGCCGGCACCGTCACCGGCACCCGCAGACCCACAAGGACCAGCACCTGCGCGCGCGGATGCAGCAACAGATACGCCCCCATCACCCCCGCGATTGCCCCCGATGCGCCGATCACCGGCACCATCGGGTTGCGCGAAAACAGCGACTCGGCCCCGGCCCCTGCCATGCCGCACAGCACAAAGAACAGCGCGTAGCGGAGCGGGCCCATGCTGTCCTCGATGTTGTCGCCAAACACCCAGAGCACGATCATGTTGCCCGCCAGATGCAGGAAGCTGGCATGGAGGAAGATATAGCTGGCCATCTGCCCGATGACCTCGGGCGTGCCGCCCGGAGCCTTGGTGCCGCCAGTCAGAGAGAGTGTGGCCGGGGTAAAGGCGAAGTCCTGCCAGGGGACGCCCAGCGCATAGACGGTGACGCAGAGCGCGATGAGGGCCCAGTTGACCCAAGGCGCGCGGATGTGGCGCGTCGGGTTGTGATCGGCGAGGGCAAGCATTGCGGCGCGGCTCCGGGGGTGAGGGGGCAGGGGGCTTTCCGCCCCCTCTTCGGCTAAAGCCGAATTCACCCCCCGGAGCGTAGTTGTGGCAAGATGAAAACGCACCCGCTGAACGGGCCGGGGCAGATTTCCTTGACTCTGCCGGGAGGCGGGCGTATCGGAGCCCGGAATTCCCCCGGAAGCCGCCTGCTTCCGGTCCCATCGCTTTTGCGGGGATCGCCATCCGTCAGCGCGTTGCGCCCACGGGTGCAATGCCCCGTGGCCCCGCAAGCCCGTGCCCGAAAGGACGAGCCATGTTCGAGAATCTGTCCGAGCGCCTTGGCGGTGTCTTCGACCGCCTGACCAAGGCGGGTGCGCTGTCGGCGGACGACGTCACGGCGGCGCTGCGTGAAGTGCGGACCGCGCTCTTGGAGGCCGATGTCTCGCTGCCGGTGGCGCGCGATTTCATCAAGCGGGTGCAGGTCAAGGCCACCGGTGCCTCGGTCACGAAATCGGTGACGCCGGGCCAGCAGGTCGTCAAGATCGTCCATGACGAGCTGATCGCCACGCTGCGCGGTGATGAGGATCCCGGCAAGCTGAAGATCGACAACCCGCCCGCGCCGGTGCTGATGGTCGGTCTGCAGGGTTCGGGCAAGACCACCACCACCGCCAAGCTGGCGCGCCGCCTGAAAGAGCGGGAGGGCAAGCGGGTGCTGATGGCCTCGCTGGACACCAACCGCCCGGCGGCGATGGAGCAGCTGGCGATCCTGGGCACCCAGATCGGCGTCGACACCCTGCCGATCGTCAAGGGTGAGAACGCCGTTCAGATCGCCAAGCGCGCCAAGTCTCAGGCGACGATGGGCGGCTATGACGTCTATCTGCTGGATACCGCCGGTCGTCTGCACATCGACGAAGTGCTGATGGACGAGGTTCAGGCCGTCCGCGATGCCGTCAACCCGCGCGAGACGCTCTTGGTGGTCGATGGTCTGACCGGGCAGGATGCCGTCAACGTCGCCACCGAGTTCGAGGGCAAGGTCGGCATCACCGGCGTGGTTCTGACCCGGATGGACGGCGACGGGCGCGGCGGTGCGGCGCTGTCGATGCGCGCGGTGACCGGCAAGCCGATCCGCTTTGTCGGTATGGGCGAAAAGACCGACGCGCTGGAGAGCTTCGAGGCCGAGCGCGTCGCGGGCCGCATTCTGGGCATGGGCGATATCGTCGCGCTGGTGGAAAAGGCGCAAGTTACGCTGGAGGCCGAGCAGGCCGAGCGCATGATGAAGCGCTTCCAGAAGGGTCAGTTCAACATGAACGACCTGCGCCAGCAGCTGGACCAGATGCTGAAAATGGGCGGCATGCAGTCGGTCATGGGCATGATGCCCGGCATGGGCAAGATGTCGAAACAGGCCGAGGCTGCCGGGTTCGACGACACGATGCTCAAGCGGCAGATCGCCCTGATCGGCTCGATGACCAAATCCGAACGTGCCCGCCCCGAGATCCTGCAGGCGAGCCGCAAGAAGCGGATCGCGGCGGGGGCGGGCCTTGACGTGGCCGAGCTGAACAAGCTTCTGAAAATGCAGCGGCAGATGGCCGATGTGATGAAGAAGATGGGCAAGGGCGGCATGCTGAAACAGGCGATGAAGTCGATGTTCGGCAAGAATCCCGACATGGCCGACATGCAAAAGCAGCTGGCCGATCCCGAGGCGATGAAAGCCGCTCAGGCCGCGATGCGCGGCGGGGCGATGTCGCGGGGCATGCCCGGGCTGCCCGGGCTGGGCGGCGGCGGTTTGCCGGGCGGTCTGTCAGGACTGGGGCGCAAGAAGTGAGCCTGTGGTGCGCATCCTCGGCGGGGGCACAGCGATGACGCTGGAGCAAACCTTCGCGCAAATGGTCCCCCGGATCGAGACGCCGCGCCTGATCCTGCGCGCGCCGGGGCTGGCCGATTTCGACGGGTTCGCCGGGTATCTGGCCTCGGACCGCTCGCGCTATACCGGCGGGCCGATGGACCGCAACCTGGCCTGGCGCGGCTGGGGCCATGCGGTCGGGCATTGGGTGATGCGCGGCTACGGGATCTTCGTGATCGAGGACAAGGCGACCGGCCGGGCGCTGGGCACCACCGGCCCCTATTTCCCCGAGGGCTGGCCCGAACCGGAAATCGCATGGACGCTGTGGGACAGCAGCACCGAGGGCAAGGGCATCGCCGCCGAGGCCGCGCTGGCCGGGCGTGCCTATGCCTATGAGACGCTGGGCTGGACCACCGCGGTCAGCGTGATCCTTGAGGGCAACACCCGTTCGGAAGCGCTGGCTGAGCGCCTTGGCTGCGTCCGCGACGGGGGCATGACCCATCCGCAATTTGGCGCAACCTCGATCTGGCGGCACCCGGCTGCGGATACGCAGGGCGCTGGCATGGAGGCTTACGCATGAGCGACGATTCCCAACGCGCCGAAGAGCTGCTGCGTGAGCACCGCGAAAGCATCGACCGGCTGGATGCCATTCTGGTCTACACGCTGGCCGAACGCTTCAAGCACACGCAGGGCGTCGGGCGGCTGAAAGCCGAACACGCGCTGCCGCCGTCCGATCCGTCGCGTGAAGCGCGCCAGATCGAGCGGCTGGAATGGTTGGCCAAAGAGGCCGATCTCGACCCGGAATTCGCCAAGAAATTCCTGACGTTCATCATCTCGGAAGTGATCCGTCACCACGAGAAGCTGCAAAACTGACACCCGAATTGGCGCGGGGGTTCCCTGCGTCCGACAAGCCATCAATAGGAGAATACACAATGGCTACTAAAATCCGTCTCGCCCGTGGTGGCTCGAAAAAGCGCCCGTTCTACGCGATCGTCGTGTGCGACAGCCGCATGCCGCGCGACGGCCGTTTCCTGGAAAAGGTCGGCACGTATAACCCGCTGCTGGCCAAAGACAGCGAAGACCGCGTGAAAATGGACATCGAGCGCGTGCAGGCGTGGCTGGACAAAGGCGCGCAGCCGACCGACCGCGTCGTGCGCTTCGTGGAAGCTGCCGGTGTCCGCGCCAAAGTCGAGCGCAACAACCCGAACAAAGCCAAGCCGGGCAAGAAAGCCGTCGCCCGCGCGAAAGAGCGTGCCGACAAGGCTGAAGCTGCTGCCACGGCGTCGGCTGAGTAAGCCGATGCAAGACGGGGCGTTCAGCGAAACGTTCCGCGCGCAGCTGGCGGATCTGGTGCGGTGGCGGCGCGATGTGCGCCGCTTCCGGTCGGACCCGGTGGATGAGGACGCGTTGGAACGGTGCCTGACTGCCTTTCGTCTGGCACCCTCGGTCGGGCTGTCGGAGCCCTGGCGCATCGTCAGGGTCGAAAGCCCCGCCGCGCGGGACGCCGCCCTGCGCAACTTCAAGGCGGCCAATACGGCCGCCTTGCAAGGGTATGACGGCGAGCGCGCCACGCTCTATGCCGGTCTCAAACTGACCGGCATGCGCGAAGCGCCCGTTCAGCTGGCCGTGTTCTGCGACGAGAGCACGGTCAAAGGCTCGGGCCTTGGGGCGCAGACCATGCCCGAGATGCGGCGCTATTCCGTCGCGGGCGCGGTGATGCAGCTCTGGCTGATGCTGCGCGCCGAAGGCTTGGGGATGGGCTGGGTCTCGATCCTTGACGCCGACCAGCTCTCGGTCGATCTGGGGATTGACGCCGGTTGGCGGCTGGTTGCCTATCTGTGCATCGGCTGGCCTGAAACCAGCGATGACGAACCGGAACTGGAACGCGCGGGCTGGGAACAGCGCAGCCTCGCTGTGCCGATAGAACGACGATAGGGGTGATCATGGGCGAGCGTGTCTGTGTCGGAGCGATTGCCGGAGCCTTTGGCGTCCGGGGTGAGGTGCGGCTGAAAAGCTTCTGCGCCCAGCCCGAGGCGATCGGCGCCTATGCCCCGCTTTATACCGAAGACGGCAAGCGCAGCTTCACCGTCAAGCTTGGCTCGCCGGTGCCCAACGGGCTGTCCGCGCGCCTGTCCGGCATTGCGTCGCGCGAAGAAGCCGAGGCGCTGCGTGGCACCCGGCTTTACGCCGACCGCGACAAGCTGCCCAGCCTGCCGGATGATGAATTCTACCACGCCGATCTGATCGGCCTGACCGTGCTTGACACGGGCGGGACCGAACTGGGCCGTGTTACCTCGGTCCAGAACCACGGTGCGGGCGATCTGCTGGAAATCCAGATCCCGGCCAAGGGCAGCGCGCTGATCCCCTTCACGCTGGCCATCGTGCCGACCGTCGATCTGGCCTCGGGCCGGGTCATCGTCGATCCGCCCGAGGGTCTGTTTGAATGAGCGACGACGACACGCCCGCCCCCCGCCGCTCGCACGGGCGTGTGGCGATGAGTGTCACAGGCCAGCCGCGCGATCTGATGGGCGGCCCGCCGCGCATCAAGAGCGCTTGGGCCGCCAAGATCATCACCCTGTTCCCCGATGCTTTCCCCGGCGTGCTCGGTCAGTCGCTGACCGGCAAGGCGCTGGACCGGGGCCTGTGGTCGCTCGACACGCTCGATCTGCGCCCCTTTGGCGAGGGCAGGCACCGCAACGTCGATGACACGCCTGCGGGTGGTGGTGCCGGGATGGTGCTGCGCGCCGACATCCTTGCCCGCGCGTTGCGCATGGCCGAGATCGGCACTGGACCGCGCCCGCGCTGGCCGGTGGTTTACCTCTCGCCGCGCGGCACGCCCTTTGATCAGGCGATGGCCCGCCGCTTTGCCGCCGGCGACGGCATCACCCTGCTGTGTGGCCGGTTCGAGGGTGTCGATGAGCGCGTGCTCGAACATTTCGCCATCGAAGAGGTCTCGCTGGGGGATTTCGTCCTGACCGGCGGCGAGATCGCCGCGCAGGCCGTGCTCGATGCCACCGTGCGCCTGCTGCCCGGCGTGCTGGGCAATGCCGCCTCGACCGAGGAAGAAAGCCATTCCAGCGGGTTGCTGGAACACCCGCAATACACCAAGCCCGCTGTGTGGGAAGGCCGCGAGATCCCGCCGGTTCTGCTGTCGGGTAACCACGCCGAAATCGCCAAATGGCGCCGCGCGCAGGCCGAGCGGATCACCCGCGAGCGCCGCCCGGATATGTGGGCCCGCCGCGAAAAGCCCTGACGGTTAACGCCAGATCGCGCCCTGCCGCTCGTAGCATTCCTGCGCCAGATCCATCGCGGCGGTCGACCCGTTCAGGATCCACTCCCGCGCCGGGTCGCCCTCAAGCGCCGCGCTGAAATAGTTCCCGTCCATCAACCGCTGCCGCATCACCTCGGTCAGCGGCTGCGCCGCCCAGCCGTGGCCGAGCAAGTCATAGGTTACCGGCAGTTCCTCGCCATCAACGATGAACAGACCGGGCGCGCTGGTGCTGCCCTTCTCCTCGGGGGTTTGCGGGCTGGGCACATACATCGTCCACCCCTCCAGCGCGTCGAAGCTCCGCTCCAGCAACAGCGGCCCCCCTCTTGCAACGGGATCGTCGCCCGGCACCCAGAGAAGCCGCTGTCATCATGCAGCGCCTCCACCAGCCAGCTGCGCGTCTCGCCATACAGGCTGCTGCGCTCGTTGGGGTTGGTGGGTTCGGCAAGGGCGGGGAAGGTCAGGCTTGCAGTGATCGCAGCGGCGAAGGTCAGGCGGGTCACGGGCTGGCGGGGCAAGGGGCAGGGTCTCCGGCGGGATGAGGGTATTTAGACTGATGATGGGGGGGAATGGGGGGAGGTCAAGGGGGAAACCCCTCATGCGGTCGGTTGGCCCGTCGCGACGAATCTAGGACACCGAGGGGTACGGTGTGCGTCCACGAGCCGTGTTCAGGAACACTCAAAGCACTGTTGCAGGACACGCGAGCGTTGCGAAAAGCGCAACAAGAAGCTTGACGTGTTCGTGCCCACGAATTAGCTAATGTGGACCTTATGACCGGCTCCCCTGGCTTGGCCTCGTCGCCTTGTTACGGGCCGGTCTTCTCATATTGAGAACGCCTTCGAATGATGCTGCCGTACCTGAAGCCGTTCAGGGATATCCGTTCCAATATTGATATCCTCAAGGAACGGGGGATGCTCTTTTCCGATGAACACTACGCAGAACGGTGTTTTTCACGGATCGGCTATTATCGACTCAGTGCCTATTGGTACCCGTTTCGGGATTTCTGCGTATTGCCCGCGGAGGGTGGTCGGTTGGTCCGCTGTGATCGCTTCGTTAAGGGCACGACTTTCGACCATGTATTGGATTTTTATCTGTACGACAAAGAAATCCGCCTGATGATCTCCGACGCTCTCGAGCGGATCGAGATAGCGATGCGGGCTTTTTTGGTCGAAGTTTTGGGTGCGCACGGCGCGCACGCGCACCGAGACCTAAGAAGTTACAACGCACATTTAGCCGCGCGTGACGCAATAACGGGTGAGCTACCACTAGACAGTTTTCTGTCAGGGCTTGACGAAGCCTTCGCGCGGTCGAACGAAGAATTTGCAAAGCATTTCCGCCGAACTTATGCAGGTCATCCGCCTATTTGGATTGCGGCTGGGGGGTGGGACTGGGGGAACCTATCCTATACTTTTCGCTATCTTTCAGACAGGAACATGAGTGCAATCTGCGCCTTGATCCATCCCGCGCTCGAGCAAAAAACTTTGATTTCCTGGATGGCGAGTTTGAATGAGGTGCGGAATGCCTGCGCGCATCATTCAAGGATGTGGAATAAGGTGCTCACGAACGCGCCCGGTTTTCAAAAACTTGGTCAGCTTCCCGATTTCGATCACATGCGGACGGATCGCGGGAAGATCGACCAGCAGCACTCTGCACGCTTGTATGGAGCGCTGATGGCTATCGTATTCCTTTTGAAACGAATTCACCCCAAAACTGAATGGCATCATCGCTTTGCCAAGCTGGTGAGCGAGAAAACTCTTGCCGCAGAAATTTCTACGGCTTCTGCGGGTTTCCCCACGGGTTGGGAGACGACGTCGGCTTGGAACTGAGGTTTGCACGGTTTGCGCAGTTGCTTCCGGGCAACTCACCGTCGAAACGCCCCAAATCTTCCCCAACCCCCGCTTGACCCACCCCCTCGCAAGCCCTATACCGCGCTCGTCCGGGGGCGGAATCGCCCGCCGGGCCGTTTTCGTTTGGGCCCTGCCTTCTTCGGCGGATCACGGAACAAACGGATCGCACAGGAACGACGATCGTATCTCTGTCGGGCTGCTTCCCCTTGCGGGCAAGCGGGACCCGGGTGAAGACCAGAGCTCTGCATCGGCACAGACCTTCGCGGGCCAACCGTGAGCATGATAGGAGAAGATCAGATGAACCTGATCGCAGAACTCGAAGCCGAGCAGATCGCCTCGCTCGGCAAGACCATTCCGGATTTCAAGGCCGGTGACACCATCCGTGTCGGCTACAAAGTGACCGAGGGCACCCGCTCGCGCGTTCAGGCGTTTGAAGGCGTCTGCATCGGCCGCAGCGGTGGCAAGAACATCGCCGCCTCGTTCACCGTGCGCAAGATCTCGTTCGGTGAAGGCGTCGAGCGGATGTTCCCGCTCTATTCGACCAACATCGACAGCATCGAGGTTGTTCGCCGCGGTCGCGTTCGTCGCGCCAAGCTGTACTACCTGCGCGATCGTCGCGGTAAGTCGGCGCGTATCGTTGAAAAGACCAACTACCGTCCGATGGGCGCTGAGTAAGGAGCCGGATGATGAGAGCAGATATTCACCCCGACTATCACGTCATCAACGTCAAGCTGGTTGACGGCACGATCGTGCAGATGAAATCGACCTGGGGCAAAGAAGGCGACAGCATGTCGCTGGACATCGACCCGTCGGTGCACCCGGCCTGGACCGGCGGCACCTCGCGTCTGATGGACACCGGCGGCCGCGTGTCGAAGTTCAAGAACAAATACTCGGGCCTGGGTTTCTAAACCTACCCCCGTTTGCAAAGACGTTGAGCGCCGCTACATCCGTAGCGGCGTTCTGCATTCCAAAGGCCAACGATGCTGTTCAACCTTGCCATCGCCGCGACCATCCTGATCACCGGCGCGCTCTTGTCGCTGCCCGCCCTGCGCAAAGCCCCGGTCTGGCGCGCGATGGTGACGCCGCTGGCCTCGATCATCGGGTCGGGCTTTCTGGTGCTGGGGCCGCTGCTCAACCACGCCTATGGTCGCTTTGCACCGCTGGCGATGGCGCTGCTGTGTTTGGTGGCCTGGGGCTATGGCGCGGCCATCCGCGACAACATCCGCGCGATTGGTGATGACGGCACGGCGAAACCGGTCTGGGCCGAGTCGTTGGCCTCGGCCCTGCTGGGTTTCGCCTTCATGGTGTCGGTGGCCTATTACCTCAACCTCTTTGGCAGCTTCGCCCTGTCGCTCACGCCTTTCGCCTCTCCGTTCAACGCGCGGCTGATGACCAGCGCGATCTATGCGCTGATTCTGGTCGTCGGCTGGACGCGCGGGTTCAAGACGCTGGAGCGGATGGAATACGCCAGCGTGGCGCTGAAGCTGGCGATCATCGCCGGGTTGCTGCTGGCGCTGGCGGTGTTCACCGGCGGCAAGGCAGTCGAAGGGACGCTTGTTATCAGCGAGGTTCACGAGACAGGCTGGGCCGCGCTGACGCTGGGCTTTGGCCTGATCGTGACGGTGCAGGGCTTCGAGACCTCGCGCTATCTGGGCGCGCAATACAAGGCGCAGACGCGGATCAACTCGATGCGGCTGGCGCAGATCGTCTCAACGGCGATTTACCTGATCTATATCGCGCTGGTGACCTATGCTTTCGATCCCGCCGGCATGTCGCTGTCTGAAACCGCCATCGTCGATATGATGGGTGTCATCTCACCCCTGTTGCCGCTGGTGCTGGTCGCCGCCGCGCTGGCCGCTCAGTTTTCGGCGGCGGTGGCGGATACCGGCGGGTCGGGTGGGCTGATCGCCGAACTCAGTCGTCAGCGCATCACCCAGCGCCACGCCTATGCGCTGACCGTCGCGGTGGGGCTGGGGATCACCTGGGTCGCGGATGTGTTCCAGATCATCGCCTATGCCTCGCGGGCGTTTGCCGCGTATTACGCCGTGCAGGCGGCGATTGCCGCGTGGCGCGTCTGGCCGGACCGGCCGGTCCGCGCCGCCCGGCATGCGGCGCTTGCGCTGCTCGCCGTGGCCATCGCGATCTTCGGGACTCCGATCGAGTAACCGTCTTTCGGCGGCTTTCCGCTTCCCCCCGCCGCTCCCCGGCTTATTGTCCGGGCGCGTCGAACCGGGCGCAGCAAGAGCAGGGAAGAACGTGGCGCATATTATCGTCACCGGCAATGAAAAGGGCGGGTCGGGCAAATCGACCACCGCGATGCATATTGCAACGGCGCTGGCCCGGATGGGGCATCGCGTCGGGGCACTGGATCTGGATGTCCGCCAACGCACTTTTGGCCGCTATATTGAAAACCGCGTGGCATATTGCGCGCGCGAAGGCATCACCTTGCCCAGCCCGGACTACCGCGAGCTGCCCGAGGTGGACGCGGCCCAGCTGGGTCCGAATGAGAACATCAACGACCATCGTCTGTCCGAGGCCATGGCCGGGCTGGATGAGACGTGTGATTTCATCCTTATCGACTGCCCCGGCAGCCATACGCGGCTGAGCCAGGTGGCGCATTCGCTGGCCGATACGCTGATCACGCCGATGAATGACAGCTTCATCGACTTTGACCTGCTGGCCCGGATCGATTCTGAGACCAACACGGTGCTGGGTCCGTCGATTTATGCGGAAATGGTCTGGCAGGCCCGGCAATTGCGCGCGCAGGCAGGCCTTAAACCGATTGACTGGATGGTTGTGCGCAACCGGCTTGGCGCGCAGCAGATGCACAACAAGCGCAAGGTCGGTGAGGCGCTCGAGGCGCTGTCCAAGCGGATCGGTTTCCGCGTGGCGCCCGGCTTTTCCGAGCGGGTCATCTTCCGCGAGCTGTTCCCGCGCGGGCTGACCTTGCTGGATCTGCGTGACACGGGTGTCGAGCAGATGAACATCTCAAACGTTGCCGCCCGGCAAGAGCTGCGCGATCTGATGACCGCGCTGCGTCTTCCGGGGGTAACGGTCAGCGTGTGAAACCGGCGTTCAGTGCTTGAAAAAGCGCTTTTGCGGCAGGGATTCAGGCAATTGTTTGTGCAGGTCATCGAGCCGCGACAACACGCGGTCCTCGTCGTCGGCAAACAGGTTGAACGGAAGTTTCAGCGCTTGGCCGAGGAAGTCGAGGGTGCTGCTCTGCGGTTTCATAGAAGGTCCTTTCTGACGCGGGCTTAGGCAGACTTCACTCCTGTTTCGTGGCAGCAATGGGGCGCAGGCATGGTCCTTTGTGGGAGGGGTTGCCGGGCGGCGATTGTGGGGGTAAACCGGGAACATGCCCTCGCAAGACTCGGCGCTCACCATGCTCTCGCTCGTCTGGTTCACCCGTGATCTCCGCGTTCAGGACCATCCGGCCCTGTCGCTTGCGGCTGCGGGCGGGCGTGTTCTGCCGGTCTGGATTGCCGATCCGGCCGAATGGGCACGGCCTGAGGTGTCAGCGCGGCACTGGGGTTTTCTGGACGACTGCCTGCGGGGCTTGCGCGCCGATCTGGCCGAGCTGGGCCAGCCCCTGATCCTGCGCACCGGCGATCCGGTCGAGGTGCTGACGCGCCTGCAGGCCAAGCACGGCTTCTTGCGCCTCATCACCCATCAGGAAACCGGCAGCGCCTGGGCGCGCGCGCGTCAGCAGCGCGTGGCCGACTGGGCGCGCGGGGCAGGGGTCGAGTGGGTCGCCTTGGCGCAGGGCGATGGCCCTGTGTTGCCAGCGCCCCCGCTGCCGATGGTGGTTGAGGGGACGGGCGCGCTGCCCGGCCTCAAAGCGCTGGGACTGGCCGAGGATCGCTGCCCCTACCGCCAGCCGGGTGGCCGCGCGGCGGGGCTGCAATTGCTGGAAAGTTATCTGTCGGTGCGCGGGCAGGGCTATTCCCCCGCCACCGCCACCGCATTGGGGGCCGAGCGCGCGGGCAGCCGGTTGTCGCCCTATCTGGCTTACGGCGTGCTTTCACCGCGCGAAGTGCAGGCGGCGCTGGCTGAGGCGCGCCAGCGCTGGCGTGGCAATTCCGACTGGTCCGGTGCCCTGCGCGCGCTGGCCGCGCAACTGCGCGCCCGCACGCAGGCGCAGGACGCGCTACCGCTGATGCCCCCCGGCGACACACCCGCCACCGGCCCCTGGGCCGACGGCCAGACCGGCCTGCCGTTCATCGACGCCACCATGCGTGCGTTGGCCGCGACTGGCTGGCTCGACGCCCGCTCGCGCGCACTGCTCGCTGCCGTCGGCGTGCATCATCTGGCACTCAACCCTTCTGCCGTGGGCCTGCACCTGTCCCGCCTGTGCACCGATTATGACCCGGCGATCCACTGGCGTGCCTTGCAAAGCGTCGCGCTGGGCCGCATCCCCGATCCGGTGGCGATGGGTCAACGGCTGGACCCGCAGGGCGCTTTTATCCGCCGCTGGGTGCCCGAACTCGCCCGCGTCCCCGATGCCCATCTGCACGCACCCTGGCTCTGGCCCCGCGCGCGCAAACTGCTGGCCGGGCGCTATCCCGAGCCGGTAGTCGATCCCGCCACCGCCGGACGCGCCGCGCGGGCGGAACGCACCCCGGTGCCCCGCCCGCTCGTCACCCCGCGCAAACGCGCGCCCAAAGGGCAGATGGCGCTGGACCTTTAAGCGCCGACCTGCCGCGCCAGCTTGCCCAGCGTCTGCAGACCCAGCTCCATCGCCCCCATCGCCTTGGCCTGATCGTAGTCGTCCTGCGTGGCCATCAGCATATCCAGCGTCACCTTGGTGCGCTTTCCCATCGGCTCGAACCGGGCCGAGGCATCGGCATGTTTCGGCCCGTTCTCGCCCCAGTGCAGCGTGTAGTCGATGCGCGTCTGCGGGATGTGGCGGGTATAGCGGTGGTGGTTGGGATAGACGGTGCCGTCAGGGCCGACCATGTCGAACACCCACTCGCCCCCCTTGCGCAGATCAATGCGCTGGGTGCGGCACGAGAACCCGTCCGGCCCCCACCAGAGCGGCAGTGCCTCTGGGTCGGTCCATGCCTCCCATAGCGCCGCCACCGGCGCGTCGATCACCCGCTCGATGCTCAGCACCCGCTGGGCGACGTCGGTCAGGTTATCCAGCCCGGCCCCGAACCCCTGCTGATACCCGACGCCCATATCCTCGGCCAGAGAGGCCAGTTGCACCGTCAGCGTCAGCACGCAGCCCTCACCCATGCCGCGCAGCTCGGCTGTGACCAAAGCGGTGGACAGCGTCGTGCCCTCCTGCGCGATCACTTCGCTGTTCACGCTCCGCAGGCCGGGGTCCATCGCCAGCCAGCGGATGTCGCAGCGGATGTCGGGCTGGCCCTTCACCTTGCACAGCGAGATTTCCTCACCGCCAACCCGCGCATCGGCGCTCAGATACTCGACCGTCACTGCCGGGCTGGGCGCGGACCACGCCGCCCGCGCCGCCGGGTCGATCCACGCATGCCAGACCGCACCCGGCGAGGCGGCGATGTCGCGCTCGAACACCAGCGTATCGAACTGCGTGCTCATCTGGCGGCAAGCTCCTGCGCATAGGCTTCAAGCTGCGCGGCGACGGTGCCCCAGCCGTCGTGGAACCCCATGTCGGCGTGTTGCTTGGCGCTCTCAACGCTGCGGTGGCGGGCGATGGCGGTATAGGTCGTCTTGCCGTCACCGGCATCTTCAAAGGTGACGATGGCGGTCATGAAGGGTTCAGGGTTTGGCTTCCAGCCTTCGGTGTAGGTGTCGGTGAACACCAGCTTTTCGCCGGGGATCACCTCGAGATACACGCCGTTGTTCTCCATCAGGTTGCCCTCGACCTCGAAGGTCGTGTTGCATTTGCCGCCGGGCCGTACGTCCAGCTCGCAGGCGACAACCTTATGCGGTTTGGGCACGAACCACTGCGGCAGATGTTCGGGCGAGGTCCAGCATTCCCACAGGATCGTGCGGGGCGCGTTCAGGGTGCGGGTCAGGATCAGGTCGGTATCGGGATCAAGTGTCATTGTTGGCGTTCCTTCATCAATCGGGTCACGTAATCTTCCAGACGGTCAAGCCGCCCCTCCCACTGCGCGCGCTGTTCATCCAGCCAGCCGCGCACGGGGGTGAAAGCCTCGGGCACAATGGCACAGGTGCGCACGCGGCCGTCCTTGTGGCTGTCGATCAACCCGGCCTGTTCCAGCTTGCGCAGATGCGCCATCAGGCTGGGCAGGGCCATGTCGAAAGGTTGCGCCAGATCGCTGACGCTGGCCGGACCGCGCGCCAGCTGCGACAGGATCGCGCGGCGGGTCGGATCGGCCAGCGCCTGAAACAACGCATCAAGGCGCGGTTCGGCGCTCATCGGGCCAGCCCGACTGCGGTGCCGCCGTAGGGTGGGGTTTCACCCCACCCTATGTGCCCATGGTCAGGCATGGTGCGCCCCCGGACCCCGTCGCCGCGCAGCGATCCCGTGACGCGATGCCCGCGCAGCTGCCCCATGTCAGGCCTCGGGGAAGTGGGTCAGTTCCCAGACGTGCCCGTCAGGGTCGGTGAACGCGCGGAAATACATGAAGCCGTGGTCCTGCGGCTCTCCCTGCGCCGCGCCGCCCTCGGCGGCGGCGGTATCGCACAGGCGGTCCACGTCGTCGCGGGTCTCGCAGGTCAGGGCGATCAGCACTTCGCGGGCCTTGCTGGTATCGGCGACCTCGGCCTTGGCGAAGCCACGGAACTTGTCATGCGTCAGCAGCATGGCGAACATGGTGTCCGACAGCACCAGACAGGCAGCGGTCTCGTCGGTGTAGTCGAGGTTGAAGTCGAACCCCAGCGCGCGCCAGAACCCCATGGCTTTGGGCAGGTCTGCGACGGGCAGGTTCACAAAGATCATTCGGGGCATGACGCCGCTCCTTCTGTATCGCTTAGGAAAATAACTAACTATCGGAGCCGAGTCGCGCAAGAAAAACTTAGGCATGTGACTTACAATTATTTCTTGAAAATCATGTCGGGATTTGTCGGCGTTGCAGAGGGGAAAGCGTGTTGCCTATAGGAAACTTTTTCCGATATCCTCAGCGAACGCACCGGGAGGCGGGCTTTGCGGCTCAGGCGCGACATCAAAAAAGAGGGTGGTATGACACAGCGCATCGACAAGGCGGGTCTGAAGGTTGACCTGCAACTGGCGGATTTCATCGACGCGCAGGCGCTGCCCGGCACCGGGATCGACCCGGCGGCCTTCTGGCAGGCCTTCTCGACCCTCGTGCATGATCTGGCGCCGAAAAACCGCGCCCTGCTGGACAAGCGCGACAGCCTGCAGGCGCAGATCGACGACTGGCACCGCAGCCACCGCGACGCGCCGCATGATGGCGAGGCGTACAAGGCTTTCCTGTCCGAGATCGGCTATCTGCTGCCCGAAGGCGGCGATTTCCAGATCGAAACCCAGAACGTCGATCCTGAGATCGCCACCATCGCCGGTCCGCAGCTGGTCGTGCCGATCACCAACGCCCGCTATGCGCTGAACGCGGCGAATGCGCGCTGGGGCAGCCTGTATGACGCGCTCTATGGCACCGATGCGATGGGCGCGCTGCCGCCCAAGGGCGCGTACGAGCACGGCCACGGCGCACGGGTCGTGGCGCGGGTGCGGGTGTTTCTGGACGAAGCGGTCCCGCTCGACGGCGCGTCCTGGACCGAAGTGACGGCGCTCGCCGTGCGCGACGGTCAACTGGTGGTGACGGCGCGCGGCGAACGGGGGCTCAAGAACCCGGCCCAGTTCGCGGGCTGGCTTGAGAATGACCTGTGCCCGCTGCAGGTCCTGCTGCGCTCGAACGGGCTCTTGATCGAGATCCTCGTCGATCCCACGACCGAGGTCGGGCGCACCGACCGCGCCGGGATTTCGGATGTCTGGCTGGAAAGCGCGCTGACCGCGATCATGGATTGCGAGGATTCCGTCGCCTGCGTCGATGCCGAGGACAAGGTGCAGGCCTATGGCAACTGGCTGGGCCTGATGAAGGGCGATCTGGCGGAAGAGGTCACCAAGGGCGGCAAGAGCTTTACGCGCAAACTGAACCCCGATGCCGCCTACAACGCCCCCGGCGGCGGTACACTCACCGTGAAGTGCCGCGCCCTGCTGTGGGTGCGCAATGTCGGCCATCTGATGACCAACCCGGCGATCCTGCTGCAAGACGGCTCGGAAATCCCCGAAGGCATCATGGACGCCATGATCACCACGCTGATCGCCAAGCACGATCTGCAAAAGACCAAAGGCGCGCGCAATTCGCAGCATGGCTCGATGTATGTGGTGAAGCCCAAGATGCACGGGCCGGAAGAAGCCGCCTTCGCGGTCGAGATCTTCGACAGGGTCGAGGCCGCGCTGGGCCTGCCCGCCAATACCGTCAAGCTGGGTATCATGGATGAGGAACGCCGCACCTCGGCCAATCTCAAGGAATGCATCCGCGCCGCCAAATCGCGGATCGCCTTCATCAACACCGGTTTTCTGGACCGCACCGGCGACGAGATCCACACCTCGATGGAGGCCGGGCCATTCAGCCGCAAGGACTTCATCAAGCGCAAGACCTGGATCAATGCGTATGAGGACCGCAACGTCGATATCGGTCTGGAATGCGGGCTCAGCGGCAAGGCGCAGATCGGCAAGGGCATGTGGGCCGCGCCCGATCTGATGGCGGCGATGCTGGATCAGAAGATCGCGCATCCGCGCGCCGGGGCCAATACCGCCTGGGTGCCCAGCCCCACCGCCGCCACGCTGCACGCGCTGCATTACCACAAGGTCGATGTGTTCGCGGTGCAGAAAAAGCTGGCCGGGGGCGGGCGCCGGGCGCATCTGGATGCCCTGCTGGAAATCCCGCTGGCCACCTATCGCAAATGGTCGCCCGCGCAGATCATGGCCGAGGTCGAGAACAACGCCCAAGGCATCCTTGGCTATGTGGTGCGCTGGATTGATCAGGGGGTGGGCTGTTCCAAGGTGCCCGACATTCACGACGTCGGCCTGATGGAAGACCGCGCGACCTGCCGGATTTCGTCGCAGCATATCGCCAACTGGCTGCACCACGGCATTGTCAGCGAGGCGGACGTCCTGGACGCGATGAAGCGGATGGCGGCGGTGGTCGACCGCCAGAACGCCGACGATCCGCTCTACACGCCGATGGCGCCGGGCTTTGAAACCATTGCCTTTCAGGCGGCTTGCGATCTGGTGTTCAAGGGACGCGTCCAGCCCTCGGGCTATACCGAACCGGTGCTGCACGCCCGCCGCCTGCAACTCAAGGCAGCGCGGAACTGAGACACCTGGGCGGCCCCGAAACGGGCCGCCCTTTGCGTTCCGGGCCCTTGCAAAGATCGGCTTTGCGTGATGGCGCGCGGGACGGTATCAGAGGGTCTGTTTTGAAAGGACGGCCCATGACCCTGACCCTCGACCAAGCCCGCACCATCATCGCCGCTGCCCGCGCCCTTGGTCGCGAAAAGGACATGAAACCGCTGTCCGTCGTGGTGCTGGATGCCGGCGGTCAGGTTCTGGCGTTCGAGCGGGAAGACGGCGCGCCGGTGGGCCGCTTCGCGCTTGCGCAGGGCAAGGCGTATGGTGCGATCATGGTCGGTGTGCCCAGCCGCCAGCTGGGTGTCATGGCCGCCGAGCGCCCGCATTTCGTCGCTTCGCTCAGCACGCTCTATGACGGCAAGGTGGTTCCTGCCGCCGGTGGCGTGCTGCTGCGCGATGCCGGCGGCGCGATTGTCGGCGCGGTGGGCGTGACCGGCGACACCTCGGACAATGACGCCGACGCGGGCATCGCCGGGGCGGAAGCCGCCGGGCTGGTCGGGCAGGGCTGAGCCGCCAACAGTGATCGGACTGGACCAGATCCTGCCCTCGCTGGCGTCGCTGGGCATGGCGACCTACTGGATCATCGGCGCGGCGGCGATGCTCGAGGCGTGGTTTGTCACCGGCGTCTTCGTGCCCGGCTCGCTGATCGTCGATGCGGGTGGGATCCTTGCGCAGCAGGGCGTGCTTGATCTGTTCGATCTGGGCTGGTTCGTCGCCGGTGGTGCATTGATCGGGGCCGAGCTGGGCTACTGGACCGGCCGTCTGGCCAAGCGCGGGCTTCGCGGGCGCTTGGCCGGGTCCAAGGCCTATGCCCGCGCCGAGGCGCTTTTCCAGCGCCACGGCGGGCTGGCGCTGGTCATCGGGCGGTTTCTGGGGCCGGTTTCGGGCTTGGTGCCGATGGTCGCAGCGCTTTCAGGCATGCCGCACCGTCGTTTCCTGATGTGGTCCGCGATTGCCGCCGTGCCCTATGCCGCCGGGCATCTGGCGCTGGGTTACGTGCTGGGCGACACGATGACCCGGCTGGGACCGCTGGCCACCCGGGTCGCGCTGGTGGTGGTGGCCGTGCTGCTGGCGCTCGCCGCGCTGATCTGGCTGGTGATGCGCGCGATCCGGCTTTTTCCCTTCGTGCGCTCGGTCGGGCAATCCGTGCTGCGCGCGCTGGCCGGGAACCCGCAGGTGCAGGCGCTGCAAGCCCGCTTCCCGCGCACCAACGCGCTGCTGGCGCGGCGTCTGGACAGCGGGCGTTTCGCCGGTCTGCCGCTGACGCTGCTGGGTGTGGTCTTTGTCTATGTCTTCGCCGTCTGGGTCGGGTCGGTCGCCGACTGGCTGACCGCCGCGCCGATCGTCGCCATCGACACGCGCCTGTCCAATCTGGCGCATTCGTTCTGGAGCCCGGGCATCCTGCGGGTCGTGATGCACATCACCGCGCTGGGCGACAGCCGCGTGGTGACGGCGCTTGCCGTTGCGCTGGCGGTCTGGCTGGTGCTCAAGGGGCGGCGCGATCTGGTGCTGGGGCTTGTCGTGGCCGTGGTCGGCAACGCGCTGTCGGTGAGCATTCTCAAGCGGGTCTTCGACCGCCCGCGCCCCGAGTTCGCCTATTTCCTTGAAACCTCCAGCAGCTTCCCCTCGGGCCACGCCGCCATCTCGGTCGCCTTCTGGGGAACCGCCTGTTACGCGCTCTGGCGCATCGGGCGCCTGCCGCTGGTCCCGGCGACACTGGCCGCCGTGCTGCTGGCCTTCACCATCGGTGCAAGCCGCGTCTATCTGGCCGAGCATTTCGTCAGCGACGTGTTCAACGGCTGGCTGGTCGGCGCGCTGTGGCTGGTCGTCGGCGTCGCCATCGCCGAATGGCGGCTCGAGTCGCAACCAGAGCCCGCGCCCGCGCCGGTTGGCGCGCTCCGCCTGCTGGCGCTCAGCGCCACACTGGCGCTGGTGGTCACCGCCGGGTGGGTCGTCGTCTTCTACGACAAGGCGCTGGGCATCCCGTGGAGCGCCCCTGCCGATGTCACCCTGACCGACCTCGCCGCGCTGCCCGCCGCCCCCGGCTTTACCGCGCAGACCGAGACGCTGCTGGGCAGGCGGCTCGGCCCGGTCAACGTGATCCTGCTGGCCGGGGATGACGCCGCCGTAGCCACCGCGCTGGCCGATGCCGGATGGGTCGCCGCGCAGCGCCCCGCCGCGACGCTGCTTTTGCGCGAGGCCTGGGCGTCATGGCGCGGTGCCGATGACCCCATCGCCCCGGTCACGCCAGATTTCTGGGACGGCCAGCCCAACGATATGGCCTATGAAAAGCCGATCGCCGACACCGCCGCCCGCCCGCATCTGCGGCTCTGGCGCAGCGCGTATCTGGGGCCGGACGGCCAGCGGGTCTATGTGGGCACGGCGACGCTGGATATCGGCATCTCGGGCATCCCGCCGGACCCCGATGCGCAACGTGACCTGCTGGTCGCCGACCTGATCGCCGCCGGTGCGCAACCGGCTGCCAGCATCGCCACCGGCACCGGGCGCAGCGGCACCACCCTGACCGGCCTCACCTGGACGACCGATGGTCAGGCGGCTGTTGTCATCCTGCCGTAACACCCCTTTTCTTTGCAGCTGCAGCAGACTAGGTTTCCCTCATCACAGACGTCGCAAGGTCAAGCCATGCCGCGAAAGCGTCCTGTTGTCGGGATAATCGGCAATACCGCCCTCTTGAACGAGACCTATCAGGTTCACGCCGGGGGCACGATGAACACCGAAGCCGTGGCCGAGGTCG